>NZ_JBYIVZ010000002.1:0-369827 GCF_057710365.1 Streptomyces sp. bgisy027
CCGAGCGTCAGGTCCAGGACGGTCACAGCATCCGGCCCTTCCTCCGCCCCCACGGGCACCAGCGCTTTGGGGAGCGTATCGGTGTAGGGGCGCAGACGCCGTCCGGCGCCGGCCGCAAGTACGAGGCCTATCATCGCGGTTGTCTCCTTACGTTCCCCGGATTCCATGGAGTCGGGGATGGTGCTGTCTCTCGGCGACAGAACTGGTGTGGTCCTGCCCGTTGCGGACAGGACCACAGCGTAGACGGGGACTTTCAGCTGCCTTCGGCCACGGCCGAGTGGAGCTTCTGGGCCGCCGTCACGGTCTTCTTCGCCGTCGCCTTGGCCGCGGCCGTCTTGGCGGTCTTCGCCGCCTTCTTGGCTGTCGCCTTCTTGGCCGTCGCCTTCTTGGCGACCGTCTTCTTGGCCGCGGTCTTCTTGGTGGCGGCCTTCTTCGCCGTCGCCTTCTTGGCCGTCTTACGGGCCGTCTTCTTGGCCGGAGCGGCCTCCTCGACGCCCTCCTGCGCGGCCGGGGCCTGCGCCTCGGCGGCGGGCACGGCAGCGGCCTCACCCGCCGGGACGACCAGGACGGCCGCCTCGTCGGACGCGCTGGGCGCGGTGGCCTTGCGCACGGCACGGCGGCGCGGACGGGCCGGGGCGGCGCTCTCGGCGACCGGCTCGGCGGCAGCTTCCCCGGCCGGGGTCTCCGCGACCGGTTCGGGCGTTGCGGCAACCGTCTCGGCGACCGTCACGACGGTGGCCTCGGCCCCCGCGGGCGACCCGGCGGGCGCGGACACCTTGCGGGTGGCGCGACGCCGTGTACGGCCCTTGGGCGCGGCCTCCTCGGCGGCCGGGGCCTCGGTCTGCACGACCGCGTCCTCGACCGCCGTCGGCTCGGCCTTGGCCGCCGCGGCCGGCTCCGGCCGGACCGGACGTTCGATCTCCTCGGCGACGGTCACGTCCTGAGCGGTGGGCACCGCCTCGGCCTTCTTCGGTGCGCCCGCCGGAGCCGACACCCGACGGCCCCCGCGGCGCCGCGAACGACCACCGCGCGCGGCGGCCTCCGCCTCGGCGACGCTGCTGTACAGCTCCTCGTCGGGCGCGAACGCCGGCTCGGGCAGCGCGGCGGGCTCGGCGGCCTCGGCCGCGACCTCGGCCTCGGTCTCCGCCTCCTCCTCGGCCGTCTCGGCCGGCTCGGTGGCGACGGACGCCTCGTGGACGTGCTCGGGACCGGCACCGGCACGCGCGCGCTTCTTGCGCTTGCCGCCGCCACCGCCGGCGGACGCCGGCTGCTCCATGTGCACGATGACGCCGCGGCCGTTGCAGTGGACGCAGGTCTCGGAGAAGGACTCCAGCAGGCCCTGGCCGACCCGCTTGCGGGTCATCTGCACCAGGCCGAGCGAGGTCACCTCGGCGACCTGGTGCTTGGTCCGGTCCCGGCCCAGGCACTCCAGCAGGCGCCGCAGCACCAGGTCCCGGTTGGACTCCAGCACCATGTCGATGAAGTCGATGACGATGATGCCGCCGAGGTCGCGCAGCCGCAGCTGGCGGACGATCTCCTCGGCCGCCTCCAGGTTGTTCCTGGTGACGGTCTCCTCGAGGTTGCCGCCCTGGCCGGTGAACTTGCCGGTGTTGACGTCGACGACGACCATCGCCTCGGTCCGGTCGATCACCAGCGAACCGCCGCTGGGCAGCCAGACCTTGCGGTCCAGCGCCTTGGCGAGCTGCTCGTCGATCCGGTACGTGGCGAAGACGTCGACCTCGGAGGTCCACTTCGAGAGCCGCTCGGCCAGGTCCGGGGCGACGTGCGAGACGTACCCGTGGATCGTCGACCAGGCGTCGTCACCGCTGACGACGACCTTGGAGAAGTCCTCGTTGAAGATGTCGCGGACGACCCGGACGGTCATGTCCGGCTCGCCGTACAGCAGCGTCGGGGCGTTGCCGTTCTTGGCCTTCTTCTGGATCTCTTCCCACTGCGCCTGGAGGCGCTCGACGTCGCGGCGCAGCTCGTCCTCGCTGGCGCCCTCGGCGGCGGTGCGCACGATGACGCCCGCGTCCTCGGGGACGATCTTCTTGAGGATCGTCTTCAGCCGGGCCCGCTCGGTGTCGGGCAGCTTGCGGCTGATGCCGGTCATCGAGCCCTCGGGGACGTACACGAGGTAGCGGCCCGGCAGGGAGACCTGGCTGGTCAGACGGGCGCCCTTGTGGCCGATCGGGTCCTTCGTCACCTGGACGAGGACCGACTGGCCGGACTTCAGGGCGGACTCGATACGGCGCGGGCCGTTGGCCATGCCCAGCGCCTCGAAGTTGACCTCACCGGCGTAGAGCACGGCGTTGCGGCCCTTGCCGATGTCGATGAAGGCGGCCTCCATCGACGGCAGCACGTTCTGGACCTTGCCCAGGTAGACGTTGCCGACGTACGAGGTCGACTGCTCCTTGTTGACGTAGTGCTCGACGAGCACGTTGTCCTCGAGGACGCCGATCTGCGTGCGGTCGCCGTGCTGGCGGACCACCATGACGCGCTCGACGGCCTCACGACGGGCCAGGAACTCGGCCTCGGTGATGATCGGCACCCGGCGGCGGCCCTGCTCACGGCCTTCGCGGCGGCGCTGCTTCTTGGCCTCCAGGCGGGTGGAGCCCTTGATGGACTGCACCTCGTCGGACGGCTCGGCCTTCGGGCGGGGCTCGCGGACCTTGACGACGGTGCGCTCGGGGTCGCCGTCGCCGGGCTCGCTGTCCACGGAGGAGTCACCGGCGCGACGCCGACGGCGCCGACGGCGACGGCTGGAGGAACTGGACCCGGAGCCGTCGTCGGCGCGGCCGTCCTCGGCGTCCTCTTCCTCCTGCTCGGCGGTGTCCTCGGCGTCCTGCTCGGCCTGCGCCGCGGCGGCCTCGTCGGTGTCGTCGCCCTCGGCGTCCGAGTCAGACGTCTCGCCGCGACGACGGCGCCGGCCGCCACGCCGGCGACGGCGACGGGACCCGGTCTCCTCGGTCTCCTCACCGTCGGCGATGTCCTCGGCGCCCTCTTCGGCTTCCTCGGTCTCGTTCTCGGCGGTGGTCTCGGCGACCTGGGTCTCGGTCTCCTCGGCGACTCCGCCGCTGCGGCGCCGGCGACGGCGCCTGGACGCGCCGGCCTGCTCCTCCGGGGACTCCTCGGCGTCCTCGGTCTCCGCCTCCGCGGCGGCGGCCTGGGCGGCGGCGCGCTCGGGCGTCTGGAACTGGGGCTCGGTGAACACGGGCGCCTGGAACACGGCCACGGAGGGCCGCGCCGGGCGCGGTGCGTCCTCGGTGTCCTGCTCGGACTGCTCGGCCTTCGCCGCGGCGGCCCTTGCGGGCTCGGCGAACCCGGTGGCGGCGCCACGGACGACCCGGCGACGGCGCCGGGGCCCGGTCTGCTCACCGGTCTCGGCGGGAGCCTCCGCGGCAGCGGTCTCGGCGACCTCGGGGGTCTCCGCCGTCACCGGCTTCTCGGTGGACTCGGGCGTCTCGACGGGGGCCTCCTCGGTCACGCGCCGGGTGGCACGGCGACGCGTGCGACGCGGGGCGGCCTCCTCGGCGGCCTCCACGGGCTCGGCGGTCTCGACAGCGGCGGGGGTCTCGGGCACCTCCGTCTCGACGGCGGCCTCGGCAGCGTCCGGAGCACCGGCGGGCGCGGACACCCGACGCGTGGCACGGCGACGCGTGCGACGCGGAGCGGCCTCCTCGGCCACCTCCGCGGGCTCGGCGGTCTCGACGGCGGCGGGCGCCTCGACAGCGGCGGTGGTCTCAGCGGCAGCGGGCTCGGCCGCCTCGACGGGCGCAGGGGCGCCGGCGGGTGCCGACGCGCGGCGCACGGCACGGCGACGCGTACGGGGCGCGGGCGCCTCGGCGCTCTCCGCGGCGGCGGCCGGGGTCGCTTCCTCGGTGACCGGCGCGGCGGGCGTCACGGGAACGACGGTCTCGGCGGCTTCGACGGCCTCGGGCGCCCCGGCGGGCGCGGAGGCACGGCGCACGGCCCGGCGACGCGGACGACCGGTGGATGCGGCCTGCGTCGTCTCCTCGGACTGCTCGGTCTCTTCGTCCTCGGTGGCCTCGGGAGTCACCTCGGCCTCGACGGCCTCGATGTTCTCCTCGGGCTTCTCGGGCTTCTCGGGCTTCTCGGCCTCTTCGGTCACGGCCGCGACATCGGCGGCATCCGCGACCGGTATGGCCGGCTCCACAACCTCCGCGGGCTGCGCCTCGGTGGCGGCCACGGGCGGTCCCGCCGGGCGGGACGCCGCACGACGCCGACGGCGCGGCGGCAGGGTGTCGCTGGGAGTGTTCAGTTCGGAACCCTCGGTGGGTTCGGTCGGTTCGAGCATGCGGGCGTTTCTCCCGTCAGGCTCCCGGGCGCCGCGCCTGGTCCGGCGGCATGCCGGTGACGTCCGCGGCTCGCGCGGTGCGCGACTGCCGCCGTCCGGGGCGCGGGCGCCGCACGGGAGCTCTCTGTGTCCTGTCTCGCCGGTTCCGTACACCTCATGCGTACGGCCTGGCGAAAGTCTTCTGGTCGGTGCGCTGCCCGACCCAGGTGGCTCCCGAGTACGAGGGCTGCGCTTCGACGTACGTCCCTGCGCGGAACCTTCCTTACGCCGGCGCCGTCGCGGCGGCAGCGGGCTCGGCCTTGGCTGGGGCCGTCGCTGCCTCGCGGTCGGGCGCGAGCGGGTCGGTCACCGTGCCGGTCTCTTCATCGAACAGCCCCTGCGCCAGCCTGGTCACCGCTGCGGGGACCGGCGGCGCCAGGTCGGCCACGGCGCGGAGACCGGACAGGACGTCGTCGGGTCGTACGGCAGGCGTCACGTGCCGAACAACCAGCCGCAGTATCGCACAGGGCTGGTCGGTCGGCCTATCAGCCTGGGAACTGTGCGTTTCTGTTGTGTCCGATGCGCCTGACGCGGCTGTCGCGGCTGTCGCGGCTGTCGCGGCTGTCGCGTCGGAGCTTGTCAGTTCGACGACCGCGGGGCGGGCGTCGAAGGTGCGCACGCCGTTCTTGGTCATGCGCTGGACCTCGACGGACTCGGCGGCGTCGAAGGCGGCTACCGCTCGCGCGGCGCCGGCCGGGTCCACACCGTCGAGCCGCAGCTCCCAGACGGACGCCGTGAGGCGGTCGGCGAGCCCGGAGACCCGGGCCTCGACCGCGTCCACGATGTCGAGCCCGGTGGGCAGCGACTCGTCGAGGAGCGCTCTCAGCTGCTCCGGATCACGCGCCTCGGTGAGGGCGATCTCCAGATACTCCGCCTCACTGCCCGTGCCGGTGGGTGCGGCATTGGCGTACGACACCTTCGGATGCGGCGTGAACCCCGCCGAGTACGCCATCGGCACCTCGGCACGGCGCAGCGCACGCTCGAAGGCGCGCTGGAAGTCACGGTGGCTGGTGAACCGGAGGCGGCCGCGCTTGGTGTAGCGCAGTCGGATGCGCTGCACCGCGGGTGCGGGCGGCGGGCCTTCGGGCTGTCGCTTGCCCAGTGTCGTTCAGTCCTTCGTGAGAGCGGTCGTACTCCTACCAAGAGTACGTGTCTCGCGGCCCCGCGGTTCCCGCACGGGCACGGCTTCACGCTCCCGGGACTCCCCGAACAGCATGCGACGGAAGTCGGCGCGCGCCTGTCGTACGGACTCCCGGGCGGAGGCGAGGGCCTGCCGGGTGGCCCGGCCCACGCTGCGCGCCGCCTCGGCGACGGGCCGCAGCACCGCGTCCCGCACGACGTGCCCGACGGGCGTGAGGACCGAGCGGTACACCCAGCGCACCGGCTCGACGAAGGCCCACCGCAGGACGCTCGCGAGGAACCGGCCGACGGCGAGCGAGATGTGGCCGGCGATCCGCCAGGCGTGCCCGAGGGCGTCCCGGATCTCCCTGCCGACGACGGTGAGCACCCGGCCGGCGGGGGTGAGGACCCACCGGTACAGGGCCAGCGCGGGCAGTACGAGCAGCACGCGCGCGATCCAGTACAGCGCGATGCCGATGCCGGTGGCGACGGTGCTCACGAGCCACGCGACGCCCTTCGCGCACCAGGCGAGGGCATGGCCGACCGGTGTGAGGACCCACTCGTACAGCCACAGGGCGGGTACGACGAGGAGGTACCGCGCCAGCCGGGCGACCGCGCCGAACACCCCGAGCCCGATGGCGGCGAGCACCGCGCCGAGCCCCTTGAGGACCCACAGCACGGCGTGCCCGAGGGGCGTGAGCACGCGCGCGTACAGCCATGTCAGCGCCGCGCCGGTCCCGCGCGCGACCCACGCGCACGCGTGCCCGACCGGAGTCAGCACGTACCGGTACAGCCACACCAGGGGTATGACGAGGAGCACGTTCCCGAGCCAGGCGAGGCCCTTGGCGACCGGCACCACGGCGTACCGCCACAGCGCCACGAACGGCCACACGAACACGGCCCGGCCGAGCCACAGCAGCGCCCGGCCCACCGGCCGGAGCACGGTGTCGTTCAGGAAGCGCCCGGCGACGACGAGGGCGTCCCACGCCATCCGCACCGGCACGACCAGCACGAGCACGACGATCCGCACGGGCACCCGGATCGCGACGGCAAGACACCCCTCGGGCGCCTGGTGCTGCTGCCGAGCCGGTGGCTTCTCAAGGTCCATGTCCGTGTAGACGCCGGAGTGGCCCTTCCGGATCCAATTGCACTCCACAACTATTTGGGCCTCCGGCGCCCCCGGCGCAACACCCGGTCCGGGGCCGGGCGTTCGCATTGCGCGATGTGCGCAGGAGGTGAACAGTGGACGGGAGAGGACCGGGGCCGGCCAACAGTTGATGCGGTACCGCGCAGAGCGCATCGGGAACCATCATGGCCAGAACCACTCGGCGACATGCCTTCCACAGGGTTCACGCATCCGTCCTGGCCGCGGCACTCGCGTTGCCCGCGGGTGTGACGACGGCGATGGCGGCGCAACAGACGCCCGGAGCGGCCGGGCCGGACGCGCCCGCCCGGGCGACGTCACCCGCGCCGTCCACCCCTTCACCTCCTTCACCGACGCCTACGCCGCCCGGCCCGACCACGGGCACTCCCACTCCTACGCCGCCGACCGCCACGCCCACCGAGCCCACGACCGGGACAACGAGTTCGGGTGACACGACGCACAGCGAAGAGTCGTCAGGTACCGAAACCGGGGACGAGGAGACGACCGAACCCCCTGCCGAACAGAAGCAAGCGGTCGCCGATGTGACGGCGACTCTCATGGAGAGGCGCGCGGACGTACCCGGGGAACTCACGTCGTCCGTCGACTCGCTGACCGCCACGCTCCAGGAGGTTGTCGACCCGGATACGACACCCCAGGACCGGGAAGCGGTCACCGAAAGCGCGCAGGCGCTGGCCTCGGCCCTGGCGGTCATCACCGATGACAGCACACCGGGCGGGTTGAGGGATCGGCTTACCGGGCTCGTGAAACAGGTGACGGCCACGCTGGAGGTGGGCCTGGAGCCGGACGTGCCGGCCGAGGACCGGTCGAGGGTCTTCCTCGTCGCGGACCGGACGACCGTCGTCCTGAAGGGTTTCGGCGGTCCCAAGGCGCCCGCGACCCTGGGGCCGCAGCAACTGAAGGACATCGTGAACGTGAACTACACGGCGGCGCAGAGTCGCGGCGGGGGAAATACGGGCCGTGGCTCGCAGGGGATGAGTCTGGCCGTGAGCGATTTCCACAACCTGCCCATGTCCAGCGAGCGGCGGGTGGCGTTCGCGGCTGCGATAACGCAGGCCGGCCGCCAGATGAGGGCGGCGAGCGACCCTGAGTCCTCACCTCAGGAGCGGGCCGAGGCCCGGCACGAGATGAGCAAGCAGATCGCCCGCATGGAGGATGAGCAGAAGAAAGTCGCCTCGTCCCAGGAACAGCCGGAGGCCTCTCTCGGAAAGGCCGCCGAAGTATGCACCAACGCCATATTCAACAACGTTCCCGAGGGCGAGATTTCGGACGGACTGAAGGACGTGACTCCGCGGAGCTGGGAGACCGCGGGTGTCAAGGATTTCTGGAAGGCCAGCGATGAGGGAAATGACGTGCTCGATGTCCGCGCCCAGTTGAGCAACGACGAGCACGCCCACGCTCCCTTCCAGGTCGCCAGGCTCATCGTCGGCCTCGCCGACGTCCTGCCGGCGAACGACCTGCCCACGACCGTCGGAGGAGAGCCCGCGGCCCACTGCAAGCGGACGGCCACCTATCTGGACGAGCAGGGCATCTCGGCCGGGGACTGGGTCGCGCCCGACGACTGGTAGGGCGCGAGGGCCGTCGTCACAGACCGGCGGCTCTCAGCAGTTCCGCGACGGAAATCTCCGCGTCGGCCCGAATGCTCGCAGCGCCGTACCGGTCCAGCTCCCTTCTCACTTCCCTCAGCGAACCCGTCCTGTCCCAGCGCGAGAGCGACGACACAGAGGTGACGGGCGCGCTCCCCGGCGCCCAGGTCGCCCACACGAAGCGCGGCTTGCGCGTCACGTTGATGAGGTTGTTGTTGTGACGAACACGCCCGCTGTAGACGAGCTGTTGCCCGCATCTCTCCCATGGACAGTAGAAGCCCTCCTCGCTCTCGTGCCACGTGTAGTGAGGATTCTTGAACTCGTCCACATCCAGCTTCCCGCGGTCCTTCCGCATATAGGAGACCTGCATGGTCACGGCGACGGTCCCGTAGACCGCGTCCTCGGGAATTTGAAACACGTGCTCGACGGAGTACTGCTGCCCGACTTCGAGCCATTTGCCGGGCCCGTAGACATGACTGCTGCTGATGACGGTTCTCCTGAGGTCGCCGGCGTACCGTTCCACGTCCCCGAGCGCACTCCCCTTTCCCGCGCTCTCCCGCCATTCCCGCAACACGTCCTCGCTTCCGGTGAATTCGAAGTACTTGGCACCTCTGCCACGGACCGTGTAGATGTCATTGGTGACGTAGACCGGAATCTTTCCGGTGTTCTGCACGTGGAGCGACAGCGGAACATGGACGAACGGCGCTTCCCGATCCGCCCGCGCCGCCCCGAACCTCGCCTTCAAGGACAGGTGCATGGGGGCCGCCGTCGGCTGGTACATCGTCGAGTACGCCAGGCTCACTCCGGTCAGGAGTGCGGTGACGACCACGCCGGCCGCGAACCTCTTCGGTCGCGGCACTCCCTTCCAGCAGTCCTCCCGCACCAGGACCACGAGCGCCCACACGGCCCAGCACCACAGCGGCAGGAACAGCAGCAGGTACGGCGTGTACTCCGTCTCCTCCAGCCACATGAAGAGCAGCAGGCTGTCCGTGGCCAGCGCGATGAGCACCCCGAGCAGGACGACCGCCCCGGACATCCTGAACTGCCGTCTCCCCCAGTAGTCGAGCGCCAGCGCCGCGGCCACGCCCTGCACCAGGCCCGTCAGCACGAAGAGGCCCCCGGTCATGCGCTGGGCGAAGGTGAGCGCCCCTGCGGCGTCCGGCCAGCCGACCATCGCGCTGAGCACCATGGAGGCCAGCAGTCCGACCGTCATCACGACGAGGGTCGCGCGTCTTCGCCACGGGCGGTCGGGCCACGTACGGCTGTCGCCTCCGCGCCAGCAGATGGAGGCCGGGTCGTCCAGGTCGACGTCGTCCGGGAAGTCGAGCCGCCGCAGTATGCGGCGCAGGGCGCCCGGCGACCAGGCGCTGCCCACCGTCTCGCTGCCCCTGGTCACCCGGCGAAGCCCGCGGCTGTCCGGCGCCTCGACGACGACCCAGGGGCGAATGCTCATGGCACCAGGCTCGAACGCACCCCACCCGTGCGCACCCGGTGCTCCCCCGTTCGGCAGCCCGAGAACGTCACGTCGCTGGGCGTCATGACGCTCTCCGCCCTGAGGGTGAAGCGGGGGAACCCCTTTCCCGGCCGGCTGTGGGGACGGCCGGTGGCATTGCCGCGGGGCGGACGGAGAAGGGCCAGGTGGCGATGGGCGACGACAGGGCCGCACGGACAGCGGACCGCATCGAGCACCTGCGGGTCGAACCCGGCACGAGGGTGCGCCTGGGGCCTGTTGCGAAAGTGGCGCCTGCCGCGCGACGCCGGCACCCCCTCTCGCCGCACCGCCACCGGCAGACCCGCCGAACTGCGGTCGTGCGTGCTCAGGAGCCGCTGCGGCTCTGGGCCTCCGCCTGAGCGATGGCTTCGGCCTCGCTCTCGGCCATCGCCAGCGTCACACCGAACGCCTCGGCGATGTGACCCGCGGCCGACATCACGCGCGCGGTCCCCACGACGGGGGCGATCGCGACGAGCAGGTCCTGCAGGTTCTCGACGGTGAACTCGGCCCTGATCGCGGGGTTGATGTGGGCCATGTAGGAGATCGTGGGTGCGTCCATGGCCACGAGCGCGGCGATGCGGGAGAGGATGAGCGTGCGCTCGTCCATGTTGCAGTGCTCAAGGGAATCGATCGTCATCGCGGCGATCGTGTCGAGCACGGGAGTCTCGGATGCAGTGGCCATGACGGAGCCCGCCTTCCGGTGCTGTAGGGAGTGGAACCGCACCCACCCGCTCCACGTGGGAATCGCCCCTGGGTGTCCGGCGGTTGCCACTCCAGCGTAGGCGTCGTCCCGCTGCCGCGCGCGTCGAGCCGGACGGGCCCTTGGCCGCGTGGAGAAGGGCCGGGTCGTGACCATGTGGAGCGTGGCTACGTAGAGCCTGGCCGGGTCGTGGCTACGTGGAGCCTGGCCCGGTCGTGGCTACGTAGAGCCTGGCCCGGTCGTGGCTACGTAGAGCCTGGCCCGGTCGTGGCTACGGGGAGCGTGGCTGGGTCGTGGCTACGGGGAGCGTGGCTGGGTCGTCGGGATCCGCGACGTGAAGAACATCGCCAGGGCGCAGGCGAACGCGAGGACCGCGAGCGCGGCGCGCAGACCGTCGAGCCGGGCGTCGGCGTTGGCATCCAGAGCGGCCTGAGCCACCTCGTCGTCGACGCCCGCCTCGTCGAGAGCCGACTTCAGCTGAGCGTCCGACAGGAACGTCACACCGTCCTGGATCTCGACGGCCGCCCGGTTCTCGACCTCGGCGGGGATCGCCGGATTCTGTTCGAGGCTGGCCAGGAAGGAGGAGGCGAGCACGGCGATCAGGATCGACCCGGCGAGTGCCGTACCGATCGAGGAACCGAGGTTGGTGACGGCGTTCTGGATGCCGCCGACCTCCGCGCTGCGCTCGTCCGGCACCGCCGAGACGGTCACCGACCCCAGCTGCGACGCCAGCGCGCCCGTGCCCAGCCCGACCAGCAGGAACGGGATCGTCACGATCTCCGCGCCGGCGTCCGCGTCCAGCGCGGCCATCAGGACCACCGCGCCGGCGAGCAACGCGAGGATCCCGAGCCTGACCACCCGCCTCGGCGAGACGTCCGGCAGGAAACGGGGGATCAGGGTCGCGGCCGCCAGCAGGGTCAGGGAGAGCGGCAGCAGGCGGGCACCGGTCTCCAGCGCGGACAGGCCCAGCGCGATCGACAGATACAGGGGTACGACGAAGAACACGCCCATCAGAACCAGGTACTGGAAGAAGAACATGGTCAGACCGCCGGTGAACTGCCTGTTGCGCAGCAGCGCCGGGTCGATGAGCGGATCCCTGTGCCGCTCCATCATCCGGGCCTCCCAGGCGAGGAAGAGCCATACCAGCAGCACGCCCGCCAGCATCAGCCACACGACCGGCGAGATGCCGAGCCAGGCGGGCGCGTCGGGCTTCGGCCGGAACCAGCCCCACTCGTCCGAGCGCAGGACGCCGTAGACGAAGGACCCGAGCCCGAGGGCGCACAGTACGGCGCCGACGAGGTCGATGCGCGGGCGCTCGCCGCCCACGACGTCGGAGATGCGGCGGGCGAGCACCAGAATGCCGAGCACCACCAGGACCTCACCGGCGAAGACCCAGCGCCACGACAGATACGTCGTGGCCAGACCCCCGATGAGCGGCCCGAGCGCGATGGCCACGGCGCCCGCCGCCGCGACGAGTCCGTAGGCGGCCGGACGTCGCTCGGCCGGGAAGTTGCCGGCGACGAGCGCCACGATCGCGGGCAGGATCAGTGCCGCCCCGATACCCTCCAGAAAGGACCAGCCGAGCAGCAGCACCGGCAGGTTCGGCGCGAGCGACGTGGTGAGGGAGCCGCAGCCGTAGATGCAGCAGCCGATCGTGAAGGCGTGTCTGCGGCCGATCAGCGCCCCGACCTTGCCGCCCGGGATCATGAACATCGCCATCACCAGCGTGTACGCCGTGATGGCGCCCTGGATCCCGGTCACCGTCGTGCCCACGTCGTCGGCCACCGCCGCGATGGAGACGTTCATGACGGAGCTGTCGAGCGCCATCAGGAACTGACCGGCCGCGAGCGTCCACAGGACGAGCCGGGTCCCCGCCGATCCCTCGGCCGTGCCTGTCCCGGTGGTCATCGCCCGTCAGCTCGCAACCCGGGTCACGTCCGTCACCTTGCACGTCACCTTCTGCGCGACCCGGTCCGCGCCTCCGACCTCGGTCCGCACGGTCTGCCCCGGCGCCACGGTCGAGGACAGAGTGCCGCCCTCCGACACCCGTGTCCCGTTCGCGGCGACGAACTCGACGCTCACGCCGTACATCGACGCCTTCGAACTGTGGTTGTGGATCTCCACCCTCGCCGTCGCCTGCCGCGTCGCCGAGTCGACCGTGCACGACGTGATCCTGACGTCGTCCGACGGCGGATGGTCGGTGTCGTCATTCGCTGCGACCACGACGAGGACGACCACGATCACGACGATGACGACCACGGCCGCCAGAGCCCCGACGCACCCCCAGATACATCCACGACTCCGCTGCTTCCCCTGCGGCGGACCGGCAGGCGGCCGCGCCCACCCTCCCGGTGGCGGCGGCCCCTCGGGGGGACGCTCCCACCGAGGCCCACTCGGCGGCTCCCCCGCGGGCGGCTCACTCGGCGTCATCCGCGCCTCCTTCGTACGCCTCACCGCCACGCTAGAAAGCCGACGGCCACCCCACCAGCCGGACAAGGCCAGCCGGGCGAGGAGCACCTTGGGGGCGCTCAGCGGGAGGTCAGGGAGGTCTCGGACTCGACGCGGGTGAGTTTTTCGGGGTTGCGGACGTAGTAGAGGCCGGTGACGCGGGCGTTCTCCACGCGGAAGGCCAGCACGCCGTCGATCATGCCGTCCAGGCGCAGGAGGAGGCCGGGGTTGCCGTTGACCGTCGTGGGCTCGCCGGTGAGGACGCCGCCGGCCTTGTCGGCGCTGCCGGCCATGTAGCGCAGCACCTTGTCCGCGCCGACGACCGGTTGCAGGGCGGCCAGCTTGAACCCGCCGCCGTCGCTGACGAAGACGACGTCCGGGGCGAGGACGTCGAGCAGTCCTTGCAGGTCCCCCGTCGCGAGCGCGCGCTGGAACGATTCCAGCGCCGCCCGGGCCTCATCCGGGGAGGCCGGGGTGCGCGGCCGGCGGGCGTCGACGTGCCGGCGGGCACGGTGGGCGATCTGGCGTGCGGCGGCGGCGCTCTTGCCGATCGCGGCCGCGATGTCGTCGTAGCCGAAGTCGAAGACCTCGCGCAGCACGAAGACGGCGCGTTCGGTCGGTGAGAGCGTCTCGAGGATGAACATCAGCGCCAGCGACAGGTTCTCGGACAGCTCGACGTCCTCGGCCACGTCCGGCGCGGTGAGCAACGGCTCGGGCAGCCACGGCCCCACGTAGGCCTCCTTGCGCCGCTTGAGGCTCCGCAGCCGGTTGAGGGCCTGCCGGGTCGTGGTCCGCACCAGGTAGGCGCGCTGGTCCTGCACTTGCGCCAGGTCGACCTTGACCCATCTCAGCCAGGTCTCCTGAAGCACGTCCTCGGCGTCGGCGGCCGATCCGAGCATCTCGTAGGCGACGGTGAACAGCAGGTTGCGGTGGGCGACGAACGCCTCGGTCGCGGGGTCGCCGACGTGGTCGTTCATGTGGTGCGTTTCGCTCTCTCGTGGTGGGCCGCGGGTGCGAGGGACGGGCCGTGGACATGTACCCGGCCGGGTACGGCTCCGGCCGGTCCCTCATTCGGCCGTACCCGTCGTTCGGTCCGGCCGGATGAGGGGCGTCACCAACCTCTCCGGACAGCACACCTAGGCCGCGGGGCGGGTGCCGGACGGTGTCGTGGGGCGGGTGCCGGACGGTGTCGTGGGGCGGGTGCCGGACGGTGTCGTGGGGTGGTCCGGCCGACCCGGCTCCGGGCTGTCGGCGCCGCCCTGCGACGTACGGGCGCCGGCCTTGCGTGCCCCGGACGCCAGCTGCTTGAGAGTGAACCGGCAGGCGAACTCCTTGACGCCTGCGCCGAGCCGCCCGCTGATGTGGAGCGCGTTCACCCTGTCGTCCGGGTAGGAGAACTGGGTGACGCCCGCGTCCCGGCCGAGGCTCAGACACTGCCCGCCGAACAGCAGCCGCACCGGACCGGGTGTCCTGCCCGCGATCCGGCGCAGGATCGTGCCGGCGGCTCCCGCGCCCAGCTGCACGGCGGCCTGGCAGCTCATCCGGAACGGCCGGTCCGTCATCACGGCCGCGTCCCCGGCGGCGACGATGCGCACGTCGTCCACGCTGGTCAGCGTCGCGTCGGTCAGCAGCCGGCCTTCGGTGTCGGTACGCAGCCCGCTGCGGGCGGCCAGGTCCGGGACGCGGAACCCCGCGGTCCAGATCGTCACCGCGCTGGACACCTCACGGCCGTCGTCGAGGCGTACGGCATCGCGCGTCACCTCCGTCACGCGCGCCTGGGAACCTTCGATGACGGTCACACCCAGCTCGGCGAGCCGGCGGGCGACCGGGCGGCGGACCCGGGCATGCAGGGAGGGGCCTAGCACGTCGCCGCAGACCAGACTGACCTTACGGCCGCCTTCCGCCAGCTCGGCAGCGGTCTCCAGGCCGGTCGGACCGGCCCCGACCACGGTCACCGGATCCGTCGCGGGCGCAGCGGCCAGCGCGGACCGCAGCCGCTGCGCCCCCTCCAGGTCCGACACCGAATACGCGAACTCCGCCGCTCCGAGGACACCGGGATCGGCTGCGCCGCTGCCCACCGCGTAGATGAGGTAGTCGTACGTGAGCGTGCCACCGCCCGCCAGCGACACCCGCCGCTCGGCGGCGTCGATCCGGGTCGCGGCATCGACCACCAGCCGGACGTTCCCGCCCAGCACCTCACCGAAGCCCTCGACCGCGTCGTCGGAGCCGGTCACCATCTGGTGCAGCCGGATCCGCTCGACGAAGTCGGCACGCCGATTGACCAGGGTCACCGACACGCCGTCACGCCGCGCCAGACGATTGGCCGCCGTCACGCCCCCGTACCCACCGCCGACCACGACCACCTCGACGTTCTTGCTCATGATGTCTCCCTCGCCGTTTTGAACTCGGCATGGAGACACCGGCCCCGCGCACGGTGTGACAACCCGCGGGTGAGACGTGGAGCACAGCGGCAGCTCAGTAGCCGGTGCCGCGCTTGACCTTGCCCCGCTCGTTGCCGTGGGTCGTCCCCTTGTCGTCCAGGGTGCGGCACGCGTCGACGATGTCCTGGGTCAGGCGGTCGATCTGCTCACGGCTCAGAGTCTCCTTGACCAGCGCCCGCATGATCTTCACCCGCTCCGCGTTGGGCGGGAGCGTGTACGCCGGCACCATCCAGCCGCGCTCGGCCGAGAGCTGCCACGCGACATCGGACTCGTCGTAGGCGTGGTCCCCGGCGAGCCGGAAAGCGACCAGCGGCAGCTGCTCGAGGTCGCTCCCGATCACTTCGAAACGGCTGCTGGCGTGCAGGTTGTCCGCCAGCTTGCGGGCGTTCTCCTGCATCGTCCTCATGACGTACGTGTAGCCCTGGCGACCGAGCCGGACGAAGTTGTAGTACTGCGCGAGCACCATCGACGCGCCGGTGGAGAAGTTCAGCGTGAAGGTCGAGTCGGTCTTCCCCAGATAGTTCTCGTAGAAGACGAGGTCCCCGGCCAGGTCGGATTCCTCGCGGAAGACCAGCCAGCCAATGCCGGGGTAGACCAGGCCGTATTTGTGTCCCGAGACATTGATCGAACGCACCTGCTCCAGCCGGAAGTCCCATTTCGAGTCCGGGTACAGGAACGGCCACACGAATGCCCCGCTGGCACCGTCCACGTGGATCGGAATGTCGAGGTCCCGCTCCTTGCGGATGTCCCGCAGCAGTTTGTCGATCCCGACGACGTCGTCCTTGTGGCCGGTGAACGTGGTGCCGAGGACGGCCACGACACCGATCGTGTTCTCGTCGACGTGGGGCTCCACGTCCTCCGGGCCGATCGTGTACTTGCCCTCGGCGAGCGGCACGATCCGCGGCTCGACGTCGAAGTAGCGGCAGAACTTCTCCCACACGACATGGACGTCCCCGCCGAAGACCAGGTTGGGCCGGTCGGCCGGGAGACTGGCCGCCTGCCGGCGCTGCCGCCACTTCCACTTCAGCGACAGCGCCCCGAGCATGATCGCCTCGGACGAACCCTGGGTCCGACATCCGGCGGTCCTGCCCGGAGCGTTGAAGAGATCGGCGAGCATACGCACGCAACGCTGCTCGATCTCAGCGGAAATGGGGTACTCCGCGTGGTCGATGAAATTCCGATGGAGATTCTCAGCGATGATCCGCTGCGCCTCCGGCTCCATCCAGGTGGTCACGAATGTGGCGAGGTTCCGCTGCGGATCGCCCTCCATGGCGAGATCCACAGCCACCAGCCTCATCGCATCCGTCGCGGACATGCCTTCCTCGGGGAATGCCTCCGAGGGGGCCGGCATGGTCAGAAATCGATTACCGAAAAGATCCGCGTCGCCACGCTTGGTCATATGACAATTCAAACAGCGCTCCCTCGCTCCCACCGAGGGACACGCCGACCCAGAACCTCCTGCTGAGCGTCGCAACACGGCCGTCCCGAGCCGGAGCATTCTCTCCACCTTCCCTCCACCCACCTACGCCCTTCGCATCGCCGCCCGGTCGAGCCCGTGTGGTGATTGCCCGGGGAGTGGTGATTGCCCAGGGAGACGAATCGAACTGCGGACAGCCGGTCAGGTGCCTTCCGCAGGCGCGGAGCCGGGCACCGACAGCAGCGGGTCGGCCGCGCTGCGGACGCTGATGGAGGACAGCGATGGCGAGGCGACCGGCCGCTTCGGCACCGGCTGCGGAAGGGCGGAGCGGCGTCCTGGCGATCGTCGCCGCATTGGCCGTGGCGCTCGCCGCACAGGCATTGCCGGCCCTGCGCCTGGTCAGTGCGCAGCAGCTGCCCGTGCCACGGAACATACCCTTCGGCGTGACCGGTCCGCCCGGTCCGGAGCGTCTGCCGAGGACCGCCGACGTTCATCCGGACCAAGACGGCAGCTGAGGCGATCCTCGGTTCCCTCGCTCAGTCCTGCCGGCGGATCTCCGGCGCGGGACGCTGGGCGCAGACCTGCCGTCGCCCCCGGCCGCGACGTCCTCGGCCGTGGTTCCGAGAGGCAGGATCTCCGTGTGACGACCGTCGGCCCACAGGACACCGGCGGTGTCAGTGCGAGTGCCCACCGGACGCCGGCGCCGCGTTCTTCACCACCAACGGCAGCAGCTTCTTGCCCGTGGGGCCGATCTGGATGTGGGTGTCCATCTGCGGACAGCCAGCACCCCGCACCTGCGCCAGGCACTTTCCGCAGCGCTGGAGAGTTCACTCCGACCTCGCCGGTGATTTCTGCTCGCCAGAGGATCGTGCGCGGCGTCAGGAGTCGATGTCGGCAGCCGAGAACGGGCGGGGGAGGTCGGTGCTCCGCTCGGCAGTAACGGCGGGGAAGAGGCGCTGCACGGCTGTCACGATGGCCGCTCGCCGCGCGGACAAGAAGCGGGTGCGTTCGGCCTCGTCGCCGGGCACCAGGTCGGTCTGCCCCGCCCAGGACATGGCCAGCTGGTTGACGAACATGAGGATGTCGGCGGGGTCCCATTCCGGGTCCAGGTGCCCGGCAGTCTGTGCCTTCCGCAGTTGCTCGGTCTTGTGGCGCACGGTGGTCCGGATCGGGTCGTCCGGCGCCGCCGGCTTTCCGTCGCCCAGTTCGAGGCGTCCCCAGTTCATCAGGCGCAGGCGCTCGGGGTGGGCCGTGAAGTAGTCGTGGACCCGTCCGGCGTACCCGGGGAGGTCTGTGGGGTCCAGGCGGGTGGCCTCGGCGACTGCGGTCAGCTCGTGGGCGGCGACGGTCGCGTACAGGTCTTCCTTGCTGCGGAAGTAGGCGTAGAGGCGTTCCTTGCTGGTCCGTGCCGACTTGGCGATGCGCTCGATCCGGGCTCCGGCGATCCCGTGCCGGGAGAACTCGGCCGTGGCCGCCGTGACGATGCGGTCACGGGCGGAGTCTGCTCCGGTCGAGGGGGTCATGCATTCAATCTACCTGGCCGAACCGTTTGGTTTGCCCGGGGCGCGACCTGGACGTACGGTAAAACCGAACAGTTTGGTTTGGAACGAGGGAGCATCTTGTGGAGACCAGGACACTGGGCACCCAGGGCCTGACCGCGTCGGCGATCGGCTACGGCGCCATGGGCACCGCGGTCGGCTACGGCCCGACGGACGACACCGAGTCGATCGCCGCGATCCGCCGCGCGCACGAACTCGGCGTGACCCACTTCGACACCGCCGAGATGTACGGGTGGGGCGAGGGCGAGAAGCTGCTCGGCAACGCCCTCGCGCCGATCCGCAACGGGGTCACCATCGCGACGAAGTTCGGCCTCACCCCCACCTACGGGCAGGACTCACGGCCCGAGCACATTCGCGAGGTCGTCGACAACAGCCTCCGCAATCTGGGCGTGGACGTCATCGACGTGCTCTACCAGCACTTCCCCGACCCGAACGTCCCGATCGAGGACGTGGTGGGCGTGATGAAGGAGTACGTCGACGCAGGCAAGGTGAAGTACCTCGGCCTGTCCAACGCCGGCGAAGACGTCATTCGCCGCGCACACGCCGTGCACCCGATCTCCGTTCTGCAGAGCGAGTACTCGCTCTTCGCCCGGGAGGTGGGGTCGCTCCTGCCCGTTCTGGAAGAACTCGGCATCGGGTTCGTCGCCTACTCGCCACTCGCCCGCGGTTTCCTCAGCGGAGCCGTCCAGTCCCGCGAGCACTACGCCGCCGACGACTTCCGCCAGCGCATCGCCTGGTGGAACCCGGAGAACTTCGACGCCAACGTCGCCATGACCAGCGAGCTGACCAAGTTCGCCGAGAGCAAGGGGGCCACCCTCTCGCAGTTGGCGCTGGCGTGGCTGCTCACGCAGAAGGACTACATCGTCCCGATCCCGGGCTCTCGTAACCCCGTCCGCGTCGCTCAGAACATCGCCGCAGCGAACCTCACACTCAACGCCGACGACCTCGCCCACATCGCCGACATCGCCCCCCACGGCGGCAAGGGTGGGCGCCTGAGCTGACGCCCGATCGGCGATGTCTCGGCCACACAGTCAACCAGGGCCATGGCCGCAGGCATCAGCGAACGGCGATGAGCCCCCTTCCATTCAAGGAAGGGGGCTCATCCTGTCCGTGCGGCGTCTCGGCGAGGTCTGAGCGCTCAGACCCACTCCACCTCTGAGTGGATACCCGAGGGTTCTGCGGAGCCCGGCAGAGGTGTGGCCACAGAAGGCCCACCCCGGGCCGACGACCGTCGAAGACCTGAAGCCCCGACGGCAGCCAGCACAGCGACCACCTCTTCGTCGCTTGCCTCAGCCAGGACCGCAATCACCCGATCGAGTGTCTCGCCCACCTCAGTGGGAATGACCGCTCGGCGCCGGCGCAGCGTTCTTGACCGCAAGAGGCAGCAGCTTCTTACCGGTCGGGCCGATTTGTATGGCCGTATCCATCTGCGGGCGTATGGACACACGAGTAAAACCAGCTCTACGGTCTTTGACATGGGAACACGTACACGGAAGCGCACGGCAACTGACCAGAAGCACTACTCAGTTGAGGCCGAGTGGACTGATGCAGATCTCGCGCTCCTGGAGGAGCTGAAGGCAGCTGAGGCCCTACTCCCCGAGGACGCTCCTCGGGCTCTCTTATCCATCCGCCTGTCTGTGCTGACAGACGAAACCACGTCGCCAGTGCGGCAGGAGCTTGACCTCCGCATCCTGGCAAGGGAGCGGGGCAGTCGAGTCGTCGGCGTCGCTTCAGACCTGAACGTGTCGGCAACGAAGGTTCCGCCCTGGAAGAGGAAGGAACTCGGGGACTGGCTGAACAACCGCACCCCCGAGTTCGATGAGCTCTTGTTCTGGAAGCTTGACCGTTTCGTACGTCGCCTCTCTGATCTCTCGACGATGATCGAGTGGAGCCTGAAGCGCGGGAAGAACCTGGTCTCGAAGAACGACAGCCTTGACCTCACGACGACCGCCGGGAAGATCATGGTCACGATCATCGGCGGTATCGCCGAGATCGAAGCGGCCAATACCTCAACCCGAGTCACGAGCCTCTGGGACTACGCGAAGACCCAGGAAGAGTGGATCATCGGCAAGCCGACGTACGGCTACGTCACGGCTGAGGACGAGTCGGGCAAGCTCGTTCTCGTCATCGATCCCGAAGCTCACAGGGCCTTGCACTGGGCTCGACGCATGGCACTTCGAGGACGCTCCGCCCGGTTCATGGTGCGCTGCCTGCAGAGGTCCGGGCTCATGAGTCATGGGCTCACCGTGGCAACACTCCACCGCCGACTCCGTAACCCTGCGCTCCTCGGCTACCGAGTAGAGGAGGATAAACAAGGAGGACAACGGCGCTCGAAACCGATCCTCGGCAAGGACGGCAAGCCGATCAAGGTTGCTCCCCCGATCTTCACCGATGAGGAGTTCGAGACTCTCGGCGCTGCTCTCGACAAGCGCAAGAAGAACCAGCCTCCGCGCCGCGTCGGAGGAGCGACTCAGTTCCTCGGCGTCCTCTTGTGCTCCAGCTGCAAGACGAACATGACCGTAAAGATCACGAACAACGAGTTCGGCACCTACCACTACCTACGGTGCCGCAACTGCAAGAGCGGCGGACTCGGCGCACCCAACCCCGAGGTGGTTTACGAGCGCCTGGTGGAAGACGTACTCAAGGTTCTCGGTGACTTCCCGGTCCAAGTTCGCCAGTACGCCGAAGGCGCCGAAGTACGTCGGGAGATCAAGCGCCTCCAAGAGTCCATCGCTCTCTACATGAAGGAGCTCGAACCCGGAGGTCGGTACACGAAGACCCGGTTCACGAAGGAGCAGGCAGAGGCGACGCTCGACAAGCTCATCGGGGAGTTGGAGGCCATCGACCCCGAGACGGCGAAGGACCGATGGGTCAATGTCCACGGTGGTAAGACCTTCCGCGAGCACTGGCAGGAAGGCGGCATGGAAGCCATGGCCGCAGATCTGTACCGAGTCGGCATCCGGTGCGAGGTCACCCGCACGAAGGTCCCGAAGGTGCGAGCCCCGAAGGTACACCTACGTCTCCTGATCCCGAAGGACGTACGCGAACGGCTCGTGATCCGAGAGGACGACTTCGCGGAAGTCCTCTGACACAACCCAACCGACACAGGCGCTGAGCCGCCTTCCCGAGGCACACGGGGAGGCGGCTCTGCGTCTCACTCGAACCACGATGCGGGATCGAACGGTGTTTCCGTACCGTCGTCGTCCACGATCACAATCTCGCTTTCGATCAGGCTCGTGCCTCCCTCGTCCGAGTAGCGAGGCGGGGCCGGCCGCAGAGGTTGCTGAGGTTCAGGGTCAGGAAGAGCGGTTATCGGCCCCACCCCCTTCCTGACGCGCCTCTGCTCGGAGCCGCCGGGACTCTGCAAGGTCCTCCGCGATTCCGGCCGCGATGAGTGCTGCGCCGGGAGTGTGGCCGGAGCCGACGTAGCGCCACTGCCGTTCGGTCACCGCGTTGGGCATGTAGACATGGCGCATGCGATCGGCGCGTTCGGCGCGGAGTGCTGCGTAAGTCGTGGAGTAGGCACGTGACTTGGTGAGGATGTGGCCCCGGTAGCCGAGGGTGTGCGCCCAGGCGCGGAGGCGCAGGGGTGCGTACTCGGGGAGGCCGCCGAGGCGCCAACAGGTGCGCATGAGGTTCCGAACGTGTTCGGTCACGGGTGCCGACCCGATGCCATCCCAGGTGGTGAGCGGGTGGTCGATGCCGGCGCCTGTCTCACTCGCTCCCTTCGTGACGTACTTGGCCACGTACGCGGCCACGGCGTCATCGTCGGGCCCGTCGCCGTCCGCACGCAGGGACCGAGCGTCCACCTGGGTACCCCAACGCAAGGCCAACTCCCCCAGGGCCGAGCTGTAGGGCGTGCGGACCAAGACCCGATGGGCGGAGGCGCGCACGGCGTCGATGAGCAGTTCAGTAGTGCCCCAAGCGGGGGGTTCGTTGTCGGGCCCGTCCGGGCCGTCGAGGCGGACGATGGCGTGCACGTGGACGGCCGCCCGCTTCTGGTACTCGGCGACGCGGGCGAAGGACAGCCGCGCGTGCTGGGCGAAGCGAGACTGTACGAGGCCGACCGAGGAAGCAAGGCGCCGCCGCACGTCGATGACGAACCGGTCCCACAGCTTGGCTGCGTGTGCGTGCCACAGCACGTGGGCGGTGTAGTCGTAACAGTCGGCGCACAGCGGTTGGCCGACGACTGGAGCGTCCGGGGCGTGAACGGCGCCGCAGCCGAGGGGGCGCCCATGCTCACAGGTTCCGCCGTCGCGGCGGGGGCGGCAAAGCTCCCCGGCACGGTGGACCGGGCCGAACGACGGGGCGGTCAGGGTGACGAAGAGCCGGGGGCGATGGCGGACGGCGCCGGGGACGTTCTTGCCGCCGAGCAGGCCCGCGCGGACCAGGTGGAAGGTGTCGCCAGCGTGGAGCCGGGAGCAGGCCGGGCAGACGGTGGCACGCCGGTTGCGGCAGCGGACGAGGAGGCGTTCGCCGGGCTCGTTGCGGGTGTCGTAGTGGTGGAGGATCTCGCCGGTTGTGCCGTCCAGGGTGATGGTTGAGCCGGAGAGGTGGACGGGGTGGGAGCAGCCGCCGGTTGCGGTGATCTGCTCCAGCCAGCGCGGGAATTTGGGGGCCTGGGCGATGCGGATTGCGTCGCGGTCTGCTTCGGGGAGCTGACGCAGGCGCGCCGCGCGGTCGAGGACGGCGCGCCTGTCAGCCGGGGTGTACTCCGGGGTGATGGTGGTGACCTTCCGGGGTGGGCCGCCGAGGCGGCACGGTGGGTGAGTGGTGGCGCGTTGTCGGTCATGGGGATCACCTTCCTTGCGTGCGTCGGGTGGTGGGGTTCAGCGGATGGTTCCGGTGCCCCGGCAGAGGCGGCAGCGCCGCCGCCGTCCGGTCCAGGTCCTACGGGCTCCGTCGCCCTTGCAGTGGGGGCACCTCACGCGGGGCATGGGCATGGCCGTGTGTCCTTTCTGCTCAGGTGTGGGAGAAGCCGTTGATCATCCAGGTGACGAGTTCGTGGGCGGTGAGGCCCACGGGGGTCTGGCCGAGGTAGAGGCCGAAGAGGCCGACGCAGACCGCTTCCCAGGCGCGCACGTCGCGAGAGCGGACGAGAAGAACGGTGATGATCCCGAAGATCACCGCGAACGTGAACGCCGTACCTTCGCTGATCACTTGTCGTCTCCTTCCAGCACCGCGAGGGCGCGGCCTATGGCGGGCAGTTCCGGGGTCATGGCTGCGTGCTTCCGGGCCGTCGACACGGCCTCTTCGGTCGGCGTGAGGTGGGAGCGGGCTCGGCTCCAGCCGCCGTCCGGGCCGGTGTAGACGGCCACGCCGCGTTCCTCCGCCGTGATCGACTGGGCGACTGCCACGGCGTCCTTGTTCAGGTCGCCCAAGGTCATCTCCGCTGTGCCGGGATCGTTTACGCGGTGGCAGATACGGCCGCCGAGCTGCGCCCGCAGGGCGGTGACGCCAGGTCCGAGGTCGGAACCGACCCGCTGTCCGGCAACGACCAAGTGCAGCCCGAGCGCCGCCCCAAGCTGAGCCAGACGGAGGAGGAGCGTGGAGCACTGCTCCGCCTCTGCCTTGCTCTCGCGGGTGCCGTCCGAGAGGTACAGTTCCGCGATCTCGTCGACGATCACGACGACCGGCACCGGCCGGAGCTTGTCGGGCAGTTCCCAGATCGATCGGACGCCGGCCGACCGGCACGCGCTCATCCGGTCCTGCATGTCGACCACCAGGGCGGAGAGCACGGCGACCGCTTCGCGGCGGCAGGTCGCCAGCGCACTCAACCGTCCGGCGAACAGGCCGAGTTCCATGCCGCCCTTGCAGTCGATGCCGACCAGGGCGACGGGCTGCCCGGCGAGTTGGGTGATCAGCCGGGCCAGCAGAGTCGACTTGCCGGACCGGGTGGCCCCGGCAATGAGCCAGTGCGGCACGAGCCGCAGATTCATGACCCAGGCGCCGCCGCTCTCCAGGACGCCGATGAGGGCGCAGAGGAGTTCGGCCGGAGCCGTGACGAGGCCGGGCCGCTCCAGCGGATCCGTGGCCGTCGCCGTCAGGAGCACGAGCCCGCGTTCCGGGGAGGTGACGCGGACCGCGTGGACCTTCCACGCGTGCACTAAGGCGTCAGCCGCCTTCATGTACGTCGCCGGGGTTTGCCCCGCGTGCAAGCGCACGGTCACCGTCAGGCCCATGCGCGTGGCGTGCGGGAACGAGAACCGGGGAGTCACCGGCCGCAGCGGATCGCCCTTGACCACCAGGTCCCCGAGCAGCCCGCGCGGAGGACGCCGGGATACAGCGAGGTCGTTGAGCATGGCGACCTTGCGCCAGGTTGCCAGGACCCGGCACGCGGTGACCGGGTAGCCGACGAGGTACCAGTGCCAGACCGGACGATGCCGGCGCACGAGGTCGCCGACGACGAGAAGCCAGGCCAGTACAGCGAGGCCGAGGGCGAGCAGGATCGGTCCCATCAGGCGTCACCGCCCTTGCTCTGCGCCGGGGTTCCGTGAGCAGGCGTGATCGTGTCGGCACGGAAGCTGACGCCGTTGCGGTCGCCCATCGACCAGACGAACGCCGTCAGTCCGGTGACCTTGACGACCTGGCCGGGTTCGATGCCCTTCGGCTCGCCGCTGACTGCGATCTCGATCACGGAGATACGGCGCCCGTCCGGCCGTACGGTGACAGCCACGGCGTAGACCGGATTGCCGTCCCGGTCCTTCTTCACCTCCTTTGTCTCGGAGTTGCTGAACTTCAGTTCAGGCGCGTTGGCGCACCGCAGTACGCCGAGCCGCGCCGTGTCCACGGGAATGGACTGCATTGCTTTGGCCTCCTTGGCCAGTCGGAGACGCCAGTTCTCATACTGACGTCACTTGTCCTAACGAGTTACGACTATGAAGTCCTGTACGGCGAGAGTGCAACTACTTATGCTGACGAGTGATGTCGCGCGTGCGACGTGACTACGACCTCAACCCGGAGATGCCGAGATGTCAGAGATCCAGCGCCCCGGAGCCCTCTACCAACAGGTGGCCGCCGCGATCCGAGAAGCGATCCTGTCCGGCGAGTTCGCGCCCGACTCCCTGTTGCCGTCCGAAGCCCAGCTCATGGCCCGCTACGGCGTCTCCCGCCCCACCGTCCGCAACGCCATCGCCGCCCTGCGCGCGGAAGGCCTGATCGACGTCCGCCACGGCAAGGGCAGCTTCGTACGCTCCAGCGGACAGCCAGTCCTCACCATCGAGCGCCGCATCAGCCGCACCGCCGAGGGTCAGTTCGTCATGCCCAACGGCGACATCTGGCAGGAGGCCGAAGAGCCGAGCACCTACCGCACCCACACCACAAGGGACACCGGCCGACTCCTCCAACTCGACGAAGAGGAAGCCTTGTTCGGGTGCGACCGATTGCTCACCGACCCAGGCACCGGCACACGCGCGATGCATCGCACGCTGATCCCCTTCGACGTCGCGGACGGCATCCCGATGCTTGCCGAGGAGCCCTGCAAGCGCCCAGCAGCGATCTACCGATGGCTCACAGAGAACGGCCACAAACTGACGTGGACCGAGACGGTACGCGCCCACATGCCCCTGCCCGACGAGCGGACCACGCTCAAGCTCCCGGACGCGACCCCGATCCTGCACGTCGCCCGCGTCACACACGACACCGACGACCGCCCGCTGTTCCTCGAAGAACTTCGCTTCGGCGCGGACCGTGCCGAAATCGCCTACCGGATGACCGCCGACAAGCAGCCCGCGCGACGCGCCCGCGCCTGAGCGCCAACCGGGATCGGTCGAAACAGCCTTCACTTCCTCAAGGGCGCGCCTACGGCGCGCCGGAGCGCCCGGCCGCCCCGGCCGGGCGTGCGGCGTGGCCGCCGATCCCGTCCGGTCGCCAGACGCCCCCACCCGCAGCACGCCCGAGAAGTCGAGGCGTCGACCAGCCGTCGCAGGCCGTGGCCCACAGGGCTGGGGGTCGACGGCCTCCGAGACTTTAGGCAGCCACCATGGGGCGAGCCTCGAAGAACAGGGGGCCGATCGGGCTATTGCGGGCAGGTCCAAAGACTGCCCGATCCGCTGGCGAGCGTAAGGCCCCCTGTTCACTCGCCCCATGGCAGCTCCAGCCCAAAGTCTCTCCAGCCGGCGACGTGCCCACGCGCACCGCTCACCAGCGAAAAGCCGCGTCACGCTGCACCACCGTCGCCATCCGCGTGCGACTCCAAGAGCCGAGCAAGCCGATCCACGGCGCCCGGCCAGCCCGCCAGCCGCACCACACCGCGCCCGTCCTCGTTCGTCGACGCGACGGCCCTTACAGCGGACAGCTCGAAGCCCGCGCCCAGGAGCGCCCGGTTCAAACGATCGGCGGCCTCACGCGCCTCACGCCAACCCGCGATGTAGTCGACGCCAGACACCCAGAGACCGGAGTCCACGCCCGGCACGTCGAGACCGTCACTCAGCCAACCCTCACCCGAGCCAGTCACCTTGCCCACCTCTGCCCTGATCTAGGTAACGGATCATCAACTTCCTGTGACCGGGGGCGAAATGCAGCACGACGGCCCCGGTACCATCAGGCACCGGGAACCGTCGCGTTCCCAGCCGGGCCACCCTTCGCTTTCCAGGGCTGATGGGGTGGCCCGGTCTCGGTATTGGGTTATGAAGCGCGGCCCCTCACTCGGGAGGGGAGACTCCGGATGTCGGAGAGGCCGCGCCCCTTTGGCCGAAGTGGTCAGACTCCGGCCGGTGACCGGGTCGCCGCCCGCTCCCGATCGCGTGGGAGCAGACCGGGGCGGAGACCCGGCGTCTGTCAGGCCGAGTTCTCGGCCCAGAGTCGATCGAGGTCCAAGCGAGCCCAGACCGTTTTGCCGCTGCCCTTGAGCCCCGGCGACCACCAGACCGCATCAGCCAGGCGCTGAACGATCAGCAGACCTCGCCCCCGGTCCGGCAACAGCGCCTCAACGAAGTCACCCGCCAGCCCTGGCGAGATGAACTCCCCCGCCGGAAGGTCGGGCGGAGTCGAGTCCTCGTCCAGGACGCCGATCCCCAGCAGCCCAGGCCAGTTCATGAGCCACACGTCGATACGCCGCCCGGCACCAGGCATCGCCAGGCAGTCATCCGGAATCGCGTGATGGACGACGTTTCCGACCAGCTCTGACACGATCAGCCGCGCGTCATCAACCGCGTACTCCAGCCCCCAGGTTTGGAGGTAGGAGCCGACCATGTCCCGCGCGGCCTTCACACAGTCCCGGTCCTCCGCGTAGAGCGTCAGCGCCCGGAAGTGGCCGGCGGCCGGGTCGTGCACCGAGCGGCGCGGAGCGCCCGTCGTCGAGGCGTTCGCTTTGTGTTTGCTCCGCTGCACTTCCACCGCGTTCCCTCCCGAGCACTGGCGAGCCCTTTAGCCCGCCGATCTGTGACGACCAGTGAACGGCGCAGGCGGCCCAGGCGGGAGCGTTCACTGGGGGGTTCATGTGAACACGGGCAAAAGCAAAGGGGGTTCACCAATGAACCCCCTAGCACGAGACTGCTGTGACACGATGAATACTCGCCGTCATCTCGGGTTGGCAGGGGAGCATGAGCCGAGAGCCAAACGCGCAGTTGATCGCTGTCATGGACGAGGCCAAGGTCTCGAACAAGGGCCTCGCGAAACGCATGACGGACGAGGCCGCCCAGCGCGGCATGGACCTGGGAACAACGCACGTAGCAGTGAAGCGATGGCGCGAAGGCGCCGGCATCCGGCCGCAGACAGCCGCGCTCATGGCAGACGTGCTCTCCGCCAAACTCGGACGCCGCATCACGCCAGGCGATCTCGGCTTCTTCGACCACACCAAGTCGACGGCACCCGAGCCGATCGGCTACCCGAGCACCGTTCCCGACCTCTTGTCCATGCTCGACGGAGTCACCCAAGAACGCGCCGACGCCCCCGCGCCGGACCAACTGATCATCGCGGACGGGGACCTCAACTCCGCCGTCCTCTCATGGATGATCGCCCGCCCCGATGGCATCCAGGCCGACAGGCCCGCTCACCAACGAGTGGGCATGCGTGACGTACGCGCGATCAGGGACGCCGCCGGGATGTTCATGCAGCTCGACTTCAAGTACGGCGGAGGCCACGGCCACAAAGCCCTGCGCCACTACTTCCGGCACGAAGTGCTGCCCCTGCTGGACGCGAGCTACAGCGAGAAGGTCGGGACCGCGTTATTCGGCGCCTCCGCCGAGATCTCCCAGCTACTCGCGTGGACCGCATACGACGTCGGCAACCACCGCCTGGCCCACCGCTACCTGACCTCCACGCTGCGCCTGTCCCAGGTCTTCGATGACCGCATGTTCGGCGCCCGCATCCTCGGCAACCTCAGCCACCAGGCCAACTACCTCGGCAACCACGCCCAAGCCATCCAACTGGCCCGCGCCGCCGTCGAGGGCGCCAAGGGCCGAGCCACCCCGCGTGCGTTGTCGAACTACTCAGCCATGGAGGCCCGCGCCCTGTCCAACGCAGGCGACGGTATCGCGGCGGCCCGCGCGATGAAGGAGGCAGAGCGCCACTTCGAGCGCGCCGACACAGGCGAAGACCCCGCATGGCTGAGCTACTTCGACGAAGCGGAACTCATGGGCGAACTCTGCCACTGCTTCCGCGACCTCAAGATGCGCCGCGAAGCCGTCGCACAGGCCCAACGAGCCGTCGACAGCACCGACCCGAAGTACGCCCGCACCCTCGGCTTCTGCCGCATGGTGCTCGCCCAGAGCCAGCTACTCAACGGCGAGTTGGAAGCCGCCGTCACCACCGCGAGCCTCGCAGTCGACGGCGGCGACTCCCTCCAGTCCACCCGCTTCCAGCGCTACGTGACCGACTTCCAGAGCGAAGTCAGCGTGCACGCGGCGAACCCCACCGTGGCCGCCTTCAACGAGAAGGTGCACGACGCGCTCACTCGCCTGGACGAGGACGACGAGTAGCAGCTACCAGGGCCGCCAGTTCCGAGGCGCATCATCGTCCCGGAGACCGGCGATGCGCCGGCGGTACTCGGCCGCGGTCTCCTGGTCCTCCTGAACGTTCTGCATGAGCCACGTCGTCATGCCGAACTCTTGGATGCCCCGCAGCGTCTCGTAGCCGGGCCAGTCGTACAGGTCGCGCCCGTACGCGGCCACGAAGTCGGCGTACTGTTCGCCGGTCTGCCACCCAAGGCTGTGGTGCTCAACGGCTGTGACCATGAGATCCCACTCAGGATGGTCGTAACAGAAGGCTTCGAAGTCGATCAGGATGACGCGCCCGTGATCGTCCACCATGAGGTTCTGCACGTGAGCGTCCCCGTGCACCGGCCCCTTGGGCGTCTCGAACCGCAGCTCCGTGTACTTGTCTCGCAGCTCATGCCACCGCTTCCGCAGGAAGACCTTGTCATCGTTCGGGATGACCGCGCGGTCGACTCGAAGGTCTTGCTTGTCGAAGGGACTGAACGACGGCAGCGAAAGCCCGTCCGGCACGGTCATCGAGTGCAGATCCCGCAGGACGCCGCCCAGCTCTCCGTACGTCGCCTTACGATCACCCTCGACGATCAGATGCCAGAAGGTCACCGGGTGGCCATCGATCAAGAACGGCTGCTCCAGGTCCTCAACGATTCGAGCAGCCGGAAACCCTTCCTCTCCCAGCCACCGCGACACGTCCACCTCTACGCGGGCTTTGGGCAGCCACTCTTCCCCCCGCGCCACACGCACGATCACGGGCACGGTTGCCAGCCGGAACAGCGCGTTCTCCCCGAGACGGATCAGCTCTGCACCTCTGTCGTCGAGCCCCGCAGCCCGGCAGGCGGCAGCCATCACCCGCGCAGCCCCCGCCGACGTAAACCCCTCTTGCGTTCGAGCAGCGTCAACCGCCATGCCCGTACCAGCTCCCCTAGTCGCGCGCGATCAACCGGCGCACACCCACGGGTGACCAACCCGAGGTGCACCGGACACGACTTCGACCGTATCGGGGGAAGAGCTACGAAACGAGGGCGGGTGCGAGTGCTACGCGCCCGGAGGCTGGTCAAGGACGGCGCGTACTGCCTCGGCGTAGGCAGTGATCACCTCATCAAGCCAGGACTGCCGTTCCGCGAGATCCTGACATAGCTGGGATACATCAGCGCCGTTCCGGCGTCTGTCGAGGATGTCCATCGACACGTTCGCGACCTCACATGAGGTGTCCCGGAGTTCCTCGGCTGCTCTCGCGACTGCTTCCGGTCCCTCCACGATCACCATCGACAGGGTACGGATCACCGTGTCCACCTGCTCGTTCAGTTCGTCTATGCCACGGCTCACCTGTTCGATACGCGATGACTCCACGCCGACCTGGTGGCTGTGCTCCCTGACCTGTTCGACGGCGGTGAGGAAGGCAGCATACGTTTCCCTCTGCCCTTGCTTGCGCCAACGGGCGTGCTCACCCGCCTGTTGCGTCTGGACTTGTCGTCGGCCTGCCCAACCAGTCAGCGCCGACGCTGCGGTTGTGCCGACTACCCCGATGGCCTGCCCCGGTCGGATGGTCGGGGCAGGTTGCTGGGTTTGCTGTATCTGGTTGCTGCAGAACACTTCCCTTCGCATACTCGCGCTACGGCTCGCACCACCCCAGTCGGGGCCGGCGACATGCGCTCGCTGGCACCGTCACTCGCTGCTCGCATCCGCACCATGAGTTACCGGTGTCGGGACGTCCGCGGTCCGCGATCCGTTCTGCAGCTCACGCGTGGGTTCGACCTGGGCCAGGCCATCCGCGGCATCCGGATCTGCTGTTGGGAGGTCTGCGAGCTTTACCCCGTCATTCGGCTCACGCGGCGATTCCATCTGGGAGAGCTGATCCGCCAAGGAAGCCGCCAGGTCGGCCAGGTCGCCTTGGCCATCCGGGGGCGCCACGGCATGGTCGTGTCCGACGGCAACAACCTCGGGCTCCTCCTGAAGCTCTTGGGCAATCTCCTCGACCCGGTTGTAGAGCGGCGAGCGGGACGGTACGTCCACCGCCTTTCCGCCCACGACGATCAGTCCGCCGCTGCCGCCGTCCGTGAGGGGGCTTGCCAGCCGCCGCGTCACGCCGACTCTCGCTGTGCGAGCGACAGGGTCGATGTCGAGCACTCTGACCCGTACCAGCGCGCTCGCGGGATTGTTGGGGTCTCCGCGGAGGAACTCGTCACCCTTCTGCAGATCCCGCCTTCCTCCGGTCGCGGTCGCGGTGAGCAGATACGATCTGTTGAACTTGAACTCGTGCACCAACACCGCAGGCGCGGGAATCAGTGCGTCCCAGCGCTCTTTGAGGCGGAGTTCGATGAAGTATGTGCCCACGCGAGCGCAGAGGTAGCCGGTGAGGTCGCTGCTGTGGAGCGGCCGCAGGGTGACGACGGTGTCGGTCTCGCTGTCCTTCGCCTGCCAGACACGCGACGCCTGGAGCCAGCCGGCTCCCCACATGTTGGCAGCGTTGAGGCCTGGACCGATTCTCCATATCGCTCGCCCTTGGCTGTCGACTTCCGTGAACACGGGATGTGGGGCCATGTAGGGCGTACGCGTGCTCATGGTGTCCCAGTAATCCCCGTACTCGACACTTCCGGCCCAGGAGTGGTCCAAGCCATATACATGGCCCATCTCCTGCCCCATGAGGCTGGGGGACAGCGACGTCATTCCGTTCCCGTCTCTGCCGTCGCCGGTGACGGCGCCGTCCGGGCCGCCAAACAGGTCCGTGGGGGGATGCGTGACGACACAAATTCGATTCCCGTACGGTGTCAGATTCACGCCTGCGTTTGCCGCTGCCTGGCGCGCCCAGGTTATGAGGTCTTTCCGGCCCTGCGGATTCCCTCCTGAACCGGTGTATTCAGTTGACTTCTTCGTCAGGGCGTACCAGCCGAAGACCTTGGAAGTCGAGAGGTCGAGATTTCCGTGGCTCATGTCCCTGAAGAAGTCGACCATGCCGAGCTTGCCCGTGCCCGCGTTCACGAATAGCTCTTCGAAGCGTTTGCGAGGAAAGGCCGGCGGCGCGGTGGCGTCGCTGAATTGACACAGCAGGACTGCCCACGGGGACGGCTTTCCCGACGAACCCACGAAGGTGATGTCCTTCCAGTCCGTCGCGGCGGTCCCTGCCGGGTAGGAGGCGAGATCCTTGAGGCCGTTGCCAGGAGTGATGGCACCGATGGCCACGCGCCCGGAGCTCTTGGCGTAGTACAGAATCCGGTCCCCGCTGACTCCAGTGATCGAGGTCCAGTCGGTCGCTGCAGAGCCCGCGGGATAGGACGCGAGGTCCTTGAGGCCATTGCTGGGGGTGATGGCACCGATGGCCACGCGCCCGGTGCCCCCGGCGTAGTACAGGATGCGGTCCCCGCTCAGCGCGGTGATCTGCGTCCAGTCCGTCGCAGCAGAGCCCGCCGGGTAGGACGCGAGATCCTTGAGGCCGTTGCCAGGAGTGATGGCACCGATGGCCACGCGCCCGGAGCTCTTGGCGTAGTACAGGATGCGGTCCCCGCTGAGCGCGGTGATCTGCGTCCAGTCCGTCGCGGCAGCACCTGCCGGGTACGAGGCCAGGTCCTGGAGACCGTTGTTGGCGTCGACGGTGCCGATAGCCATGCGCCCGGAGCTCTTGGCGTAGTACAGGATGCGGTCCCCGCTGAGCGCGGTGATCTGCGTCCAGTCCGTCGCGGCAGCACCTGCCGGGTACGAGGCCAGGTCCTGGAGACCGTTGTTGGCGGTAATAGCACCGACAGCTATGCGCCCATTGGTGCCGAAGTACAGGATGCGGTCTGACATCACGTCGCCTTTCTGGACCGGGTCCGAAGACGAAGGGATATGAAGCGTTGGAAATGCAGGAGACTCCTGCATTCAGAAGGGGAAGCAAATACCGCCTGCGGGCCGACGGCCGGATGCCTGCCCCCATTGCAGCCCGCTCATGCCAATCCTCGCAGGCAGGGCCCTGGGATGCATCTTTTCCGTTGGGGGAATGGTTCGAGTTACCACATTCTGGCCACTAAGAAGTTGATTAAGGAATCACCGCGCGGAGAGTACATGCTGGTGACGTGACGGAAATGAAAAAACATTCCCTATAACGGAACGCTTCTCATCATGCGGTTCGCGGGTGATGACGGTTGATGGTCGGGGGCGTAACGCAGCAGGGTTCCTGGTAGACCTTCTCCCAGGTGCCGTCGGCGGCCCACTTGCGCAGACGGTTGTGGACGCCTTTCCAGGAGCCGAAGCGCTCGGGCAGATCCATCCACGGGCAGGCGGTCCGGTACTTGAACGCGATCGCATCGATCACCTGCCGGTGATCCCGCCACCGCCCGCCCCGCTTCGGTGCCCGGTCGGGTAACAGACGTGCGATCCGCGCCCACTGGGCATCAGTCAACGACACACCCAGACCAACGATCAGATGATCCGAATGAAACGGCCTAACGACAACCGCCACAGCCCAGTCGCACAGCCGAACCTCGCGAGGAGCTCCGCATGGACCATCAGGACGTGGACACTGCCGTGGCAGAGATGCTGCGGGTGCTCAGCCCCCATACCGCCGAGGACTGGACAGTGCCGGCGGGTCCGCTCGAATGGAGCTGCTGGCGAACGGCAGCACACATCGGCCACGACCTGCTGGCCTACGCAGGGCAGTTGGCTGCACAGCCCGCCGACGCCTATCTTCCCTTCGACCTCAACGTCCGCCCCACCGCCTCACCGGTTGAGGTACTCCAGGCCGTCATCGCCTGCGGCGGGCTTCTCAGCAGCGCGTTGATCACAGCCAGCCCGACCCTGCGGGCCTGGCACTGGGGTCCGTGCGACCCCGAGGGCTTTGCGGCGATGGGTGTCGCCGAAATCCTCCTACACACCCACGACATCACGCAGGGGCTGAGCGTGCACTGGCGACCGCCAGCACCGCTGAGTGCAGGCATACTCAGCCGGCTGTTTCCCGACGCCCCGTCTGGAGACCCCACTCAGGTACTCCTCTGGTGCACCGGCCGCGCGGAACTCGACGGCCTTCCCCACCGAACATCCTGGACATGGAAAGCAGCACGATCGGACTGAGCAAGCTCACCCGGTGAACCTTCCCGGTCAGAGCACAAGGAAGCCAGGGGGTACCTCGCGAACCAAGAGCAGCCACTCAGGCGACAGCCGCCGAGTACGGCGCTCTCCCAGGCTCTCAGCCCCTCAGACCCACTCCACCTCGGAATGGACAGTCGCCGAGCCTCCAGGGGACGGCAGGGGCGTTCTCGGCGTCTCCCGCACGATCACCCGCCGCCCACCACCCTGCGCACCAAGCGCCCGCAGGACGGCAGCCGCCTCTTCCTCGCCGCCGTCCCCCAAGGCCTCCACGATCCACCGCAACGCCTCACTCACGTCAATGAGCGTGACCGCTGGTCGGAGCGTCCTTCTTCACCGTCAACGGCAGCAACTTCTTGCCGCTGTTACTTACTTGTGGCCAAGTATCCATCTGCGGGCACACCCCGCAGTCGAAGCACGGCGTCCAGCGGCAGTCCTCGACCTCGGTCTCGTCGAGGGCGTCCTGCCAGTCCTCCCAGAGCCAGTCCTTGTCGAGGCCGGAGTCGAGGTGGTCCCAGGGGAGGACCTCCTCGTAGGTGCGCTCGCGCGTGGTGTACCAGTCGACGTCCACGCCGTACGGCTCCAGCGCCTTGTCCGCGCAGCTCATCCAGCGGTCGTAGGAGAAGTGCTCGCGCCAGCCGTCGAAGCGGCCGCCGTCGTCGTAGACCGCGCGGATGACGGCGCCGATACGGCGGTCGCCGCGAGACAGCAGGCCCTCGACGATGCCGGGCTTGCCGTCGTGGTAGCGGAAGCCGATCGAGCGGCCGTACTTCTTGTCGCCGCGGATCTTGTCGCGGAGCTTCTCCAGACGGGCGTCCGTCTCCTCGGCGGAGAGCTGGGGCGCCCACTGGAACGGGGTGTGGGGCTTGGGGACGAAACCGCCGATCGAGACGGTGCAGCGGATGTCGTTGGAGCGCGAGACCTCGCGGCCCTTGGCGATGACGTTCATCGCCATGTCGGCGATCTGCAGGACGTCCTCGTCCGTCTCCGTGGGCAGGCCGCACATGAAGTACAGCTTCACCTGGCGCCAGCCGTTGCCGTACGCCGTCGCCACCGTCCGGATGAGGTCCTCCTCGGACACCATCTTGTTGATGACCTTGCGCATGCGCTCGCTGCCGCCCTCCGGGGCGAAGGTCAGACCGGAGCGGCGGCCGTTGCGCGTGAGCTCGTTCGCGAGGTCGACGTTGAAGGCGTCCACTCGGGTGGACGGAAGCGACAGGCCGATCTTGTCTTCCTCGTACCGGTCCGCCAGGCCCTTGGCGATGTCGCCGATCTCGGAGTGGTCCGCCGAGGACAGGGAGAGGAGGCCCACCTCCTCGAAGCCCGTCGCCTTCAGGCCCTTCTCGACCATCTCGCCGATGCCGGTGATCGAGCGCTCGCGCACCGGGCGGGTGATCATGCCGGCCTGGCAGAAGCGGCAGCCTCGCGTGCAGCCGCGGAAGATCTCCACCGACATGCGCTCGTGGACCGTCTCGGCCAGGGGGACGAGGGGCTGCTTGGGGTAGGGCCACTCGTCGAGGTCCATGACCGTGTGCTTCGACACACGCCACGGGACACCGCTCTTGTTCGGTACGACGCGGGCGATACGGCCGTCCGGGAGGTACTCCACGTCGTAGAACGCCGGGATGTACACGGAGCCCGTCTTCGCGAGGCGGAAGAGGACCTCTTCGCGGCCGCCGGGGCAGCCCTCCGTCTTCCACTCACGGATGATCTTCGTCATGTCGAGGACGGCCTGCTCGCCGTCGCCGATGATCGCCGCGTCGATGAAGTCCGCGATCGGCTCGGGGTTGAAGGCCGCGTGGCCGCCCGCGAGGACGATCGGGTCGTCGATGGTGCGGTCCTTGGACTCCAGCGGGATCCCGGCCAGGTCCAGGGCGGTGAGCATGTTCGTGTAGCCCAGCTCGGTGGAGAAGCTGAGCCCGAACACGTCGAAGGCGCGAACCGGCCGGTGGCTGTCCACCGTGAACTGCGGGACGCCGTGCTCGCGCATCAGCGCCTCCAGGTCCGGCCACACGCTGTACGTGCGCTCGGCGAGGACGCCCTCCTGCTCGTTCAGTACCTCGTAGAGGATCATGACGCCCTGGTTGGGCAGCCCGACCTCGTAGGCGTCGGGGTACATGAGGGCCCAGCGGACGTCGCAGGACTCCCACGGCTTGACCGTGGAATTGAGTTCTCCGCCGACGTACTGGATCGGCTTCTGCACATGCGGGAGCAGAGCTTCGAGCTGCGGGAACACGGACTCGGTGACCGCAGCGGCTTCGGCAGGCATCTCGCGAACCTTCGTGGCTGGACTGAACTGACAGGGGTGACCATCTAGCCTAACGCGACCGCGGGCACCCCCCGTACGTCCGAAGGCTCAGAGGACGTCCGTCCCGCCCTTGACCTCGTCCCAGAAGCCCGGCAGCCCGGCCTCCACGGCCGCCGCGCGCTGTTCCTCACGGCCGTACAGCAGTCCGTAGGTGAAGGCGCTCTCCCCGGCGGCGTGCGCGACCGCGGACAGCTCGCGCAGAGTCTGGCGGGCCATGACGCTGTCCTGGTGCTCGCCGAGCAGGTTCTGGAGCGACTTCATCGTCTTGACCAGGTCCTTGGCCGGCTTGCCGAGCGCCGGGACGGACGCCTCCGCCGCGTAGCGGGTGCGCTTGGTCTTCTTGCGGGCCTCGTGGATCGCCACGTCCCGGTCGGTCCCGGGGTCGAGCTCCACGGCCTGCTCGACCAGCGCGGAGACCTTCCCGAAGTTATTCTTCACGGCCTTGGGCAGCACCTTGCCGGGCTTGTCCCCGGCCGCCTTGCGCAGGGGCGGATCAGTAAGCAACGCGTCCAGGGCGTCGAGCAGGGCCAGGTAGCGCCCGGAGTCGAGGATGCCGATCAGCCGGGCGCTCGCTCCGCCGGGCCGGTCACCGGCCCAGTGGCTCAGCCGCTCGGCGACCGGACCGGACACCAGCGCCCCGGGCACCTGCTCCAGTGCCGTGCTCAGGCGTTCGTTGAGCACCTCACGGTCCCGGTCCACGCCCAGCTCACCGGCCAGCCACTTCAGCTCGTCGCCGATCGGGTCGGTGACCGCCCGGTCCAGGACCTTGCCGAAGGACTTGAAGGTGCTGCGCATCCGGCGGGTCGCGACGCGCATGCTGTGGACGGAGTCCTCGGCGTCCTGCCGCACGGCCGGGTCGAGCTCGACGATCGCGTCCCGCTGGGCCCGCACATACGCGAGCACATGGTCACCGGCGGTCACGGGGTCCGTGGCGGGCCCGGGGGCGAGCTTCTTCGGAGCGGTCTCGGCGAGCGCCCGCGCGAGCTTCGACGCCGACTTCGACGGCCGTACCCCCGCCTTGCGCAGCCGCTTTTCCACCTTGTCGAGGAAGACCGGGTCCACGCCGTCGGCCAACTCCACCTCGATCTCGGTCCACTGGGCACCGCCGTCCCCGCCGGCGAGCCGCTGCGCGTGTACGGCGTCCACGCTGACCTCGGCCAGCAACCGCCCGTCGGCGTCCACGAGGTCGCGCACGTCCCGGTCGGAGCGGAGCCGGACCACCGGCACCAGTTCGGTGTGCCGCACCCGGGAGCGGACGAGTCCGGCGAGTTCGTCGGGCAGGTCGTCGGAGAGCGGAGCCTGGATCTCGTCCCGCACTCCCTGGGCGACGGGGAACTTCAGATGCCAGCCGGCGTCGGATCCGCCCGTTCTGCGGCGCAGTGTGATCGACGCCGAGGTGAGGCGTTCGTCCGAGGTGTCGTAGTAGGTGGCGTCCAGATGCGCGACACCCTTGTCGACAACGGAGGCGACCCCGGCGACGCCGGTCAGGTCGGGCAGGCCGCTGTCGTCGGACTCATACTTCCGCTCGATTTCGCGCTTCGTGTCCGCCATGAACCGAATCTAATCGGAGTCACGACCGGATGACAGGGCTTACCAGCCATGAACCGCAGGCGAACGGGCGGTGAAGACAGGGGGAGCCGCCGATTCCGCCCGCGGCCCCGGTGACACGGCCGAGCCGTGCCGCCGGACGCCGCCGGAGTCAGCCGAACACGGAGGTCACGCCGACATCGGGCGCTGGACCCGGATCGACTGGAGCAGCCCTATGGCCACCCAGACCGCGAACATCGACGATCCGCCATAGGAGACGAACGGCAACGGCAGACCCGTCACCGGCATGATCCCCAACGTCATCCCGACGTTCTCGAACGACTGGAACGCGAGCCATGCCACGATCCCGGCCGCGACGATGGTCCCGTACAGCTCGGTCGTCTCACGGGCGATCCGGCAGGCCCGCCACAGGATCACACCGAGAAGCACGATGATCAGCCCGCCGCCGAGGAAGCCCAGCTCCTCCCCCGCCACCGTGAAGACGAAGTCGGTCTGCTGCTCCGGCACGAACTGGCCGGTGGTCTGCGAGCCGTGGAAGAGCCCCGCTCCCGAGAGCCCGCCCGAACCGATCGCGATACGCGCCTGGTTGGTGTTGTAGCCGACGCCGGCCGGGTCGAGCTCGGGGTTGGCGAAGGCCGCGAAACGGGCGATCTGGTAGTCGTCCAGGACGCCCAGCTGCCAGACCGCGATCGCGCCCATGGTCCCCGCCCCGATCAGTCCGAAGACCCAGCGGTTGGAGGCACCGGAGGCAAGCAGCACACCCAGCACGATCACCACCATGACCATGACCGACCCGAGGTCGGGCATGAGCAGCACGATCAGCATCGGCACCGTGGCCAGCCCCAGCGCCTGCATCACCGTGCGGTGGTCCGGGTACGGCTTGTCGCCCGCGTCCACTCTCGCCGCCAGCAGCATCGCCATGCCCAGGATGATCGTGACCTTCACGAACTCCGAGGGCTGGAGCGAGAAACCGCCGGGCAGCTTGATCCAGGAGTGGGCGCCGTTGATCGTCGAGCCGAGGGGCGTGAGCACCAGCAGGATCAGGAAGACCGACAGGCCGTACAGGATCGGCACGGCCGTGCGCAGCGCGCGGTGGCCCAGCCACACCGTCCCTATCATCAGCGCAAGGCCGATACCGGTGTTCAGGACGTGCCGGATCAGGAAGTAGTACTGGTCGCCCTGGTTGAGCTCGGTGCGGTTGCGGGTCGCCGAGTAGACGAGGAGCGCGCCCATCATCGACAGGGCCATCGCCGACAGCAGCATCGGCCAGTCCAGTCGGCGGGCCATCGAGTCGCGGGCGAACAGGCGGGTCCAGCCCGCTCGTTCCGGCCCGTACCCGGAGACCTGGAAACTGTTGGCGCCGGTCATGTCAGCTTCCTCCGGCTTCCCCGCTTGCGGCCCCCGCGTCGCCTGCGCCGGGTGTCCCGGTTCTCGGCCGACGGCGTCGCCACCGTCCCGGCGAGCTGCTGCTGCTCGTCCGTCTTGTCCTCGCCCTGCTGGGTGACCCGCTGCTCCTTGGCCGGGTCCTTGGCGACCTTCGGCGAGGCCATGGTGCCGTCCGTGCGGACCTTCGGCAGGCTCTTCTGGGGCGTCGGCAGCAGCGCGTTCTTCTTGCTGATCGTGCCGTCGTCGGCGACGCCGTACAGGGCGTCGTAGATGTTGCGCACGGCCGGACCCGAGGCGCCGGAGCCCGTACCACCCTGGGAGATCGTCATGACGACCGAGTAGTCCTTGGTGTAGGTGGCGAACCATGAGGTCGTCTGCTTGCCGTAGACCTCCGCGGTACCCGTCTTGGCGTGCATCGGGATCTTGTCCTGCGGCCAGCCGACGTCGGCGAACCGCCAGGCCGCGGTACCGCGGGTGGCGACACCGGCGAGGGCGTCGTCCATCGCGGCCAGCGTCTTGCGGCTTATCGGCAGCTTGCCGTGCGACTTGGGCTCGATCTCGGCGACGGACTTGCCGTCGGCGCTGACGACGGCCTTGCCGACGGTCGGGTCGTAGAGGGTGCCGCCGTTGGAGATGGCCGCGTAGATCGTGGCCATCTGGATCGGGGTGACGAGGGTGTCGCCCTGTCCGATGGAGTAGTTGACGGAGTCACCGGCACGCATGCGGTTGCCTTCGAGGCAGTTCTCGTAGGCGATCTGCTCGGCGTACGAGCCGCCCTTCTTGCCGTACTTGCACCAGGCGTCCTTGTTGGCCTTCCAGTAGTCCTGCTTCCACTGGCGGTCGGGGATGCGGCCGGTGACCTCGTTGGGCAGGTCGATGCCGGTCTCCGCGCCGAGGCCGAACTGGTGCGCCGTCTTGTAGAACCAGTCCTTGGCGTTCTTCTTCGGCTTGGTGCCGCCGTCCCGCTTCCACTCCTCGTGGGAGAGCCGGTAGAAGACGGTGTCGCAGGAGACCTCCAGGGCACGGCCGAGGCTGATCGGGCCGTATCCCCTGGACTCGAAGTTCTTGAAGACCTGGCCGCCGATCGAGTACGAGCTGGAGCACTGGTAGGGGCCGTCGAAGGAGTAGCCGGCGTTGACCGCAGCGGCCGTCGGGACCACCTTGAAGATGGAGCCGGGTGCCGACTGGCCCTGGATGGCCCGGTTGAGCAGCGGGTAGTTGGATGCCTTGCCCGTGAGCGTCTTGTAGTCCTTGGCGGAGATGCCGCCGACCCAGGCGTTCGGGTCGTAGGTGGGGTTGGACGCCATCGCGACGATGCGGCCGGTCTTGGCCTCCATGACCACGACCGCGCCGGAGTCCGCCTTGTAGGGCTCGTTGGTGTTGCGGTCCCACTCCTTGCGGGCGTCCTTCATCGCCTGGTTCAGCTCGTACTCGGCGACCCGCTGGACGCGGGCGTCGATGCTGGTGACGAGGTTGGAGCCGGGCTCTGCGGCGTCGGCCTTGGCCTGGCCGATGACGCGGCCGAGGTTGTCGACCTCGTAGCGGGTGACGCCGGCCTTGCCGCGCAGCTCCTTGTCGTACTGGCGCTCCAGGCCGGAGCGGCCGACCTGGTCGGAGCGCAGGTAGGGCGAGTCGGTGTCCTGGGCCTGCTGCAGCTCCTCGTCGGTGACCGGCGAGAGGTAGCCGAGGACCTGGGCGGTGTTGGACTTGCCGGGGGCCGGGTAACGGCGGACGGCCTGCGGTTCCGCGGTGATGCCGGGGAAGTCCTCGGCGCGCTCACGGATCTGGAGGGCCTGCTTGGCAGTGGCCTCGTCGGTGATGGGGATCGGCTGGTACGGCGAGCCGTTCCAGCACGGCTGCGGCGTTTCGGCGTCGCACAGCCGGACCTTCTCCATGACTTCCTTGGGCGTCATGCCCAGCACGCCGGCGAGCTTGGCCAGGACGGCCTTGCCGTCGTCCGGCATCTTCAGCAGGTCGGTGCGGGAGGCCGAGACGACCAGCCGGGTCTCGTTGTCGGCGAGGGGCACTCCGCGCGCGTCCAGGATCGAGCCGCGCACGGCGGGCTGGACGACCTGCTGGACGTGGTTGCCGGACGCCTCCTTGGCGTAGGCGTCGCCCTCGCGGATCTGGAGGTACCAAAGGCGCCCGCCGAGGGTGCCGAGGAGCGAGAGCACGAGGATCTGGATGACGACGAGCCTGATCTGGACGCGTGGTGTCCGGCCGGTCTCCGGGATGTTGGTCACTGCGCTGCCTCCCCCTCTCAGTGCGAGTACCAGTGCGGATACGACTGTGTTCGTTCGAGTGATGAACGACCGGCCCGCGCGGCCCGGTTCCTGCTGGACTCACCCGTGCGGGTGAACTCCCCTGTCCTCACAGTCGCTTGACCCCCTTGATGCGCGCCGCGCGCGCCGTGCGCGCCCGCACCGCCTTCACCTTCAGACCGCCCAGTCCGCCGCGCTGGCCACCGATGCGCAGGCCGGTGCCCCCGGAGAGCCAGCCCGAGGAGATGTCGGTCTTCTTGGCCTGGGAGCCGGTGTCGGCGAGCGGGTCGTTCTCCGCGCGCCGGGCCAGCGCCATGACCCCCGGGACGACGAACGGCGCGAGCAGCAGGTCGTACAGGGCGGCCGTGAACAGCAGGCTGCCGAGGCCGACATGGCGGGCGGCGGTGTCCCCGACGAGGGCGCCCACCCCCGCGTACAGCAGGGTCGTGCCGATGGCGGCGACGACCACGACGACCATCGGCCCGGTGGCCGACTTGAGCCGGCCGTTGTCGGGCCTGATGAGCCCGGCGAGGTAGCCGATCACGCACAGCACCAGCGCGTAGCGGCCGGCGGCGTGGTCGGCGGGCGGGGCGAGGTCGGCGAGCAGACCGGCGCCGAACCCGACGAGGGCGCCGCCGACATGGCCGTAGACCATGGCGAGGCCCAGCACGGTGAGCAGCAGCAGATCGGGGACGGCGCCCGGCAGATGCAGCCGGGCCAGGACGCTCACCTGCACCACCAGGGCGACGACGACCAGAGCGGAGGAGAGCAGGATTCGGTTGACGCGCATCGGGCTTCAGCTCCTACTGCTCTTGCTCGTACGGGTTCTGTCCGTCGCCCGGAGGCTGATACCGGCCGTCGGCCCGGGGCTGGAGGAGCCCGTCGGCCAGCGGCTGGTTCTGGCCGTCCGTCTGCGGCTGTTCCTGGCCGTCGGCCGAGGGGTCGGCGCCCGGCGTGACCGTGACGGTCACGGTGGGCGTGGGAGTCGGCTTGGGCTTGGCGGGGAGCACCGTGTCGCGCGGGTCCTTGGTGGGCGCCTGGACGACGACACCGACGATGTCGAGCTTGGAGAAGCCGACGTACGGCGTGACGTAGAGGGTGCGGGTCAGGTCGCCGCCGGACGGGTCGACGCGGGAGACGACACCGACGGGGACGCCCGGCACGAAGGGCTTGTCCGCCTGCGAGCCGAAGGTGACGAGCCGGTCGCCCTTCTTCACCTCGGCCTTGCCGTTGAGGAGTTCGACGCGCAGCGGGCGGTCCCCCTGGCCGGAGGCGAAGCCGAGCTCGTCGGTGGACTCCATGCGCGTGCCGACGGTGAAGTCGGGGTCGTTGGCCAGGAGCACGGTGGCGGTGTTCGGGCCGACGGTGGTGACCCGCCCGACCAGCCCGTCGCCGTTCAGCACCGTCATGTCGCGCTGGATGCCGTCGTTGGCGCCGACGTCGACGGTGATGGTCCAGGAGAAGCCCTGGGCCGCTCCTATGGCGATGACCTCGGCGCCCTTGATGCCGTACTGGCCCGCGCCCGCGACCTTCAGCATCTTGTCCAGCTGCTTCAGCCGGCTGCTGTCGCGCTCGTCGCTGCCGAGTTTCGCCTTGAGGGCGGCGTTCTCCTGCTCCAGCTGGGCGAGCCGGTCGTGGCGCTCACCGGAGTCACGGATCGCGGCGACGGCGTTGCCGACCGGGTTCACCGCGGACGACACGCCGTCCTCGATGGGGCCGAAGACCGTGGCAGCGGCCTGGCGGGCACCGTCGACCGGGGAGTCCTCACCACCGCGGATGTCCACCGTGATCAGTGCGAACGCGATGGCGATCAGCAGCACCAGGAGCAGCCGGCTCTCTCGTGTGTCCCTCACGTGCGGCGGCCGTGCCTTCCTCATTGGAATGTGCAGAGGTTTTTCGTCTGCAGGAAAGTGCAGAGGTATCGGTTTTCAGATGTTCCGGATGCGCAGATACGTATGTGTGAGCTTATGCCTCTATATCAACGATCCGCCGTACGAGAGGAGATCATCCCGTACGGCGGAACCGAAGAGTTACGTCATCTGCGCGGCTGGGCGTCGAGCACCTGCTGCAACGCCTCGAACTCCTCGACGCACTTGCCGGAACCGAGCGCCACGCTGTCCAGCGGGTCCTCGGCGATGTGGATCGGCATGCCGGTCTCGCGCCGCAGCCGCTCGTCGAGGCCGCGCAACAGGGCGCCGCCGCCGGTCAGAACGATTCCTCGGTCCATGATGTCGCCGGACAGCTCCGGCGGGCACTTGTCGAGGGTCGTCTTCACGGCGTCCACGATGGCGTTGACGGGTTCCTCGATGGCCTTGCGCACCTCGGCCGCGGAGATGACGACGGTCTTCGGCAGCCCGGACACGAGGTCCCGGCCGCGGATCTCCGTGTGCTCGTCGGAGTCGAGGTCGTACGCCGAACCGATCGTGATCTTGATCTGCTCGGCCGTCCGCTCACCCAGCAGAAGGGAGTACTCCTTCTTGATGTGCTGGATGATCGCGTTGTCCAGCTCGTCACCCGCGACGCGGATGGACTGGGCGGTGACGATGCCGCCGAGGGAGATGACCGCGACCTCCGTGGTGCCGCCGCCGATGTCGACCACCATGTTGCCCGTGGCCTCGTGGACCGGCAGGCCGGAACCGATGGCCGCGGCCATGGGCTCCTCGATGATGTGCACCTGGCGGGCGCCGGCCTGGGACGACGCCTCGATCACGGCGCGGCGCTCGACGCCGGTGATGCCCGAGGGCACGCAGACGACGACCCGCGGGCGAGCCAGGTAACGCCGCTTGTGGATCTTCAGGATGAAGTAGCGGAGCATCCGCTCGGTGATCTCGAAGTCGGCGATCACGCCGTCCTTCAGCGGACGCACGGCAACGATGTTGCCGGGCGTGCGCCCGATCATCTTCTTCGCCTCGGCACCGACCGCGAGGATGCCGCCGGTGTTGGTGTTGATCGCGACGACCGACGGTTCGTTGAGAACGATCCCGCGACCCCTGACGTACACCAGCGTGTTGGCGGTCCCGAGGTCGACAGCCATGTCACGGCCGATGAACGACATTGAGTTCCCCATCAGGATTCGTCTGGCCTTCCCGGGAGCTTTTGATGGCTTGTCAGGTCGGCGAAGTGGGTGCTGTGACGTGAAGGCTTCCATCGTAGACGCGCCTGCACGAACACTGCGGGAGGGTCTTCGCCATTGTCAGCAGATGGCGAGTCGCCTCGCTTGTGGAGACGGGCCATCGGGGGCACTCGTTCCCTCGATCGCCACGCATATGCATTTGGTATGCACTCCGGTGTGGAGATTCAATCTCCACACCCTCTCCGTTCAACTACGAAGGGGTTACGCACGCCCCGGGAAGAAGATCTTCACCTCGCGCTCCGCGGACTCCTCGGAGTCGGAGGCGTGGATGAGGTTCTCGCGGACGATCACACCGTAGTCACCGCGGATCGAGCCCGGCGCGGCGGCGATCGGGTCGGTCGGACCGGCGAGCGCGCGCAGCCCCTCGATGACCCGCTCGCCCTCGACGATCAGGGCGACGACGGGGCCGGAGGCCATGAACTCCACCAGCGGCTCGTAGAAGGGCTTGCCCTTGTGCTCGCCGTAGTGCTGCTCCAGGGTCTCCTGGTCCAGGGTGCGCAGCTCCAGCGCGGTGATCTGCCAGCCGGCCTTGCGCTCGATGCGGCTGATGATCTCGCCGGTCAGGCCGCGGCGGACTGCGTCGGGCTTGAGCAGGACGAGGGTGCGCTGGGTCACGGGATGGCTCCTTCTTACTGCCGGTGTGCGGTGGGATGAGGTTACAGGGCGTGTCCAGGCGCCTGTTACGCAGCGTCAGGTGTGGAGGAGTCCGCCTGCGCGGCGAATCTCGCCTTCGCCTCGTCGACCTTCTTGCCGTAGTGCACCGAAGCCCACCAAAGTGCCGCGAAGATCGCGCCCAGGAAGAACATCGTGGGAACGATGAACCCGGAGGCGATGAGCGCGATCTGGAGGGCCCAGCCGAGGGCGACGCCGCCGGGGCGGGTCACCAGGCCGCACAGCAGGACGCACAGGAACATCGCGATCCCGCTGACCGTCCACACCGTCGACATGGCCAGATCGGGGTCCTTCATCGCGACCAGACCGGCGAAGCCGATGACGAAGAACTCGCCGATCAGGGTCGAGGAACAGAGGGTACGCATCTTTCGGACTCAGCCCTTCCCCAGCAGCAGCCGGGCCTCGCCGACCGTGATGACGGACCCCGTGACCAGCACACCGCCGCCCGTGAACTCGCCCTCCTCCTCGGCCAGCGTGATCGCGGCCTCCAGGGCGTCCGGCAGTCGCGGCTCGACCTGCACGCGCTCGTCGCCGAACACCTCGACGGCGATGGCCGCGAGCTCGTCGGCGTCCATGGCGCGGTGCGAGGAGTTCTGCGTGACGACCACCTCGGCGAAGATCGGCTCGAATGCCTCCAGCAGCTCCCGCACGCTCTTGTCGCTGCTCGCGCCGACCACGCCGATGAGCCGGCTGAAGTCGAAGGCCTCCCCGATCGCCTCGGCGACCGCCCGCGCGCCCGCCGGGTTGTGGGCGGCGTCCAGCACGACGGTCGGAGAGCGCCGTACGACCTCCATCCGGCCCGGCGAGGAGACGGCGGCGAACGCCTTGCGGACCGTGTCGATGTCCAGCGGCTCGGCGCGCGCCGCGCCGACGCCGAAGAACGCCTCCACGGCGGCGAGGGCGACGGCGGCGTTGTGCGCCTGGTGCGCGCCGTGCAGCGGCAGGTACACCTCGGGGTACTCGCCGCCGAGTCCGCGCAGCGTGACCAGTTGTCCGCCGACGGCGACCTGACGTGCGACGACCCCGAACTCCAGGCCCTCGCGGGCGACCGTGGCGTCGACCTCGACGGCCTTCTTCAGCAGCACCTGCGCGGCGTCCACCGGCTGCTGGGCCATGATCACGGTGGCGTCCTGCTTGACGATGCCGGCCTTCTCGACGGCGATCTCGCCCGGGGTGGAGCCCAGCCGGTCGGTGTGGTCGAGGTCTATGGGCGTCACGACGGCGACGTCGCCGTCGATGACGTTGGTGGCGTCCCAGGAGCCGCCCATGCCCACTTCCACGACGGCGACGTCGACGGGCGCGTCCGCGAAGGCCGCGTACGCCATGCCCGTGAGCACCTCGAAGAAGGAGAGGCGGTACTCCTGCGAGGAGTCGACCATCTCGATGTACGGCTTGATGTCGTTGTACGTCTCGATGAAGCGCTCGGCGGAGACCGGGGCGCCGTCGAGGCTGATCCGCTCGGTGATCGACTGGACATGCGGCGAGGTGTAGCGGCCGGTGCGCAGCTCGAAGGCGCCGAGGAGGGCCTCGATCATGCGGGCGGTCGAGGTCTTGCCGTTGGTGCCGGTGATGTGGATCGAGGGGTACGAGCGCTGGGGCTCGCCCAGGAGGTCCATGAGCGCGGCGATACGGCTGACCGAGGGCTCCAGCTTGGTCTCGCCCCAGCGGGTGGCGAGCTCGGCCTCGACCTCGCGCAGGGCCTTGTCGACCTCGGGGTCCTCGGGGCGCGCCGGCACGTGCGCCTGCGGCGCGCCGCCCTGGGTACGCAGGGTTCGGCTGCCGGCCTCGATGACGGCGAGATCGGGGTCGCGGTCGGTCTCCGCCGCGATGATCTCTTCGAAGGGGTCGAGGGGGTCGGGCTCGTTCTGGTCGCTCACGGGGCCAGTCTACGGAGCGCGACTGACAGTGCGCCCAGGGAGTGGGGTGTCGTGGGTCGCCAGGCGGCTGAAGTGAATCGTGGCCGGTCGCGCCCACGCGGCGGAGCCGCATATCGATGCAGCCCCGCGCCCCGAGAGAGGTGCGCGAAGGCCCCCGGAACCAGGAGCGCTCCGAGGGCCTTCGTCGTCGTAACGACAGCTACGCCTGCGGCAGGCGCTCCAGCTGGGCGGCGATCCGGGCGATGTCCTCCTCGGCCTTCGCCAGGCGGCCGCGGATCTTCTCCACGACGTTGTCCGGGGCCTTCGCGAGGAACGCCTCGTTGCCGAGCTTGGCGGTGGCCTGGGCCTTTTCCTTCTCGGCGGCGGCGAGGTCCTTGGCCAGGCGCTTGCGCTCGGCCGCGACGTCGATCACACCGGACAGGTCGAGCGCGACCTCCGCGCCCGCGACCGGCAGGGTCGCCGTCGCCGAGAAGTTCTCGCCCTCCGGCTGCAGGCGCAGCAGCTGGCGGATCGCGGGCTCGTGCGCGGCGAGGGTCGTGCCGTCCAGGGTCAGGCGGGCCGGGACGCGCTGGCCCGGCTGCAGGCCCTGGTCGGCGCGGAAGCGGCGGACCTCGGTGATGACCGACTGGAGCGACTCGATCTCCCGCTCGGCACCCTGGTCACGGAAGCCGCTGTCGGCCGGCCACTCGGCGATCACGATCGACTCGCCGCCGGTCAGCGTGGTCCACAGGGTCTCCGTGACGAACGGGACCACCGGATGCAGCAGCCTCAGCGTGACGTCGAGGACCTCGCCGAGGACGCGCTTGGAGACCTCGGCCGCCTCGCCGCCCGCCTGGAACGTCGTCTTCGACAGCTCGACGTACCAGTCGAAGACCTCGTCCCACGCGAAGTGGAACAGGGCGTCGGACAGCTTGGCGAACTGGAAGTCCTCGTAGAACGCGTCGACTTCGGCGACGACCGAGTTGAGGCGGGAGAGGATCCAGCGGTCCGTGGAGGACATCGCCGACGCGTCCGGCAGCGGGCCCTCGACCGTCGCGCCGTTCATCAGCGCGAAGCGGGTGGCGTTCCAGATCTTGTTGGCGAAGTTGCGGGAGCCCTGGACCCAGTCCTCGCCGATGGGGACGTCGACGCCGGGGTTGGCACCGCGCGCGAGGGTGAAGCGGAGCGCGTCGGAGCCGTACTTGTCCATCCAGTCCAGCGGGTTGACCGCGTTGCCGAAGGACTTCGACATCTTCTTGCCGAACTGGTCGCGGACCATGCCGTGCAGGGCGATGGTGTGGAACGGCGGGGTGCCGTCCATCGCGTACAGGCCGAACATCATCATCCGCGCGACCCAGAAGAAGAGGATGTCGTAGCCGGTGACCAGGACGGAGTTCGGGTAGAACTTCGCGAGCGACTCGGTCCGTTCGGGCCAGCCGAGGGTCGAGAAGGGCCACAGGCCGGAGGAGAACCAGGTGTCGAGGACGTCGGTGTCCTGACGCCAGCCCTCACCGGTCGGCGGCTCCTCGTCCGGGCCGACGCAGACGACTTCACCGTTCGGGCCGTAGAAGACCGGAATGCGGTGGCCCCACCACAACTGCCGCGAGATGCACCAGTCGTGGAGGTTGTCGACCCAGTCGAAGTACCGCTTCTCCATCTCCTGCGGGTGGATCTTGACCCGGCCGTCACGGACCGCGTCACCGGCGGCCCTGGCGAGCGGGCCGACCTTGACCCACCACTGCATCGACAGGCGCGGCTCGATGGTGGTCTTGCAGCGCGAGCAGTGGCCGACGGAGTGGACGTAGGGCCGCTTCTCCGCGACGATCCGGCCCTCGGCGCGCAGCGCGGCGACGATCGCCGAGCGGGCCTCCAGTCGGTCCAGGCCCTGGAAGGGGCCGTGGGCGGTGATGACCGCGTGCTCGTCCATGACCGTGATGGCCGGCAGGTCGTGGCGCTGGCCGATCTCGAAGTCGTTCGGGTCGTGGGCCGGGGTCACCTTGACCGCGCCCGTGCCGAACTCGGGGTCGACGTGGGTGTCGGCGACGACCGGGATCGAGCGGTCGGTCAGCGGCAGCTTGATGAGCTTGCCGACCAGGTGCTTGTAGCGCTCGTCGTCCGGGTGGACGGCGACGGCGGTGTCACCGAGCATCGTCTCGGCACGGGTCGTGGCGACGACGATGGTCTCGTCCCCGTCGCCGTACTTCATGGAGACGAGCTCGCCGTCGTCGTCCTGGTACTCGACCTCGATGTCCGAGATGGCGGTGAGACACCGGGGGCACCAGTTGATGATGCGCTCGGCACGGTAGATCAGCTCGTCGTCGTAGAGCCGCTTGAAGATGGTCTGAACGGCCTGGGACAGGCCCTCGTCCATGGTGAAGCGCTCGCGCGACCAGGCGACACCGTCACCGAGCCGTCGCATCTGCCCGGAGATCTGCCCGCCGGACTCGCCCTTCCACTGCCAGACGCGCTCGACGAACGCCTCGCGGCCGAGGTCGTGGCGGGACTTGCCCTCCTTGCCGAGCTCGCGCTCGACGACGTTCTGCGTGGCGATGCCGGCGTGGTCCATGCCGGGCTGCCACAGCGTCTCGAAGCCCTGCATGCGCTTACGGCGCGTCAGGGCGTCGATGAGGGTGTGCTCGAAGGCGTGCCCGAGGTGCAGGCTGCCGGTGACGTTCGGCGGGGGGATGACGACGGTGTACGGCGGCCTGTCGCTCTTCGCGTCCGCCTCGAAGTAACCGCGCTCTACCCAGCGCTCGTACAGCGGCCCCTCTACATCGGCCGGCGCGTACTGGGTCGGCAGTTCGGTGTCGGGCGCTGGTGGCTGCTGCTGAGCGTTCTCGGTCACGGGCTCAGTTTAGGGGTGTCTCGGGGGTGTCCCGAAACGCGTTTGTTCTGTAACGGTGGGCACCCCGATGCCATGCGTTGCCTGTGTCTGCGCCAGGATGTCAGGAACACATAAGCATCTGGAGGGGAACCCAGGAATGAGTCACAACCAGCCGGGCCCGTACGGCGGGCAGCCCCAGCAGCCCGGTCCGTACGGCGGGCAGCCCCAGCAGCCCGGGCCCTACGGCCAGCCGCAGGCGCCCCAGCCCGGCTACGGCTACCCCCAGCAGGCTCCGCCGGCCCAGCCCGGGTACGGCTACCCGCAGCAGCCCCCGCAGGGCGTCCCGCCCCAGCAGCCCTACGGCCAGCAGCCCCCGTACGGCCAGCAGCCGCCCTATGGCCAGCAGCCGTACGGAATGCCGCAGCCCCCGGCGCCGGGTGGCGGCGGCAAGAAGACCGGCCTGATCATCGGCGCCGTGGCCGTGGTGGTCGCGATCGGCGTCGGCGCGTACTTCGCCCTCGGCGGCAGCCGCGGCGGTGGCGCGGGCAACCTGGAGAACGACGGGGCGCACAAGCTGGCCACGCCGGAGAAGCTGCTCAGCGAGTACACGCGGGCCACCAAGGCAGGCGAGACCATCGGCGAGTCCAGCACCACCGCCGACGACCTGGAGAAGAGCGGCGTCAAGAACGGCGAGAGCGTCGTCGGCGTCTACTCGACGGCCGACCTGAGCGGTTACGACCCGAAGGACCCGAGCACCACGCCGGACCTGTCCGAGCTCGCGACGGCCAAGGGCATCACGTACTTCGGTGCCTACGGCGAGGTCGCCGACCCCGAGGCGGCGCTGGACCGGTTCTTCGCCGACTTCAAGAAGTCGGCCGAGGGAGACACCTCCACCGGCTCCGCCGGGACGAGCAGGACCGAGCTGGTCGGTGAGGCCGAGTCCGTCGACCTCGACGGCGCGGTCATGAAGTGCCAGGCCGCCAAGGGCACCGACCCGGCCACCAAGAAGGAGAAGACGGACTGGTTCTGCGCCTGGGCGGACTACAGCACCATCGCGATGGTGTCGCCGGGCGACGCCACCCAGGGCATCTCCAAGGACGTCGCCGTGGACATCACCACGAAGGTCCGCGCGGAGATCCGCGTCGAGGCCTGACGTCCTCGGCGTCAACTGCGCAGGGGCCCCGGTCGGTTGACCGGGGCCCCTGCGCGTGTTCGTGGTTGCGGCTACGCCGACTTCTGCTCCCCCGGCCCCCGTCGCGCGTCGCGCGGGATCAGGGTCGGGTTCACGTTCGAGTGGACGACGTCGGCCGTGATGACGACGCGGGCCACGTCCTTGCGGGACGGGATCTCGTACATCACGCCCTGGAGGACTTCCTCCATGATGGCGCGCAGGCCGCGGGCTCCGGTCTGGCGGAGGATGGCCTGGTCGGCGATGGCCTCCAGGGCCTCGCGCTCGAAGTCCAGCTCCACACCGTCGAGTTCGAAGAGGCGCTGGTACTGCTTCACCAGAGCGTTGCGCGGCTCGACGAGGATCTGCAGGAGCGCCTCACGGTCCAGGTTGTGGACCGAGGTGATGACGGGGAGGCGGCCGATGAACTCGGGGATCATGCCGAACTTGACCAGGTCCTCGGGCATGACGTCCTCGAACTGGTCCTTGGCCTCCAGCTCCCGCTTGGAGCGGATCGTCGCGCCGAAGCCGATGCCCTTGGCGCCGGCCCGCGACTCGATGATCTTCTCAAGACCGGCGAACGCGCCGCCCACGATGAACAGGACGTTCGTCGTGTCGATCTGGATGAACTCCTGGTGCGGGTGCTTGCGTCCGCCCTGCGGCGGCACCGAGGCAGTGGTGCCCTCGAGGATCTTCAGCAGGGCCTGCTGGACGCCCTCGCCGGACACATCGCGCGTGATCGAGGGGTTTTCGCTCTTCCGGGCGACCTTGTCGATCTCGTCGATGTAGATGATCCCGGTCTCGGCCTTCTTGACGTCGTAGTCGGCCGCCTGGATCAGCTTCAGCAGGATGTTCTCGACGTCCTCGCCGACGTAGCCGGCCTCCGTCAGCGCGGTGGCGTCGGCGATGGCGAACGGAACGTTCAGCATGCGCGCCAGGGTCTGCGCCAGCAGCGTCTTGCCGGAGCCCGTGGGGCCCAGCAGCAGGATGTTGGACTTCGCCAACTCGATGGCGTCGTCACGGCCTTGGGCGCCGCCGTTCTCGCCGGCCTGAACGCGCTTGTAGTGGTTGTAGACGGCGACGGAGAGCGCCTTCTTGGCCGCTTCCTGGCCGACCACGTAGCCCTCGAGGAACTCGTAGATCTCGCGGGGCTTGGGGAGTTCCTCCCAGCGCACCTCGCTGGTCTCCGCGAGCTCTTCCTCGATGATCTCGTTGCAGAGATCGATGCACTCGTCGCAGATGTACACACCAGGGCCTGCGATGAGCTTCTTGACCTGCTTCTGGCTCTTGCCGCAGAACGAGCACTTGAGCAGATCGCCGCCGTCACCGATGCGTGCCACGGTGTGCTTCCCCTTCGCCTGGGAGACGCCTGGACGTTGTCCGATCCAGCGGCTCCTGGTGCTGCCTTATGTCGACGGTACCTTGCCTGGCCCCCCGTTCGGGCCCCCCTTGGCACGGTTCACTTTGACGTGCACCGTCCCAAACCGTGCCAAGGGGCAGCAGACAATACCGGGTCCGCGTCAGCGAACGTCGGCGTTGTTCATCTTCCGGGTGGAGATGATCTGGTCGATCAGCCCGTACGACAGCGCGTCCTCGGCCGTGAGGATCTTGTCGCGCTCGATGTCCTCGCGGATCTTCTCGATCGACGTGGTGGAGTGCTTGGCCAGCATCTCCTCCAGCTGCGAGCGCATCCGGAGGATCTCGTTGGCGGCGATCTCCAGGTCGGAGACCTGACCGCGGCCGGTCTCGCTGTACGGCTGGTGGATCAGCACACGGGCGTTCGGCAGCGCCATGCGCTTGCCGGGCGTGCCGGCGGCCAGCAGCACGGCCGCGGCGGAGGCCGCCTGGCCCATGCAGACCGTCTGGATGTCCGGCTTCACGAACTGCATCGTGTCGTAGATGGCCGTGAGCGCGGTGAAGGAGCCGCCCGGGCTGTTGATGTAGACCGAGATGTCCCGGTCGGGGTCCATCGACTCCAGGCACAGCAGCTGCGCCATGACGTCGTTGGCGGAGGCGTCGTCGATCTGCACGCCGAGGAAGATCACGCGCTCCTCGAACAGCTTCGCGTACGGGTCGTACTCGCGGATGCCCTGCGAGGTGCGCTCGACGAAGCGCGGGATCACGTAGCGGGACTCGGCGGCGGGGCCGGTGTACTCGGCGCGCGTGCGGTCGTACAGGCCGCTGCCGGGGAAGTCGTTCACTGTCTGTCTCCTAGAGGCTGTGGCGGTCGGCTGAGGGCTTGCAGGGGGCCTCAGGCCGCCCCGGTGCCGCCGCCGCCCGGCATCCCGGCGGCCGTCGGGATGACGTCGTCGATGAGGCCGTACTCCTTGGCCTCGAAGGCGTCGAACCAGCGGTCACGGTCCGAGTCGCGGGTGATCTGCTCGACCGACTGACCGGTGTGCTGGGAGGTGAGCTCGGCCATGCGCTTCTTGGTGTGCAGCAGCCGCTCGGCGTGGATCTTGATGTCGGAGGCCGAGCCGGCCAGACCCGCGGAGGGCTGGTGGATCAGGATCTCGGCGTTCGGCAGCGCGAAGCGCTTGCCGGGGGTGCCCGCGCTGAGCAGGAACTGACCCATGGAGGCGGCGAGGCCCATGGCGATGGTCACCACGTCGTTCTTGATGAACTGCATGGTGTCGTAGATCGCCATACCGGCCGTGATCGAACCGCCCGGGCTGTTGATGTAGAGGTAGATGTCCTTGTCCGGGTCGGCGGCAAGGAGCAGCAGCTGTGCGGTGATCTTGTTCGCGATGTCGTCGTCGACCGGCTGGCCGAGGAAGATGATCCGCTCGCCGAGCAGCCGGTTGTAGACCTGGTCGCCGAGGCCACCACCGATAGAGGGCTCGCCGGCGGCGTAGGGCATCAGATTCGTCACGTCTCCACCTGCTCGTCTTACGACGGCGCCGGGCCGTCTCACGTGTTCCCTGCGGGGGGCCTCCGGCGGTTTCGCCGACTTCCCTGCCCCCATACTCATGGACCCTAACGCGCAGGCTGTGCGGTGCCATCCCGGTTCCTCGAGTGTTCGCCGGGGGCGTAGAGCCACGGGACGGACGGCCGACGCCCACTGACCGTGACTGTGCAGGTGCATGGGCGGGTGCGGAACCGTCGCGGGCGTTCGCGCAGTTCCCCGCGCCCCGTGGAGGGCGTCACCGGACCGTACGCCGGAAGGGCCCCGGGGATCTCGCATCCCCGGGGCCCTTCCTACGAGCTGCTCGGCGCCGTGGGCTCAGCCCTCGGACTTCTCCTCGGCGGCCTCGTCGGCGGTGCCCTCGGCGGCCTCGACCGTCTCGGTGGCCTGCTCGACGTCGTCCTCGTCGTCCAGGTCGATGATCTCGCCGTTGGTGTCCTTGACCACGGCCTTCTCGACCACGACGGCCAGGGCCTTGCCGCGGGCGACCTCGCCGACCAGGAGCGGAACCTGGCCACCCTCGACGACGGCCTGGGCGAACTGGTCGGGGGACATGCCGGAGGAGGCCGCACGCCGCATGAGGTGCTCGGTGAGCTCCTCCTGGTTGACGTTCAGCTTCTCCTGCTTGACGAGCTCGTCGAGGACGAACTGCGTCTTGATGCCCTTGACCGCGGCTTCCTTGGTCTCGGCGTCGAACTCTTCCTCGGTCTTGCCCTGGATCTCCAGGTACTTCGCGAGGTCGAGGCCCATCTGGCCGAGCTGGTGGTGCTCGAGGTTGTGCTTACGGGTGTTGATCTCGTCCTCGAGCAGCTTCTCGGGGACGGGCACCTCGACGAGCTCCAGCAGCTTCTCCAGGACGCGCTCCTGGGCCTGCGTGGCCTGGTCGTACTGCTTCATGTTCTCGAGGCGCTTGCGGCTGTCGGCCTTCAGCTCGTCGAGGGTGTCGAACTCGGAGGCGAGCTGCGCGAACTCGTCGTCCAGCTCGGGCAGTTCGCGGGCGGCGACCTGGGTGACCTTGACGGTGACCTCGGCCTCCTTGCCGGCCGCGGAGCCGCCCTTGAGCTCGGAGGTGAAGGTGGCCTCGGCACCGGCCTGAAGGCCCTTCACGGCGTCGTCGATGCCGTCGAGCAGCTCGCCGGAGCCGATGGTGTAGGAGACGCCGCTGGCGACGCCGTCCTCCAGGACCTCGCCGTCGACCTTGGCCTCCAGGTCGATGGTGACGACGTCACTGTCCTCGGCGGCGCGCTCGACCGGGGAGGTCGACGCGAAGCGCTCACGGAGGTCGGAGACGGCCTTGTCGACGTCCTCGTCGCTGACCTCGACGGCGTCGACCTCGACCTCGATGCCGGAGTAGTCCGGGATCTCGATGGCGGGGCGGATGTCGACCTCGGCGGTGAAGTTCAGCGTCTCGCCGTCCTTCAGCTCGGTGATGTCGACCTCGGGCTGGCCCAGGACGTTGAGCTCGGCCTCGTTGACCGCATCGGTGTAGAACTTCGGAAGCGCGTCGTTGACCGCCTCCTCCAGGACCGCACCGCGGCCGAACCGCTGGTCGATGACGCGGGCCGGGATCTTGCCCTTGCGGAAGCCCTTCACCGTGACCTGCTGGTTGATCTTCTTGTACGCCGCGTCGAGGCTGTCCTTGAGCTCCTCGAAGGGCACCTCGACAGTGAGCCGAACCCGGGTCGGGTTCAGGGTCTCCACGGCGCTCTTCACGGTTCGGTCTCCTTGTGGGCTGACTTCTTGGTTTCTGCCGGAGCCAGACTGGTCCGGCGGATTCGCCGCCCGGAGGACCTCGTGACTTCGTACGGAGAGACACACGGGCGTGCAGCTTGCATAGTAACGGCAGCGGGTACACGCCCCCAAAGGCGATCACGGAACGCGATCGCACGAGGTCGTCGCGCATGTGGCCGGTCCTCACCGGACCTGGTCGGGGTGGCGGGATTTGAACCCACGGCCTTCCGCTCCCAAAGCGGACGCGCTACCAAGCTGCGCCACACCCCGTGCTGGTGCGACACGTAGGGTACATGCCCGCAGGCAGCGCGGCTGCCGCATTTTACGGGTGTGCGACAAGGGGCGCCGACCCGCTACGATGCATCCTGTGCCGCGGTCGTCCGACCTGCGGCGCGTCCTGTGCGGGCGTAGCTCAATGGTAGAGCCCTAGTCTTCCAAACTAGCTACGCGGGTTCGATTCCCGTCGCCCGCTCTGTACGGCTCAGGGCCAGGTCAGAGGGTGTGTCCCCGACCTGGCCCTGAGCGTTTTCCCGTCACGTTCCCAGGCTGTGCGTGTCCACCGTGTAGACGGAGCGGATGCCGTAGGGGACGTAGAGGGCGTCGCCGACCAGGGTCGGTGGGGCGCCGGGGGCGCTGGAGTCGGCGGTGCCGCCGTCGTCGCGGCCCTGCAGGGTGGCCTCGACGGCGCCGGTGCGCACGTTCAGGGCGGCCAGGCGGCCGCTGGGGGACGCCAGGTACAGGCGGGTCGCCGAGGCGGTCGGCAGGCCCGGGGACTCCACGGTGGAGTTGCTCTCCCACAGCCGGCGGCCGCTGTCGGGGGCGACGGCGCGGACGCTGCCGCTGGGGAAGGTGACGTAGAGCGTGCCGTTCAGGAGGGTGGGCGTCGCGGTCTCGGGCTGGGGCTCGGACAGCCGGACGGTCGTCACGACGTGTGAGGCAGCGTTGATCAGGGTGATCGTGCGGCGGGTTCCGGTCGTGCCGAGGACGACGAGGCGTCCGCCGGCCCGGCCGACGACGTCCTGGCCCTTGTCCACGGTCACGGTCCAGCGGGGACGCCCGGTGGCCGGGTCGAGCTGTGTGAAGCTCGTACTGGTGACGGCGTCGTCGGTCCACTTCTGACAGACCAGGTAGGCGTCGCGGGCCGCGCTGCGCAGCAGGCATGTCCGGGTGGCCGGTTCCGGCAGCGGGCGCTTCCAGCGGACCTCGCCGGTGTCGGCGTCCAGCAGGGCGTACTGCTGTCCCTTCGCGCCGTACACGGTGACGACGCCCTCCGGTACGGCGACGGAGTAGCCCTGCTCGCTGTTCGGCTCCGTGGCCTCCTCGCCGTCGCCGGTGACCGTCCTCCAGATCACCTCGCCGGTGTCGGCGTCCAGCGCCTGGACCGTGTAGCGGGAGGGGTTGACGTCGCCCTCGGTCCGGTCGTCGGCGCCGTAGACGTACACGCGGCCGCCGCGGGCGGCTATGACGGTGCCCAGGTCGCCGCTGCCGAGTTCGTCGGGGGTGTCGTCGATCGGGCGGGCCCAGGTGTTGCTGCCGTCGGCGAGGGCGAAGCGGGTCGCCATGACGTCGTCGCCGGCGCAGACGAGGGACCGGCCGGTGGCGGCGCAGCGGCTGAACGGGCCGTCGGCGTTGATCGGGTCCTCGTCGACGTTCGGGTCCTTGGACTTCTTGTGCCACTCCTGCCAGCCGGCGGGCAGGTCGCCCGCGGTCGGGGCGGGCTCCGAGTCGACCGCGAGGACGGTGAGGGCGGTCGCGGCGGTCAGCAGGAGGGCGCCCAGGGCGGAGGCGAGAAGGAGGCGCTTGCGCCGTCGGGGGCGCCGGGGCCCGGGGGCGTCCGGCGCGGGGGCGAGGCGCGGGTCGGGGAGCCGGCCCTCGCGCAGGAGGTGGAGCAACTCGTCCGGCGACGGGCGGGACTTGGGATGCTTCTCCAGGCAGAACTGAACGAAGGGGAGCAACTCGGGCGGGACCCCGTCGAGTTCCGCGTCGCCGTCGACGACCCTCACGGCCGTCTCGTAGGGGCTCGGACTGTCGAAGGGACCGTGGCCGGTGGCGGCGTAGGCGACGACCGAGCCGAGGGAGAAGACGTCCGCGGCGGGGCCCACGTCCTGCGGGGACGAGAACTGCTCGGGGGACATGAAGGGCGGGGTGCCCATCACTCGGCCGGTCTGGGTGAGCACGTCGGAGGCGGCGAACTCGGTGGCCCGGGAGATGCCGAAGTCGATGACCCGGGGGCCGTCCTCGGCGAGCATCACATTGGCCGGCTTCAGATCGCGGTGGACCATCCCGGCGCGGTGGATGTCCCGGATCGCCTCGGCGAGACCCGCGGCGAGTTCGCGCAGTTGCTGCGGCGGCAGCGGGCCGTGGCGGCGGACGTGGGTGCCGAGGTCCTCGCCGGGGATGTAGAGCGTGGCCATCCAGGGGCGCGCCGCGTCGGCGTCGGCGTCCACGACGGGGGCCGTGAAGGCACCGCTGACCTGGCGGGCGGCGGCCACCTCGCGGCGGAAGCGGGTGCGGAACTCGTCGTCGTCGGCGTACTGCGCGTGCACGACCTTCACGGCGAGGCGGCGACCCGAGGCGGAGCGGGCCAGGTACACCACGCCCATGCCGCCGGAGCCGAGGCGGTCCTCGATCCGGTAGCCCCCGACCTCAGCCGGGTCCGTTTCGCGCAGCGCCATCCCTTACGTCCCCCGTCCGCACCGTCGCCCGAGGCGTTCGACGATCACGAACGAGGGTATCCGTACCCTTTCGGGCCGCCCCACGGACCCTAGAACTGGATGGAGTTGATGGTCTCGGCTATCGAGTTGAGGAACCGCTGGATGTCGTCGGCCATGCCGGTCGAGGCCAGGAAGAAGCCGAACAGCACGGCGACGACGGCGGGGCCGGCCTTCAGGGATCCGCCACGGATCAGCACCACCAGGACGATCGCCAACAGCAACACCACTGACAGCGAAATGGCCACTACAGATCACACCCTCGGTCGGTCCGCTCTCCCGGCCCGGGGACGCGACCCCGCGCACCCCCGCCAGAACCATCGTGCCACCAACCGGGCCTCGCTATGCGGCACGTGACGTTTCGTTCGCCACACCTGTGCCGGATCTGTGACGGACCCCGGGCGCACCGACCTCTCGCATCGCGCCCGTACGACATTTCGGCGAGAGACCGGCGCAGAGAATTGGAAGGGATCGTTTCCATTGCCACACAACGTGTTCGCCGCTATTTCGAATTCGCGACACGGTGATCATTTCTTCGGCGTCACCTCCTTGCCATATGCACTGCTTAGTCAGGATGAATCCGGACAAGAGGGGTGGCTAACGAGTGTCCACCAGGTGCATGTTCGCCGTACATGCGAAGTCGTTCGCAATAATCGCCAATGACCTCGCGGGTTTTACGAAATCGCACAGGCAACGCTAGGGTGCCTCAGATGTTCCACGCTGCCTCGTCCCCCGTATACGCAGCGAGGTCCTGGATCCGCTACCCGGGCTTCCGACGGGAGGGTCTGTGACGGACTCGCTGCGACCGCACGGCCACAACAGAGCGCCACTCCCCCCGACACAGCAGTCGGCGGACGGAGTGCCGAGTCCGCGCTCACCGCAGGGCAGGAAGGCTCAGGGCGACGCCAGAGCCGCCTCCAGCGGTGCCAAGCAGCGCGACGCGTTCTTCGACAACGCCAAGTACCTGACGATCGTACTCGTCGCCATGGGCCACTCCTGGGAGCCGATCAAGGGCGACAGCCGGATCCTGGAGGCCATGTACACCGTCGTGTACACCTTCCACATGCCGGCGTTCATCATCATCTCCGGCTTCTTCTCGCGCAGTTTCGACGCGAGCCCGAACCGCCTGAAGCGACTGATCACCGGCGTCGCGGTGCCCTACGTCGTCTTCGAGACGGCCTATCCGCTCTTCAAGCGCTGGATCGACGAGGACCCGGGCCAGAACATCAGCCTTCTGGACCCGTGGTACATGACGTGGTTCCTGTGCGCGCTGTTCATCTGGCGGATGACGACGCCGATCTGGAAGATGGTGCGCTGGCCGCTGCCGATCGCGCTCGGCCTCGCCATGGCGGCGGCGGCCAGTCCGGAGATCGGCAACGACCTCGACCTCCAGCGTGTCCTTCAGTTCCTGCCGTACTTCGTGCTGGGCCTGCTCATGAAGCCCGAGCACTTCCACATGGTGCGCACGCGCACGGTGCGGATCCTGTCCGTGCCGGTGTTCACCCTCGCGCTGGCCTTCGGCTGGTGGGCGGTGCCGCGCATGAACACCGCGTGGTTCTACCACCGGGACGCCGCCCAGGAGCTGCACGCCCCGTGGTGGACCGGGCCGGTCATGGTGCTGGCGATGTTCGGCTGCTCGCTGGTGCTGACGGCCTGCTTCTTCGCCTGGGTACCGCGCCGCCACATGTGGTTCACGGCACTCGGCGCGGGCACCCTGTACGGCTACCTGCTGCACGGCTTCTTCGTGAAGGCCGGTGACTACCAGGGCTGGTTCGAGCAGGCCTGGCTGCAGCGCCCGCTCGGCGCGATCTTCGTCACCGTCGTCGCGGCCGCCGGCGTCACGCTGCTGTGCACCGCGCCGGTACGGCGGGTCTTCCGGTTCGCGATCGAGCCCAAGATGGAGTGGGCGTTCAAACGGGACGCCGCCCAGCTGGCCCGGGAGCGGGAGAAGCGCGAGGGCGCGACCGCGCGCGAGAAGGTCAACGCCTGACCCTGCGCCGTTCCTTCACGACGACGTTCCTTCACAACGAGAAGAGTCAGTCTCCCGGCAGACCGAGAAGTGCGCGCATCCGTGCGTACTTCTCGGTCAGTCGTTCACGGGTCGCCTCGTCCAGGACCGCCAGACGCACCGGGTCCGCGTTGTGCGCCAGGTCCGCCTCCTTCACCAGCAGCGCGCCCGGGGTGGCCAGGATCCGCGCCGCGTAGGCCTCGGGCGGCTCTCCGGCCCGCTTGGTGACCGCGCGCACCACGTCCTTCGTACGACGGCTCAGCGCGGCCTCTTCCAGCCACTGCTCGGACAGCGCGTCGTCCTCCACTGCGTCGTGCAGCCAGGCCGCGGCGATCAACTCCTCGTCGCCGCCACGCGCGCGTACGCCCTCGGCGACGGCGCTCAGATGCTCGGTGTACGGCCGCCCGGCCTTGTCGGTCTGGCGCGCGTGGGCGGCGCGGGCGAGGGCCTCCACGTCGGTGAGGGACAGCGTCCCGTGCGGGGTGCTCTGCGGCTGCGGTGTCTCGGTCACCCGCCCAGTGTCGCCCGCCCGGTGTCCCCTGTCCGGCCTCAGCGGGCCGCGGCCGTCGTCGTGGGGCCCTCGCGGGAGATCAGCAGGAGCGCCCGGTCGTCGTTGACGTCCTTCGCCACCGCCTCGATGAGGTGCCAGGCCGCGCCGTGGAAGCCGCCTGCGACATAGCGGTCGGCCTCGCCGGTGAGGCGGTCCATGCCCTCGACGATGTCGCGGTCGGACGTCTCGACCAGACCGTCCGTGAAGAGCATCAGGACGTCGCCGGGGCGCAGCGAGCCCTTCACGGGGTCGAACTGGGCGCCGTCGTACACACCGAGGAGCGGGCCCTCGGCGGCCTTCTCCTCCCAGCGGCCGCTGCCCGCGCTCAGTTGCAGGCCCGGCGGGTGGCCGGCCGAGTAGAGCTCGTAGTCGCCCGAGTCGAGGTCGAGGACGAGGTGGATCGAGGTGGCGAAGCCCTCGTCCCAGTCCTGGCGCAGCAGGTAGCCGTTGGCGGCCGGCAGGAACGCGTGCGGGGGCAGGCTGCCCAGGAGGCCGCCGAAGGCTCCGGAGAGCAGCAGGGCGCGGGAGCCCGCGTCCATGCCCTTGCCGGACACGTCCGTCAGGACGGCCTCCAGGGTGCGGCCGCCGTTCGTGCGGGCCGCCACCACGAAGTCGCCGGAGAAGGACTGGCCGCCCGCCGGGCGCAGGGCCATCTCGCGGTGCCAGCCGTGCGGCAGCTGCGGCAGCTTGCTCTGCACGCGGATCCGCTCGCGCAGGTCGAAGAGCATGGTGCCGCCGCGCCGCCAGGGCACGCCGACGCGGCTGCGGAACTGCGCGATGAGCAGACCGAACAAGCCGCACGCCGCCACGACCAGGACCACGCCCGGGGTGACCCTGGACGGGCCCTCCGTGTACGGGCCGAGTTGCACCGACTCCACGATGAGGGCGGTGGCCGCCGCCGCGTACAGGCCCAGCAGGCTCGCCGGGCGCAGCAGCAGCCCGCCGGCCACGATCGGCAGGACCAGCGCGGCCGGTGAGAACCACACCGAGTTGGCCATCGTGGCGGTGCCGATCAGCGGCACGGTCAGGAACAGTCCGGCGAGCGCGACCCAGTCGGAGCCGTCACCGCGGAAGTAGTCCACGGCGCTTCTGCGCAGGCCGACACGGACCCGGTGCCAGTGCATCCTCAACCGGGCCATGAACGTCTCGGCCGCCGTGCGCCGCTCTCGTCCTGCTGCCATTAGTTCGGGACCCTATCCATCGGACCAGCTGCTTGGCACGGGAGGTCCCACTTGTCCCCCGTCCGAGGTTCAACTTCACAGTGAACTTCACAGAAAGACGTCCCGTCGCCGCAAGGAGAAATTCCCTCGCTCGTCCCGCATTGCGCTGGTAGGCATGGTTCATGGCGAAAGACAGTGTGAGCGAGGCCGACCGCCTGGAGCTGCGGGCGCTGCGTCAGGACGAGTGGGACATCTGGTACGACACTCTCATCCGCGCCTTCGGCGGAGTCCCGGAGGCGGCCGAGGAGCGGGAGTTGTGGAACTCGCTCACCGAGTTCGACCGGTCCCTCGGGGTCTGGGACAAAGACGCGTGCGTGGGGACGGCCGGGGCGTTCAGCTTCCGGCTCACGGTGCCCGGTGGCGCGGCCGTGAACGCCGCCGGCGTCACGATGGTCAGCGTCGCCGCCACGCACCGCAGGCGCGGTGTGCTGACGTCGATGATGCGCCGGCAGCTGGACGACGTGCGCGAGTGGGGCCGGCCGCTGGCGGTGCTGACCGCCTCCGAGCCGGCGATCTACGGCCGGTTCGGCTACGGCATCGGCAGCCACCAGGTCAGCGCCGAGATCGACACCTCGCGCGTGCGGCTGTCCGTGCCGCCCGGCACGGACGACGTACGGCTGCGCTACGCCGTACCGGCCGACGTCCTCGACGCGTGCGAGGCCGTGTACGCGCGCCGGGTGTCCGCGCGGCCGGGGATGATCGCGCGGCTGCCCGGCTGGGAGCGGCTCGGGCTGCTCGACCCGGAGAACGACCGGGAGGGCGCGTCGCCGATCCAGTGCGTGCTGGCGGAGCGGGAGGGCGAGGTCGTCGGGTACGCGCGCTTCCGCGTGAAGCCGGAGTGGGACGGCAACGGCCCGAGCGGTGCCGTGCTGCTGCGGGACGTACAGGCCCTGGACCCGGCGGCGGAGGCCGCGCTGTGGCGGTTCCTTTTCGACATCGACCTGACGTCCACGGTGAAGGCGTGGGCGCGGCCGCTGGACGAGGCGTGGCAGTACCAGGTCTCGGACATCCGGCGGTGCGTGGTGCGGGTGAAGGACGCCCTGCACGTACGTCTGGTGGATGTCGGGGCCGCGCTGGAGGCGCGGACGTATCAGGCGCCGGTGGATGTGGTGTTCGAGGTGCAGGACGACTTCTGCCCCTGGAACACGGGGCGTTGGCGGCTGAGCGGGGACGCCAAGGGCGCGTCGTGCGGGCGTACCACGGACGCTGCCGATCTCGCGCTGTCCGTACGGGAGTTGGGGGCGGCCTATCTCGGCGGGGTGAGCCTCGCGGCGCTGGGCGCGGCCGGGCGGGTGCGGGAGCTGCGGCAGGGGGCGCTGGCGGAGGCGTCGGTGGGCTTCGCGTCCACGGTGGCCCCGTGGCTGCCGCACGGCTTCTGAGGCGCTCCTGACCGCCTTACGGGCGTTGGCAGTTCGGGCACCAGAAGAGGTTGCGGGCGGCGAGGTCGGCGGTGCGGATCTCGCCGTCGCAGATGTGGCAGGGCAGGGTGGCCCGGCGGTAGACGTAGACCTCGCCGCCGTGGTCGTCGACGCGGGGCGGGCGGCCCATCGCCTCGGGGGTGTGCTCGGGGCGGACGGTGTCGATGCGGTTGTTGCGGACGCCCTCGCGCATGAGCTCGACGAGGTCGGTCCAGATCGAGTCCCACTGGGCCGGGGTGATGTCCCTGCCGGCGCGGTAGGGGTCGATGCGGTGCCGGAAGAGGACCTCGGCGCGGTAGACGTTGCCGACGCCCCCGATGACCTTCTGGTCCATGAGCAGGGCGGCGATCGTCGTACGGCTGCGGGAGATCCGGCGGTACGCCTGCTGCGGGTCGGCGTCGTCGCGCAGGGGGTCGGGGCCGAGGCGGTCGTGTATCGCCTGCTTCTCGGCGCCGGTGATCAGGGCGCAGGTGGTGGGGCCCCGGAGGTCGACGTACGCGCTGGTGTTCGCGAGGCGGAGGCGGACGGTGTCCGTGGGCGGCGGCGCGGGGGCGTCGCCGAAGTCGACCTTGCCGAAGAGGCCGAGGTGGATGTGGATCCAGTCGGTGTCGCGGAAGCCGAGGAAGAGGTGCTTGCCGTGGGCCTCGGTGCGGGTGAGTTCGGCGCGGTCGAGGAGGGCCGCGGCGTCGGAGAACTTGCCCTGGGGGCTGGTGACCCGGGGGGCCGTGCCGAGGAACGCGGCGGCGTAGTCCTGGGCCAGCCGGTGGATGGTGTGCCCCTCAGGCACGGTGGCTCCTTCTTCGCGTGAAGGGGCCGGCGCCCCTTCGGCCCCGCCCAGGGGGCTGCTCCGCCCCCTGGGCCCGTCGACCCCGGAGACTACTGACTACTGCTGCGGGTGGTGCGGCGGGATCGGGGGCAGGTCTCCCGTCGTCTCGTAGTCCGCGAGCATGTCGATGCGGCGGATGTGGCGCTCGTCACCCGAGAACGGGGTGCCCAGGAAGGTCTCGACGAACTCGGTCGCCTCTTCCGTGGTGTGCATGCGCGCGCCGACCGCGACGACGTTGGCGTTGTTGTGCTGACGGCCGAGCTGCGCCGTCTCCGCGCTCCAGGCCAGGGCCGCGCGGACACCCTTCACCTTGTTCGCGGCGATCTGCTCGCCGTTGCCCGAGCCGCCGATCACGATGCCGAGGGCGTCGGGGTCCGCGGCCGTCCGCTCCGCCGCACGGAGGCAGAAGGGCGGGTAGTCGTCCTGGGCGTCGTAGATGTGGGGGCCGCAGTCGACGGGGTCGTGGCCGGCCGCCTTCAGCCGGTCGACGAGGTGGTTCTTGAGTTCGTAGCCCGCATGGTCCGAGCCGAGATACACGCGCATGGGACGAGTGTGACACGGCTGTTTCCGGGCGGCAGCGTCGGGTGCCGATCGCGTCAATGGTGACCTGGGCCATGGAAGCTCAAGGAAACCTCAAGCAACGATCACGAATCAAAGGTTCCCGAATCTGTTCTCCTCTGATTCACTGGTCCGACTCGTACACCACACGCAATCCGCCTGTGCGAGGACCGCTCCCCACGGCGCAAAGGAATTCCCTTCCATGACTTCGCAGCCGACAAAGAAGACGGCCCAACCGGCCCCCGGGGGCCACGGCCTGCAGGCCGGGCTCAAGAACCGCCATCTGTCCATGATCGCGATCGGCGGTGTCATCGGCGCCGGCCTCTTCGTCGGATCCAGCTCCGGTATCGCCACCGCCGGACCCGGCATCCTCCTCTCCTACGCACTCGTCGGCACGCTCGTGGTGCTGGTGATGCGGATGCTGGGTGAGATGTCCGCGGCCAACCCGGCGTCTGGCTCCTTCTCCGCCCACGCCGACCGTGCGCTAGGCCGCTGGGCCGGGTTCTCCATCGGCTGGCTGTACTGGTTCTTCTGGGTGGTCGTGCTGGCGGTCGAGGCGACCGCCGGTGCGGTGATCCTGGAGGGCTGGATCCCGTCCGTCCCGCAGTGGGCCTGGGCCCTGATCGTCATGGTGGTGCTGACCGCCACCAACCTGGTCTCCGTCGGCTCGTACGGCGAGTTCGAGTTCTGGTTCGCCGGGATCAAGGTCGTCGCCATCGCCGCGTTCATCATCATCGGCGGGCTGGCCGTCTTCGGGCTGCTGCCGGGCGTCGACAGCGACCAGGCCGGGCTGAGCAACCTCACCGGCCACGGTGGATTCCTCCCCCACGGACCGGGTGCGATCCTCACCGGTGTGCTGCTGGTCGTCTTCTCCTTCATGGGAAGCGAGATCGCCACCCTCGCGGCCGGTGAGTCCGAGAACCCGCAGCAGGCCGTCACCAAGGCCACCAACAGCATCATCTGGCGTGTCGCCGTCTTCTACCTCGGCTCGATCCTCGTCGTGGTCTCCCTGCTGCCCTGGGACAGCAAGGCCATCGCCGACAAGGGCTCCTACGTCGCCGCGCTCGACTCCCTCGGCATCGCACACGCCGGTCAGATCATGAACTTCATCGTGCTGACCTCGGTGCTGTCCTGCCTCAACTCCGGCCTCTACACCGCCTCCCGCATGGCCTTCTCGCTCGGCCAGCGCGGGGACGCGCCGAAGGCGTTCGCCCGTACGACCGGCAACGGCGTGCCGCGGACCGCGATCCTCGCGTCCGTCGCGTTCGGCTTCGTCGCGGTGTTCTTCAACTACAAGTTCCCGGACTCCGTCTTCCTCTTCCTCGTCAACTCCTCCGGTGCGGTCGCGCTGTTCGTCTGGCTGGTGATCTGCTTCTCGCAGCTGCGCATGCGCAAGATCATCCAGCGTGAGTCGCCGGAGAAGCTCGTCGTGAAGATGTGGCTGTACCCGTACCTGACCTGGGCGACGGCCGCGTTGATCGTGTTCGTGCTCGGTTACATGCTGACCGACACCGAGCACGACGGGCGCAAGACCGTACTGCTGTCCCTGCTGGTCGCCGCGGTCGTGCTGGCCGTCGCCTTCGTGAAGGAGAAGGCCGGCGGCGGGCGCCCGGCGGGTGTGGAGGCCGTCGCCTCGGAGACGCCGCGCGACAAGGTCAAGACCGGCTGAGTCGTCGGCGGTGTGCCGCCCGAGGGGCGACGGGGTGCCCCCCGTCGCCCCTCTCGTCGTCCGCTCGTCGTCCGCTCGTCGTCCGCTCCCGCGCCGGTCACAGGACCGTGAAGGTGTCCCTCACCTTCTCGTAGGTCTTGAGGGCCTCAGCCTCCATGTCCGGGCGGTACCAGGTGTTGATCTGGTACGACTTCCCGCCGACGGTGAAGCCGAGCAGCCGGGCGTGCCAGGGCTCGCCCTGAAGGGTGAAGGTGTACTCCCATACGACCGCCGGGTGCCCGCGGAAGGTCGTGCGTTCCAGGCGGATCTTGCTGTAGTCCTTGCCCTGCTGGGCGTTCTGCTCGGACTTCTGCCAGGAGTCCATCAGGTCGTCGCGGGCCACGGACGACTTGGCGGCGAGTTCCTGTCTGGCGTCCGGCGACGTGTAGTGCACCTCCGAGCCGGTCTTGACGTCCCGTTGCCAGCCCTCGGGCGGCACCCACGCGAACCCGCCCGCCTCCCGGCGTGAGCCCGGCGGCAGGCTCTGCGGCCTCGACGTGCCCTCGACCGTGGACGACGGGGAGGACGCGGCCGTCGAGGGCGGCGTCGAGCCGCCCGCCTCGTCGTCCCTCGGCGACCCGAAGTCGGACGCGAGCACCACGGCCACGACCGCGCCGGCCGCCGCGATGCCGACGGCGGCGACGATCCCCGTACGGCGATGCCCGCGCCGCGGTCGGGGGCGAGCCGGAACGGCCGGACCGGGGAACTCGCCGGGCGGCATGGCGCCGGCCGCCCGGCCCCCGTCCGGCAGCACCCCCGCCCCGGGCCCCGGCCGCCGCTCGGTCACCGCCCCGGCACGGTCCAGGGAGACGCCCGCGCGGCGCGAGGTGGGGCCCGTCGAGTTGCCGGCCGGGGTGGCCGAGTGCACTTCCGACCGGGACCCGGGGGCCAGTTCGGTGGAGGCGTTGGGGGCACGGGGGGTCTGTGCGGGTGAGGTCTGTGCGGGTGGGGTCTGCGCGGGTGGGGTCTGCGCGGGTGGGGTCTGCGCGGGCTGGGCCGGGGTGGGTTCCGCCGAGGTGGGTTCGGCCTGGCGGGTGGGCTCGGCGGGTGGAGCCTCGGTGTGCGGAACCCCGGTGTGCGGCACCTCGGTATGCGGCGCCTCGGTGTGCGGAACCCCGGTGTGCGGCACCTCGGTATGCGGCGCCTCGGTGTGCGGAACCCCGGTGTGCGGAACCCCGGTGTGCGGCGCCTCGGTGTGCGGCGCCTCGGTGTGCGGCGCCTCGGTGTGCAGTGCCTCGGCTCGGGCCTGCTTGGTCGGGGCCGGGCGGTGGGTCGGCGGTATCGCGTCACGGACGTCGTCCGGTGGCTGCCGGGGGTCGGGCGGGGGCGGGGGCAGGACGCGGGAGGGGTCCAGGAGGGCGGGGGTGGGGGATTCGCCGGGGGGTGTGGCGGTCGGCGCGGGGGCCGGTGAGGATGCGGACGGTGGATCGGGGTGCGGCGTCAGATCGGCCGCCGGCGGCGATCCCGTCTCCGGGGCGCGCTCCGCGGTGGCCGTGCCGGGTATCAACGCCTCCCCGGGCTCTGGCACCAACTGCGGTTCCGTACCCGGCTCCTGCTCCTCGGCGGGCCTCGCCCGATCGGCTTCGGGCTCGGCGCCCGGCGGCGGACCCACCGCCCCCGTCGCGCGTTCGTCCCCCTCGTCCGCCCCTCCCCTCACGACCGGCACAGTCGGCGTGGGAATGGGACGGGCCACCAGCTGCAAGGCCGTCTCCAGGTCGTCGAGGCCCGGGCGTCGGGTCGGGTCCTTGTCCAGGAGGGTGGTGAGGATCTCTCGCAACGGGCCCGCTGTGGGCGGGAGTTCGGGCTCCTCGTAGAGGACCGCGTGCAGGGTCGCCAGGGTGGTGTCGCGGGAGAACGGGGAGCGGCCGGCGAGGGCCGCGCTGAGCGTGGCGCCCAGGGACCAGATGTCGGACGGCGGGCCCTGGGGGCAGCCGGAGATGCGCTCGGGGGCCATGTAGTCGGGGGAACCGACCAGCATGCCGACCATGGTGAGGGCCTTCGCGTCCTGGATCGCCGCGATGCCGAAGTCCGTCAGGACCACCCGGCCCCGCCCGCGCCGCACGTCCGTCTCCACCAGCACGTTGCCCGGCTTGATGTCCCGGTGCAGCACACCCCGGTCGTGGACCTGCCGCAGCGCCGCCACCAGACCCGTGCCGATCCGGGCCGTCTCGCCGGGGCCGAGCGGGCCCTCCTCCGCCATGATGCGTTCCAGGGAGCGGCCGGCCACCAACTCCATGACGATCCACAGGCGTTCGCCCTCGTCGACCACGTCGTAGACCCGTACGACGTTGGGGTGGTCGATCCGTGCCGTCGCCCGCGCCTCGCGCAGGGTGCGTTCACGGCGCGTGCGGGTGTCCTCCGGGTCCAGGCCGTCTATGCGCATTTCCTTGACGGCGACGAGTCGATCGAGGATTTCGTCGACCGCTCGCCACACGCGCCCCATTCCCCCCTGGCCGATACTCTCGACCAATCGATAGCGCCCCGTCACCAGTACACCTGGAACCCCGCCACTCCTCGTATTCCCCGGCAATCCACTGCACCCCCCTCGATGCCGCATCGGACATCCGCCATTGAAACACAATGGTCACACTTCGTGCCGTACCAGCATAGTGCGGAGAAATCTTGTGGTAGCTCTTCAAGTACTGCGAATTCAGGCGCAGGCAAGGGGGACGAACATGAGTTCTCGTCGCACGACGACCATCGCCGGATCGCTGGTCGCGACATCTTTTTCGGCAGTGATGATCCTTTCCTTCACTGCCAGCGCGGACGACCAGGGACCCGGGAGCAGCAAGGGGGGAAAGGTCATCGACGCGGCGCCGTCGGGGGTGAGGCTCACCACCGAGCTGCCGGAGAAAATCTCGGTGAACAACAGTTCGCAAGAAACCGAGATCACCGCCACGGTGAAGAATGAAGGGACCGAGGAGAGCGGAAAGATCCAGCTTTTGGTCGTCGGGTTCGACGGCCTCACCGTCAAGAATGTCGAAGGCTGTTCGGCGATCGAGAAAGGCAATCTACCGGAAGGCTCGAACAGTGGTTTCGCCTGCCCTCTCGACAATCTCCCCGCCGGTGAGTCGAAGTCGTACGCCGTAGCGGCGACGTTCGACCTCGGCAAGGAGGGCAAGATCTGTCTCCCCGTCCAGACCGGTGACGGCAAGAAGACGTACTGGCAGCAGGGCCCGGTGCCGTTCGGTACGACGAACCCGTCGCCCGACGCCCCGGCCACCCCGCTGCTGCTCGGCACCGACAACAAGCCGGTGGCTCCCGGCCCCGACGAACTGCCCAAGACCGGCCTCGCTCGTGACGCCCTGCCGCTCGGCGCGGCCGGCGCGGCGCTGATCGCGGCGGGTGCGGCCGGGCTGTGGTGGTCGCAGCTGCGGCGGCCGAGGCGGCACGCGGACTGAGCCCACGGGCCCGCCGTCCGGCGCGGGAACGCGAAAGAGGCTCGCCGGGTCGAATTCGTCGACCCGGCGAGCCTCTTGCTCGGGAGCTACCGCGTCAGCGGTCCAGCAGCTTCCAGGCGCTGGGCAGCGCGCCCATCGCCAGGGCGGCCTTCAGGGCGTCGCCGATCAGGAACGGGGTGAGGCCGGCCGCGATCGCGGCGGACGCCGACATGCCGGTGGCCAGGGCCAGGTAGGGCACGCCGACGGCGTAGATGATCGCCTCGCCCAGCAACATGGCGCCGGCGGTGCGCAGTACGGTGCGGTCGGCGCCGCGGCGGGCCAGCGCACCGACGACGGTCGAGGCGAGGATCATGCCGAGGATGTAGCCGAAGGAGGGGGCGGCGGCGCCGGAGGTGCCGCCCGCGAACCACGGCACGCCCGCGATGCCCGCGAGCGCGTACAGCGCGAGCGAGAGGAAACCGCGGCCGGCGCCGAGGGCCGTACCGACGAGCAGCACCGCGAGGGTCTGACCGGTCACCGGCACCGGGGAGCCGGGCACGGGCACGGAGATCTGGGCCGCGAGGCCGGTGAACGCGGCGCCGCCGACGACGAGCGCGATGTCGCGGACGCGGGAGGCCGGGAGCAGGTCGGCGAGGACCTGTCCGACGGGGGTGCCCCCTGATCGAGCGGAGTCGAGATCTCGGGAGGGGACGGGGGCGGCAGCGGTGCTCATGGGGACTCCGCGGGAGCGAGGGCGGTACGGGACGCTGTGACGCTATCCCAGGGTGTTTCGTCACCTCACCGTCAGTGGTCGACAAAGGCCGGATCACAGGGTTCGTCGGCTCCGGACAAAGGGTGGGTGTTACACGGGGTACGGGGTGATGCCGGTCACTGAGGCAGGGACGTACGGCTCACAGCGCGGGGCTTCCAGCCGACTGTAGGAATGCGCCAATCGCGTTGCGCGCGCGTGAAGAGCTCGCCCGGATCCGGAGAACCGTCTCGCCACAGGGGTGGCCTCGCACCACACGCCCGTCGACGCGTGACGGGCTTGTCACTCACCGTGCAGCGAGTGTCCGCATAATGGACAGTCTCTCCTTCTGAGCGGAGACGCTGACCACACTGTGGGCGTTTTTTGCCCTCTCACGCATTGGACGAGCCGCGCCCATGCAGAACAGCACCCCCACGGAGACGCCCGCGAAAGCGGAGGACGTCGCCCTCTCTCACGGTCTCAAGCAGCGTCACCTGTCGATGATCGCCCTCGGTGGTGTCATCGGCGCCGGCCTGTTCGTCGGGTCCGGGGCCGGCATCGCCGCCGCGGGCCCCTCGATCGTCATCGCGTACGTCATCTCGGGCCTCCTCGTGATGCTGGTGATGCGGATGCTCGGCGAGATGTCGGCCGCGTATCCCTCCTCCGGTACCTTCTCCGCGCACGCCGAGCGGGCCATCGGCCCCTGGGCGGGCTTCACGGCCGGCTGGTCGTTCTGGGTGCTGCTCTGCACGGCCGTCGGCCTGGAGGGCATCGGCGCCGCGAAGATCGTGACGGGCTGGCTGCCGGGCACGCCGGAGTGGGCCTGGGTGGCCCTGTTCATGGTCGTCTTCTGCGGCGCGAACCTGGCCGCCGTGAAGAACTTCGGCGAGTTCGAGTTCTGGTTCGCCGCGCTGAAGGTCGGCGCCATCGCCCTGTTCCTGGTGCTGGGCGGGCTGGCCATCGCGGGCGTCCTGCCCGGGACGGACGCGCCGGGCACCGCGAACCTCACCGGTGCGGGCGGATTCCTGCCGAACGGCAGCGAGGGACTGATCATCGGCTTGCTCGCCTCGGTGTTCGCCTACGGCGGCATGGAGACGGTCACCATCGCGGCCGCCGAGTCCGAGAACCCGGTCAGCGGTGTCGCGCGGGCGGTCCGCACGGCCATGTGGCGCATCGCGCTCTTCTACATCGGCTCGATGGCGGTCGTGGTCACCCTGATCCCCTGGGACTCCGAGGAGGTCGTCGAGAAGGGCCCGTACGTCGCCACCCTCGACCACCTGGGCATCCCCGGCGCCGGTCAGCTGATGAACGTGGTGGTCCTGGTCGCCCTGCTGAGCGCCATGAACGCCAACATCTACGGCTCCTCGCGCATCGCGTACTCCCTGGTCCGGCGCGGCCAGGGCCCCGCGGCGCTGGGCCGGGTCTCGGACGGTGTCCCGCGCGTCGCGGTCCTCGCCTCCTCCGTGTTCGGCTTCGTCTGCGTCGTGCTGTCCTACTGGCGGCCCGACGACGTCTTCCCCTGGCTGCTGAACATGATCGGCGCGGTCATCCTGGTCGTCTGGATCCTCATCGCCGCCTCCCAGCTGCGGCTGCGCCGCCGCCTGGAGCGCGAGACCCCGGAGAAGCTGGTCGTCCGCATGTGGGCCTTCCCGGTCCTGACCTGGGTCGCGATGGCCGGCATGGCGGGGATCTTCGTCCTGATGGCCCGCGAGCCGGACACGCGGGTACAGCTGTACTCGACGGGCGTCATGACGCTGCTCCTGGCGGCCGTCGGGTACGCCTGGCAGCGCAGGCGGGCCAGGGCCTGACACGGTCCCGGACAGCGAGAGAGCCCCCGCGTGATCCACACGGGGGCTTTTTGCTGCTAGCTTGTTGTTGCAAGCCCTTTGCAACAAGCCGGAGTCGTCCTGCCTCGTGATCGTCTTCTCACCCTTCACGACCGGCAGGCGGAATGACGGAAGCCCCCGCGAGGACCTGACTCGCGGGGGCTTCCCATGTGCCCGCGGGCGTCAGGGCTTGCGCCCCACTCCGCCGTGCTGGCCGATCGGGCGGGGCTCCTCGTCGGAGGGTTCGGGGCGCCACAGCGGGACGGAGACGATGCCCGGGTCGACCAGTTCGAGGCCCTCGAAGAACGCCTCGATCTTGTCGACGGGGCGCAGGAAGTACGGGACGGCGCCGGTCTCGTTGTAGGAGTCCTGGGCGTTCTCGTAGTCCGGGTCGGTGCCCCGGGAGCCGTCGTTGACGCAGAGGTAGCTGCCGGAGGGCAGGCCGGCGAGCAGGCGGAGGACCAGCTCGCGGGCCCGGTCGTAGTCGGCGACGTGGCCGAGGATGCCGCTGAGGATCAGGGCGGTGGGACGGGAGAGATCGAGGGTCCGGGAGGCCGCCTGAAGGACCTTCTCGGGCTCGTACAGGCTCAGGTCCTCGTACGCCGTCGCGCCCTCGGAGGTGGAGGTGAGCAGCGCGCGGGCGTGCGCCAGGACCAGCGGGTCGTTGTCGACGTAGACGATCCTCGACTCGGGGGCGAGACGTTGGGCGACCTCGTGGGTGTTGTCGACGGTCGGCAGGCCGGTGCCGACGTCGAGGAACTGGCGCACGCCCCCCTCCGTCACCAGATACCGGATGCTGCGGCCCAGGAAGGCGCGGCTGCTGCGCGCGATGGTGACGATGCCGGGGAAGACCGCGGTGTACGCGTCGCCCGCCGCCTCGTCCACGGGGTAGTTGTCCTTGCCGCCCAGCCAGTAGTTCCAGATCCGGGCCGAGTGCGGTACCGAGGTGTCGATCTCCGTCATGTCCCCATGGTGCTACGGCAGGTCGGGGTCGCAGGGCACATTGAGGGAGACAGGTGCGGCGGATCCGTCGGATCTCACGAGGAGTTCGCTGAGCGCGGCGTTGCGCAACCGGGGGAAGACCCTGCGGTACTCCCCCGCCGGGATCGACAGCAGCGTGCACAACACCAGCCGCAGCAGCGTGTCGTGCGCGACCACGAGGACGCGCCGGCCGGGGTGGGCGGCGGCGATCCGGCGCAGGGCCGCGGCACCGCGATCAGCGGCGGCCGTCAGGTCCTCCGCGCCGGGGAACGGGTCGCCGCCGGGTCGGTGCGGAACGCCTCCGCCGCAGCCGGGTCCTGGGCCGCGAACTCCGCGAGCGTACGGCCCTGGCGGTGATGGCGAGGAGGGGTTGATGAGGACCCGCACACCGGACTGCCCGACCTGCGGCACCATGCAGATCTTCCGTTTCCCCGACCGGGAGGAGAGAGCGGCGGTACGGGAGAAGGAGGGGCCGGGCTTCTTCTCGGACAACCTGTGGCGGTGCACGGGCAAGGGCTGTCTGACGTACTACCCGCAGTTCGACAACGCCGGCTACGGCCGCCTCCCGGAGAAGTTCCTCGCGGAGGAGACCGCGGCCGGCGAGTGAGCCCTACAGGTTGCTGAAGTCCGGGCCCTTGGTGCGCGTCCGCTTGATCTCGTAGAAGCCCGGCACGGAGGCCACGGCGAGGGTGCCGTCCCAGAGCTTGGCGGCGTCCTCGCCCTTGGGTGCGGGGGTGACGACGGGGCCGAAGAAGGCGATCTGCTCGCCGTCGTCGCCGGGGACGGCGATGACCGGGGTGCCGACCTCCTGGCCGACCTTGTCTATGCCCTCCTTGTGGGAGGCGCGCAGCTGCGGCTCGTAGGGGGTGCCGTCCCAGTGGTCCATGAGGGACTCGGGCAGGCCGGCCTCCTTCACGGCGGCGGCGACCGCCTCCTTGCCGGGGCCCTCGCCCTGGTTGTGGATGCGGGTGCCGAGCGCGGTGTAGAGGTCGCCGAGCACCTCGGCGCCGTGCTCCTCCTGCGCGGCGATGACGACCCGGACCGGGCCCCACGCCTGGACCTCCAGCATCTCGCGGTACTCCGCGGGCAGGTCGTCCAGCTTGTCCTCGTTGAGGACGGCGAGGCTCATCACGTGCCAGCGGACCTCGATGTCACGGACCTTCTCCACCTCCAGCACCCAGCGCGAGGTCATCCAGGCCCAGGGGCACAGCGGGTCGAACCAGAAGTCGACGGGGGTCTTGTCCGACATGTCTCTCCTCATGAGGCAAGCAGGTCTCGGCTGAACCTCAGGGGCAACACCGCTGCCCGCCCGGCCATTCCCCGGTGCCGCGGGTCAGGGGCACATGGCAGGATCGGGCTGTCCGCATACTGAACACGACCCCAGGGAGTGCCACCCGTGCCCGGTGAGAATCTGTCCCGCGACGAGGCCCGGGAGCGGGCCGCCCTGCTGTCCGTCGACGGGTACGACGTGTCCCTCGACGTCCGTTCCGCGCTCGGCGAGGAGAGCTCCGAGAACGGCGGGCCGCGCACCTTCCGCTCGGTGACCACGATCCGCTTCCGCTGCAACGAGCCCGGCGCGACGAGCTTCGCGGACCTGGTCGCGCCGAGCGTGACGGCCGTCTCCCTCAACGGCAAGGACCTCGACCCGAGCGAGGTCTTCGACGGCTCGCGGATCGTCCTGGAGGACCTGGCCGCCGACAACGAACTCGTCGTCGACGCCCAGTGCGCCTACTCCCGCACGGGCGAGGGCCTGCACCGCTTCGTCGACCCCGAGGACGGCGAGGTCTACCTGTACACGCAGTACGAGCCGGCCGACTCCCGCCGGGTCTTCGCGAACTTCGAGCAGCCCGACCTCAAGGCGCCGTTCCGCTTCGAGGTGCGGGCGCCCGAGGCGTGGACGGTGTGGAGCAACGGCAGCGGTGAACTCGCGGACGGGACCTGGAGGTTCGCGGAGACGAAGCCGATCTCGACGTACATCTCGTGTGTCGTGGCGGGCCCGTACCACTACGTCACGGACTCCTACGAGCGCACCCTCGCCGACGGCTCGACGCTGCGGATCCCGCTCGGCGCGATGTGCCGCAAGGGTCTCGCGCCGTACTTCGACGCCGACGACGTCTTCCTGGTCACCAAGCAGGGCCTGGACTTCTTCCACGAGCACTTCGACTACCCGTACCCCTTCGGGAAGTACGACCAGGCGTTCGTGCCCGAGTACAACCTGGGCGCGATGGAGAACCCGGGTCTGGTGACCTTCCGTGAGGAGTACATCTTCCGCGGGAAGGTGACGCAGGCGTCGTACGAGGGCCGGGCGAACGTCATCCTGCACGAGATGGCGCACATGTGGTTCGGCGACCTGGTCACCATGGTGTGGTGGGACGACCTGTGGCTGAAGGAGTCCTTCGCGGACTTCATGGGCACCTTCGCCAACGTCGGCGCGACCCGGTTCAAGAACGCCTGGATCACCTTCGCCAACCGCCGCAAGGCCTGGGCGTACCGGGCCGACCAGCTGCCGTCCACGCACCCGATCACGGCGGACATCCGCGACCTGCAGGACGCCAAGCTCAACTTCGACGGCATCACGTACGCCAAGGGCGCCTCGGTCCTGAAGCAGCTGGTGGCGTACGTCGGCCAGGACGCGTTCCTGGAGGGCGCGCGGCGGTACTTCAAGCGGCACGCGTACGGCAACACCCGGCTGGAGGACCTGCTGTCGGTGCTGGAGGAGACCAGCGGCCGGGACATGGGCGCGTGGGCGCGTTCCTGGCTGCAGACGGCGGGCGTGAACTCGCTGACCCCGCAGGTGCTCCTTGACGGCGAGGGCCGGGTGAGCGAGCTGGCGGTGGTGCAGGAGGCCGCGGAGTCGCACCCGGAGCTGCGCCCGCACCGGGTGGCCGTGGGTCTGTACCGGCGCACCGCGGACGGGGCGCTGGAGCGGTACGCGCGGGCCGAGACGGACGTGGACGGGCCGCGCTCGATCGTGACGGAGCCGGCGGGCGCCGAGGCGCCGGAGCTGGTGCTGGTCAACGACGACGACCTGACGTTCTGCAAGACCCGCTTCGACGACACCTCGCTGGCCACGCTGCGGGCCGCGCTCGGCGAGATGACGGACCCGCTGGCGCGGGCCCTGTGCTGGTCGGCGCTGTGGAACATGACGCGGGACGCGCTGCTGCCGGCGCGGGAGTTCATCGACCTGGTGCTGCGGTTCGCGCACCGGGAGTCCGACATCGGCGTCCTTCAGATGCTGCACGCGTGGGCGGACTCGGCGCTGACGCACTACGCGGCACCGCAGTGGCGCGAGGAGGGCACCCGGCTGCTGGCCGAGGGCGCCTCGGCGCAGCTGTACGCGGCCGAGCACGGCAGCGAGCACCAGCTGGCGTGGGCGCGGTTCTTCGCCCGGGTGACGGACGAGCCGGGCTTCGGGCTGCTGACGGGCCTGCTCGACGGTTCGGCGACGATCGAGGGGCTCGACGTCGACCAGGAGCTGCGCTGGGCGCTGCTGGACACGCTGGCCACGTACGGCGTCGTCGGCGAGAAGGAGCTGGCGGCGGAACTGGCCCGCGACGACACGGCGTCGGGCAAGAGGCACCAGGTGCGCTGCCTGGCCGCGCGGCCGTCCAAGGCGGTGAAGGCGCAGGCGTGGGCGCAGGTCGTCGAGTCGGACGCGCTGTCCAACGCGCTGGTGGAGGCGACCATCGCGGGCTTCGTGCAGCCGTCCCAGCGGGAGTTGCTGGCGCCGTACGCCGAGAAGTACTTCGCCGTGATCGAGCGGGTGTGGGACGAGCGGTCCATCCAGATCGGCATGGACGTGGTCCGGGGGCTGTTCCCGGGGCTCCAGCAGTCGCCGGCCACCCTGGAGGCGACGGACGCCTGGCTCACGGCGCACCAGGACGCGGCTCCGGCGCTGCGGCGGCTGGTGCTGGAGGCGCGGGACGATCTGGCGCGGGCGCTGCGGGGGCAGGCGTGTGACGCGGCGGCGTCAACCGGCTGAGACCTTTGGCCAACGGTCATGGCCTGCGTGACCGTTACGGAATTCAGGCAATAGCAGCCGTAACCCCTGGTCCCACCCGATTGGACCAGGGGTTTTCGGTGCGTACTCGGCATCCGAACACCCGTCCTTTAGTGCCATGTTGTCCGTTTTTGTCGACGGCCCTGTAACAGCGGTTAGCGGGCCGATCAGGCACGGGAACCTCCGGGTCATGACCCACAACACCCCGCTGTCCCCCCGCCCCCTGCGTCACCTCTCCGAGATCCACCGCCGCCGCGTCATGACGGCCGCTCAGCTGAAGTCGCACGGCGTCGCCACCGCCGAGATGAACGAGCAGTGCCGCCCCGGCGGCCCCTGGCAGCAGCTCCTCCCCGGCGTCCTGCTGCTCCACCCCGGCCCGCCCACCGGCGAGGAGCGTCTGCACGCGGTGCTGATGTACGCCTCGCGCGAGCGCACCCCCGGCGTGCCGGCCCAGCCGAACGCGGGTGAGGAGCACCCCGCCCCCGCCTACCCCGAGGTGATGATCACGGGCCTGGCGGCGCTGACCCTGCACGGCTTCTCCGGAACGCCGCCGCTCACCGCCCTGGACACGGTCGACGTCCTGGTCCCCCGGCTGCGCCGGCTGCGCTCGGCGGGCTGCGCCCGCATCCTGCGCACCGCCGCGCTGCCCACGCCCCGGCAGGTCACCGGCCTCCCGGTGGCGCCGGTCCCGCGCGCCCTGGCCGACGCCGTCGCCGAACTCACCGACGCGAGCGCCGTACGCCGGCTGCTGACCGAGGCCGTACGCGGCCGACACTGCGAACCGGCCTCGGTGGTACGGGAGTTGAACCAGGCGAAGCTGCTCGGCCGCCCGCACGTGGTGGACGCGGTGGACGCCCTGCTCGCCGAGGGCCGCGCCATCGCCGAGGACCGGCTGTACGCGATGGTCCACGAGCACGGCCTGCCCGACCCGGTCTGGAACGTGGACCTGCGCCTGCCGGGCGGCCCCCACCTCGGCGGCCTGGACGCCTACTGGCCGGAGCAGGCGGTGGCGGTGGAACTGGACACCCGGGCGCCCCGCCAGGAGGAGGACGCCCTGTGGTCGGAGTACGCCCGCAAGCGCGAGACGTTGGAGCGCCTCGGCATCACGGTCGTCCACATCACCCCGAAGAAGCTCCGGGACGGCACGGAGCAGCAGGCCGCGGTGGTCCGTACGGCCCTGATGGCGGCGGCCGACCGTGACCCGGCCGCGTACGTCGTGGTGCTGCCGAGGTAGTGACGGACCGCGAAGGCGGCATCAGGAGGGGAGAGGAGGGGCCGCCGGGGCCTTGTGCCGGCGGCCCCTCCTCGTGCGTCAGGTGAGGTCCGGGCCGCGCCGGACGGTGCGCTCGGCCGCCTTCTCCGTGCCGCAGAACTCCGCCTCGATCACCGCCCCCGTGTCCCCCGACCAGTCGCCGTTGAGGTTGAAGGCGAGGGAGTGGCGGCCGTCCCTGGTGGTGACCGCCTCGGACAGGGAGCCGTGGATGCCGCCGCCGTGACCCCAGACGGTGACCCCGCAGGACAGCTCGGACTTCATCAGACCGAGGCCGTAGCCGCCCCGCTCGTCGAGGGGGACGGTCGTGGTCATCTCGGCCAGTTGCTCGCGGGGCAGGAGCTTGCCGCGCAGCAGGGCCGAGTAGAAGCGGCCGAGGTCGGCGGAGTCGGAGATCATCTCGCCGGCCGAGTAGGCGATCGACGGGTTGATCCGCGTGACGTCGTACGTCGGGCCCGTCGCCGTCTCGGCCAGCTTGGAGTAGGCCCGGCTGCTGGGGCCCGGCACCGTCACGCGGGTGCCCGGCACGGAGGTGCCGGTCAGGTGCAGGGGCTTGATGACGCGGTCGCGGACCTCGGCGCCGTAGGGACGTCCGGTCGCCTTCTCGATCACCATGCCGGCGAGGACGTAGTTGGTGTTGGAGTAGTTCCACGACGTGCCCGGCGCGAAGTCCGGCTTGTGCGTCATGGCGAGGGCGACGAGCTGCGCGGGCTTCTTGGTGTCGTAGCGGTGCTCGAAGAAGCCGTCCTTGAGGAAGTAGGTGCGGCCGAAGTCCTCGTCGGCGGTGTAGTTGAAGATGCCGCTGGTGTGGTTCAGGAGCTGGCGCAGGGTGACCTCGCGGCCGTCGTGGCCGTTGCCGCGCACCAGGCCCGGCAGCCATTTGTCCACGCTGTCGTCGAGGGAGAGCCGGCCCTCGGCCTCCAGCTGGAGCAGCACGGTGGCGACGAAGGTCTTGGTGATGCTGCCCACCCGGTAGCGGTCGGCTGCCGAACGCGGCTGCCCTGTCCTGAGGTTGCCGACGCCCGCCGTCGCCGACCAGGTGCCGTGGCCGTCCCTCGCCGTCACCGTCACGCCGGGGACGCCCGCCTCGACCGCGGCCTCGGCGGCCTTGCGGGTCGCCTCGTGGCCGCTGCCGGCCGGCACCGCCGAGAGCGCGGGGGCCGCGAGGGCCGCCGACAGCGCCACCGCCGTCGCCGCCACGAGAACCGCGCGGGTCGTACGTACGCTCATGTCTCTCCCCCTGTCCGCACGCTCGCGTCGAGCGTGATCGCCGGGAGAGACCCGGCGGCGCCTGCGAAGGTTGAGGCGGGGTGGGGCGGTTGAGCGCGATTCAGCCCTTCTTGAGGACCAGCTCCGTGTTGCGGTCCTTGCGGCCGCCGCCCAGCTTGGTGCTCACGCCGGGGGCGTTGAGCGACAGCTCCCGGTAGAGGGCGGCCAGGCCCGTCTGGGAGAGGTCGGTGAAGCTGGTGCGGTGCGGGGCCGAGGACTCGATCAGCGTGGTGAACAGCGAGATCGTGCCGTCCTTGTTGTCCACCACCTCGATGATCCGGGCGAGCTGGGGGAAGTCGACGTGGGAGGCGGTGGAGATCTCCCAGAACGTGTGGCCGCCGGTGCCGGAGTGCGGGGTGATGACGTTCTTGTGGATGTGGCCGTTCACCCAGGCCAGCACGTTGCGGTGCTTGCCGAGCAGTTGGAGCAGCTCGGCCCCGCTCACGCGCCGCTCCGGGCGGGCCGGGTCGCGGCGCAGGTTGTCCATCGACCCGCTGGTGTGATGGCTGAAGACGATCGCGTACGAGTCCTTGTTCTCCCGCAGCGTCCGGTCCAGCCACCTGAACTGGGCCGTCCCGACGGACCCTTCGTAGTGGCCGCCCGGGTCGGTGGTGTCGAGGCTGATGCCGATGACGTCGTCGGCGATGCGGAAGCTGTAGTACTGGGTGCCCGCGTCCAGGTTGGCCGTCGAGTAGCCGTGGCCGGCCGGGCCGTGGCCGCGGTGGGCCGGGTTCAGATGGGCGCGGACGTAGTCCTCGGGCGTGAACGGGGCGCGGCTCTCGTCCGGCGTGACCGGGCGCATGGAGCGGGCGTGGGCCTTGAGGAAGTCCTTGAAGACGGTGCCCCTGGGGTCCTTGTCCTGCTTGAGGGAGTCCTGGAGCTTCTTGGCTTCCGCGGCGGAGGCGTTCATCAGCTTCTTGCCGCCGACGGCGAGTTCGGTGAGGTAGGAGTCGCTGTGCGAGGCGTAGGTGCCCAGCGGCATGGCGTCGTGGTTGCCGACGGTCGAGTACCACGGGATGTTCAGGCCGGGGCTGCGCATCTCGCGGATCGCGGCGGCGAGATAGCCGTCGATGTGCGGGAAGCCGAGCTGCTTGTCGGCGTCGCGGACGGAGTCGTCGGCCTGCCAGTACAGCTTCAGGCCGCTGTTCTGGACGCCCTCGTACTGCCGCGGGTCGCCGGTGTTGGGGGTGACGCGGCCACCGCTCATCACCGTCAGGAACCACTCCAGCTCGGACTTGCAGTTGTTGTCCGTGTTGTCGCCGGTCGTCATGGCGAAGTGGAGCGGGGAGCCGGTGACGGGGGCGCCCGGCAGCGCGTTGATCCGCTCGACGAGCGCGACGGCACCCGGCACGGTCAGCGCCTCCTGCGGGCGCCAGGCGTGCACGTCCGTGGAGCGCAGGTACTCCAGGCGCAGCGGGTGCTGGGCGTCGATCAGGTGCAGGTCGGTGAGCTGCACGAAGGAGGCGAGCGCCGTACGGCGGCTCTCGCGGCCGGACTTGGCGGCGGCCAGGTTCTCGCGGACGACCCGCTTCCAGCCGGGGCCGTCGGCGAGCCGGCGGTAGCCGCCGCTGCCCTGCGGTGTGGCGACGCTCGCGACGGTCGTGCCGCGGGTGTAGGGCGCGAGGGCGACGGGCACCCGGCTGGAGGCGCCGACGGGCGCCTCGGCGGCGGCGTTGTCGGCGGCCGCGCCCGGTGCGTTCGCGGTGCCGTGGGTGGTGGCGGCCTCGCTGTCGGTGGGCCGCAGGGCGTAGCCGGCGCCCGCGGAGAGGGCCACCGCTCCGGTGGCGGCGAGCAGGGTACGGCGGTGGACCCCCAGCGCGGAGCTGGCGACAGAGCGTATGCGCGACATGGCGCGGTCTCCCCGAGTGCGAACGCGTCGGCAGTGGTCGCGGGGCGGTCGCGGATGCGAACATCCCGCTCACTGTGGATGGTTGGCACCGGGAGTGACCTGCGCATGAACGTGACCGCAACGCGCAGCGCCGATCGCCGTACGTGGATCTTGGACCACCTTCCGCGTCCACGGCCGCTCCTCGAACGGCCGGGACGCGGTCACTCCCTGTTCATTTTTCGGGGTACCGGACCGCTTCCGGGTGGGGACGTCAGCCGGCCGGGGCCGATTCCGCAGGCGAGTATCCGGCACTACGAGTGACTCACCCCTTTTGAACTGCCCGTCCGATATGTATCGGGGGTTTTCCCCACCCGTTCATTTCGATTGGGTCAACTCTTCCCAAACATCCTTCCCTTGCGTAAGGCTGTGCGGTCGTCCGGGATCACATACCGGACGCTCTCATGCTCCTTTACCTCCAAGGGATGCCGATGACCCTCACCCCCCAGCGCGACCCGAAGCCGGGCGCGAGACGCGCGGCCCGCATAGCCGTGGCAGCCGGCCTCGTCGCCGCGCTCTCCGCGGCCGGGCCGATACCCATGGCCATGGCCGTGGACCCCGCGCCCGCCGCGACGGACCCGAGCGTCAAGTCCGCCCACGACAAGCTCGGTTCGGACGACGCCGACCTGCTCGCCGAGGCCAAGGCCGGCGACGCCAAGAACGTCACGATGATGATCGCGACGGCGCCCGGGCAGACCGAGCAGGTCGCCGGGCAGCTGGACGCGGTCGGCTCTGTGGGCCGCACCTACGACAAGCTCGGCTACGTCCGGGCCACCGTCCCCACCGGCAAGGCCGACAAGGCCATCGCCGCCGCGGCGAAGCTCTCCTCGGTGCACGGCATCGACCTGCGCCAGGAGATACCCCTGGACGACCCCGCCGTCGACACGTCGAAGTCGACGGCCGCGAAGACCTCTTACTCCGGCCCCTCCAAGAAGACCCCGGCGAAGAACCCGTACAACCCGTCCTTCGAGACGGGCGCCGTCGACTTCGTGAAGAAGAACCCGAGGGCGGACGGCCGCGGCATCACCATCGGCATCCTCGACTCCGGCATCGACCTGGCGCACCCCGCGCTGCAGAAGACCACCACCGGCGAGCGCAAGATCGTCGACTGGGTCACCGCGACCGACCCGATAGTCGACAACGACCGCACCTGGCGCCCGATGGTGACCTCCGTCTCCGGGCCCACCTTCACCTACGGCGGCAAGACCTGGACGGCGCCCGCGGGTTCGTACCAGGTGAGCACCTTCCTGGAGTCGTACACCACGGGGGGCGACGCGGCGGGCGACGCCAACCGCGACGGCGACAGGACCGACTCCTGGGGCGTCCTCTACGACGCCGCGAACGGCACCGTCCGGGTCGACCTCAACAACAACTTCGACTTCGGTGACGACACCCCGATGAAGCCGTACAAGGACGGCTACCAGATCGGGTACTTCGGCACCGACGACCCGGCCACCGAGGTCGCCGAGCGGCAGCCGTTCGTCGTGGAGATCCGCAAGGACGTCCCGATGGACCCGTACGGCGGCGACTGGGTCGGCCAGAAGCGCGACTTCGTCAACATCGGCGTCATCGAGTCCGAGCACGGCACCCACGTCGCCGGCATCACCGCCGCGAACGGCCTGTTCGGCGGCAGGATGAACGGCGCGGCCCCCGGCGCGAAGCTCGTCGCCTCCCGCGCCTGCACCTGGACCGGCGGCTGCACCAACGTCGCGCTCACCGAGGGCATGATCGACCTCGTCGTCAACCGCGGCGTCGACATCGTCAACATGTCCATCGGCGGTCTCCCGGCGCTGAACGACGGCAACAACGCCCGCGCCGAGCTGTACACGCGCCTCATCGACACCTACGGCGTGCAGCTGGTCATCTCGGCCGGCAACTCCGGCCCCGGCGCCAACACCATCGGCGACCCGGGCCTGGCGAGCAAGGTCATCTCGGTCGGCGCGACCGTCTCCAAGGAGACCTGGGCCGCCAACTACGGCTCGGTCGTGGAGAAGAAGTACGCGATGATGCCGTTCTCCTCGCGCGGTCCGCGTGAGGACGGCGGCTTCACCCCGACGCTCTCCGCGCCGGGCGCCGCGATCAACACCACCCAGACCTGGCTGCCGGGCGGTCCGGTCGCCGAGGCGGGCTACACCCTGCCGGCCGGCTACTCGATGCTCCAGGGCACCTCGATGGCGTCCCCGCAGGCGGCGGGCGCGTCCGCGCTGCTGCTGAGCGCCGCCAAGGCCAGGCACATCGACCTCACCCCGGCGAAGCTGCGCACCGCGCTGACCTCGACCGCCGACCACATCAAGGGTGTGCAGGCGTACGAGGAGGGTGCCGGCCTCATCGACATCGAGGACGCCTGGGACTCCATCCGTGACGGCGCCACCGCCCACGAGTACACGGTGAAGGCGCCGGTCGACACCGCGATCGACCAGTTCCTGAAGACCCCCGGCTTCGGCACGGGCGTCTACGACCGCGAGGGCGGCCTGAAGGCCGGGCAGAAGAAGACGTACGACGTCACCATCACGCGTACGTCCGGCCCGGACAGGGCGATCCGGCACGAGCTGGACCTGGAGAACAACGCCGGTCGCACCTTCCGCATCGTCGGCTCCGACGAGATCAAGCTCGGCCTGAACAAGCCGGTCACCGTCAAGGTCGCCGCCAAGCCGGGCTCGGCGGGCATCAAGAGCGCGATCCTGGAGGTCGACGACCCGCGCACCGAGGGCGTCGACAAGCAGATCCTCACCACGGTCGTGGTCTCGCAGCCGCTGAAGTACAGCTACTCGGCGTCCGGTTCGGTGCAGCGCAACAGCACCAAGTCGTACTTCGTGACCGTCCCCGAGGGCGCGAAGTCGCTGGAGGTCGCGATCGGCGGGCTGAAGGGCAAGAGCCAGACCCGGTTCATCGCCATCCACCCGTACGGCGTCCCGGCCGACACCACCTCCACCCCGAACTGCTACAACAACTACCTCGACGGCAACGGCTGCAAGCCGGACGTGCGTTCCTACGCCGACCCGCAGCCCGGCGTCTGGGAGATAGAGGTCGAGGCGCGCCGCACGTCGCCGCTGCTCGACAACCCCTACAAGCTGGGCGTCACCGTCCTCGGCGCGGCCTTCGACCCGGAGACCGTGACCGTGGCCGAGGCCAAGATCGGCACGCCGGCCGAGGCCTCCTGGAAGGTGACCAACAACTACGCGGCCCTCGACGGCAAGGCGGCCGGCGGCCCGCTCGGCTCGTCGAAGACGGCGCGCCCGGACATCACCGAGGGCGTCACGCAGACCACCACGGTCGACGTGCCCGCGGGCGCCACCTCGCTCGACGTCACCATCGGCAACGTCTCCGACGCGGCCGCCGACCTCGACCTGGTCGTCTACGACGCGGCCGGCACCGAGGTCGGCAGCTCCGCCGACGGCGACTCGGAGGAGTCGGTCTCGGTCGCCGACCCGGCAGCCGGGACGTACAGCATCGAGGTCATCGGCTACGCGGTTCCGGCCGGCTCGACGGCGTACGACTACCTGGACGTGTTCTTCTCCCCCGCGCTCGGCACCGTCTCGGTCTCCGACGCGCCGGTGCAGCTCGGCACGGGCCAGTCGGTCACCCTCACCGGCAGCGTCACCGCCCTGGCGGCCGCTCCGGAGGGCCGTGAGTTCTTCGGCCAGGTCCAGCTGCTGAACGCGCGCGGCACCGCCGCGGGCGTCGGCAACGTGAAGATCGAGAAGGTCGTTCCGTAGTCCGGAGTACGGCCATCGGGGGCGGGCGTCCGTGCGGGCGCCCGCCCCTCGGCGTTCAGCAGCCGAGCTCGCGCGCCTCGGGCAGCGAGGCGGTGATCCAGGCCCGCTCGGGGGCGATGTCCCCCTCGCCGACGGCCCAGAAGTCGGGCTCGCGGGCGCCCTCGCGGATGCCGATGAGCACGGGGTCGCCCTTGCGGAGACCGGGCACGAGGTTCTCCTCGACGGTGAACGTCAGCTCCGGCTCGCCCTCGTCCGGCTTGTAGTAGCGGGTCATGTCGAGGGTGACGCGCACCGAGGCCGTCCCGGGAACCTGCTCGACGGCGGTGGCCCGGCCCTCGGCCACCAGCCGCGAGCAGGCGAGGTAGAGCGGGCTGCCGAACTCGGTGCCGGCGGACTGCCGCGAGGGGGCGGCCTTGTCCGCGCTGCTCGCCCCCGCGTCGGAACCCGCGCCGGACCCGGCCTGCGTCAGCAGCCAGCCCATGCCGACCAGCACCGACCCGGCGGCGGCCACGGCGAGCGAGCCGAGGGCGACGGTGAGGATCCGGCGCCGGGCGCGGGCGGGCCGTCGTACGGGAGCCGGCTCGGGCTCCGGTGGCGGTGGCAGTGGCTCGGCGAGCGCGTGCCCGATGATGCCGAGCTGCTCGCGCAGCAGCGCCAGGTCGGCCGCGGCGGCGTCGTGCTCGGCCATGAAGGCGGCGTCCGCCCGGGCCTCGTCGGACAGCGGTTCACCGGTGATCGCGGCCATCAGCGCGTCGGCGCCGCGGCCCTGGTTCTCGGCGGTCACGTCACACCACCTCGTCCTCGTGCAGGCGGGCGCGCAGGGCCCGTACCGCCGTGTGCAGCCTGCTCTTGACCGTGCCCTCGGGGATGCCGAGCTCGGCTGCGATGTCGCGCACCGGAAGGTCGCCGTAGAAGCGCAGCACGAGGACCTGACGCTGGGCGTCGGGCAGCTCGTCCAAACCCTGGGCCACGGCGAGGGAGAGCAGGCTGGTGTCCTCGCCGGAGGGGTGCTCCGTCTGGCGCAGGGAGGCGAGCCGTTCGCCGAGGCGTTCCTGGCGCTTCTTGGCCCGGTGCCAGTCCATGGCGAGATTGGAGGCGACGACCGCCGCCCACGCCGACACGTCCCGCGGCGCCTCGCGTCCGCTCGCGGCCCGCTCCAGCAGCCGCAGCCGGACCTGCTGTACCCCGTCCGGCAGGTCCGCCTGCGGCACCCCGCCGAGCGCGAGCACCGCCCGCACCCGACGCTCCTGGGCCGCGTCCAGGGGATCGGTGTGATCGTCCTCCTGGGCACGGCGGGCCTTTCTGCGCAGCACAAGCCACCCCCTCACCGCGTTTCCTCTACGACGCCGCGGCGCACCGAAACGTTCGACCGGGTCGCCGGAAGTTTTCCGGGAGGTGTACGTCACACCGGCGCGCGAGCGCAGCACAGCTTGCGGCGCGAGCGCCCCGAGGGGCGAATTTATGCAGCTCAGCATGGGTGCGGGCGGAGTTCCGGAACCGTCCGGCCGGTCGGGGTGTCTCTGTCCGGGGGTATGAAGCGCAAAGAATTGGACAGGCGGACCTGGGTCGGCCGCATGATGGAAAGGCCGTAGACATGCAAGAACGCCCAGAAGGAGTCGCCGTGAGGGTCGGAATCGTCGGAGCCACCGGTCAGGTCGGCACGGTCATGCGCAGGATCCTCAAGGAGCGCGACTTCCCGGTCACCGAGCTGCGGCTGTTCGCCTCGGCCCGCTCGGCCGGCTCGGTCCTGGACGGCGTGACGGTGGAGGACGCGGCGACCGCCGACTACTCCGGCCTGGACATCGTGCTGTTCTCCGCGGGCGGCTCGACGTCGAAGGCGCTGGCGCCGAAGGTGGCCGCGCAGGGTGCCGTGGTGATCGACAACTCCTCCGCCTGGCGCCGCGACCCCGAGGTCCCGCTGGTCGTCTCCGAGGTGAACCCGCACGCGATCGCCGACCGCCCCAAGGGCATCATCGCCAACCCGAACTGCACCACGATGGCCGCGATGCCGGTGCTGAAGCCGCTGCACGCCGAGGCCGGCCTCGAAGCGCTCGTGGTCGCCACCTACCAGGCCGTCTCCGGTTCCGGTCTGGCCGGTGTCGACGAGCTGTTCGAGCAGGTCAAGAAGGTCGGCGAGGACGCGCCGAAGCTGACCCACGACGGCTCGGCGGCGGAGTTCCCCGCCCCGAACAAGTACGTGGCGCCGATCGCGTACAACGTCCTGCCGCTGGCCGGTTCCCTCGTCGACGACGGCCTGAACGAGACCGACGAGGAGCAGAAGCTCCGCCACGAGTCCCGCAAGATCCTGGAGATCCCCGGTCTGAAGGTCTCCGGCACCTGCGTCCGGGTCCCGGTCTTCTCCGGCCACTCCCTGCAGGTCAACGCCCGCTTCGCCCGCCCGATCAGCGCGGAGCGCGCCAAGGAGCTGCTGGCCGGCGCCCCCGGCGTGGCCCTCAGCGACGTCCCGACCCCGCTCCAGGCGGCCGGCCAGGACCCGTCCTACGTGGGCCGTATCCGCACCGACGAGACGGTCGAGCACGGCATCGCGCTGTTCGTCTCCAACGACAACCTCCGCAAGGGCGCCGCGCTGAACGCGGTGCAGATCGCGGAGCTGGTCGCGGCGGAGCTGAAGGGCTGACGCCCACCCGTACCGGGCACAGGGGCGCCCACCCTCGCCGGTGGGCGCCCCTGCCGTGTTCAGCGGGGTCTGCGCACCTCGTACAGGAAGCACCCGTACTCCACGGCCCTGACGTGCACCAGCGCCACCTGCGGGTCGGCGAACGCCTCCTCGAACGCCTCCTCGAAGACGCCCGACTCCACGAGCCGGCCGCCGAGGATGCGGCCGTCGGCCGAGTAGCGGCGCACCGTGCGGTGGGCGTGCGCGAAGGGCAGGGCGTCCCCGTCCGGCCCTGCGCACTCCTCGGCGTGGATGAACACCGGGCCCTGCTCGTCGTAGGCCCCCGGGTCGACGCCCGTACCGGCCGCCCAGCGGCGCAGGGGAGCGTACGAGACGAGGGCGACGCGCTCGCCGGGGGCGCTGCGGCGAAGGCAGCAGCGCAGGGGCGCGCCGCCCTCCTCGTCGGTCACGGGAACCGTGCGGCGGCCCGCGTCGTCGGCGGTGCGCAGTTCCTTCAGGGCCGTCCGATCGATGGCGTGTGCACTGTGGATCGTCATGCCCCCAGCCTCACGCGCGAGGGCCGAGCTCACCGGCGGTCAGCGGACATCGCGTTCCGGTCACGTCCCGTGGAAGGATGACGCAACCGACACATATCGAGGAGATGACCGCGTGCCTGGCACAAACCTGACTCGCGAAGAGGCTCAGCAGCGGGCGAAGCTGCTCACCGTTGACTCGTACGAGATCGATCTCGACCTCTCCGGCGCGCAGGAGGGCGGCACCTACCGGTCCGTGACCACGGTGCGCTTCGACGTCGCCGAGAGCGGCGCCGACTCCTTCATCGACCTCGTGGCTCCGACCGTCCACGAGGTGACCCTCAACGGCGACGCGCTGGACGCCGCCGAGGTCTTCAAGGACTCCCGGATCGCCCTGCCCGGCCTGCTGCAGGGCCGCAACGTCCTGCGGGTGGTGGCCGACTGCGCGTACACCAACACCGGCGAGGGCCTGCACCGCTTCGTCGACCCCGTCGACCAGCAGGCGTACCTGTACACCCAGTTCGAGGTGCCCGACGCCCGGCGCGTGTTCGCGTCCTTCGAGCAGCCCGATCTGAAGGCCACCTTCCAGTTCACCGTGCAGGCCCCGGAGGGCTGGACGGTCATCTCCAACTCGCCGACCCCGGAGCCCAAGGACAACGTCTGGTCCTTCGAGCCGACGCCGCGCATCTCGACGTACATCACCGCGCTCATCGTCGGCCCGTACCACTCCGTGCACAGCGTGTACGAGAAGGACGGCCAGAGCGTGCCGCTGGGCATCTACTGCCGTCCGTCGCTCGCCGAGTTCCTGGACTCGGACGCGATCTTCGAGGTGACCCGGCAGGGCTTCGAGTGGTTCCAGGAGAAGTTCGACTACGCGTACCCGTTCAAGAAGTACGACCAGCTGTTCGTGCCGGAGTTCAACGCGGGCGCGATGGAGAACGCGGGCGCGGTGACCATCCGCGACCAGTACGTGTTCCGCTCGAAGGTGACGGACGCGGCGTACCTGGGCCGCGCGGAGACCATCCTGCACGAGCTGGCCCACATGTGGTTCGGCGACCTGGTCACCATGGAGTGGTGGAACGACCTGTGGCTGAACGAGTCGTTCGCCACGTACACCTCCATCGCCTGCCAGGCGCACGCCCCGGGGACGCGCTGGCCGCAGGCGTGGACGACGTTCGCGAACCAGATGAAGACGTGGGCGTACCGGCAGGACCAGCTGCCGTCGACGCACCCGATCATGGCGGAGATCCGCGACCTGGACGACGTGCTCGTCAACTTCGACGGCATCACCTACGCCAAGGGCGCCTCCGTGCTCAAGCAACTCGTGGCGTACGTCGGCATGGACGAGTTCTTCAAGGGCGTGCAGGCGTACTTCAAGCGGCACGCGTTCGGCAACACGCGCCTGAGCGACCTGCTGGGCGCCCTGGAGGAGACCTCCGGCCGTGACCTGAAGACCTGGTCGAAGCTGTGGCTGCAGACCGCGGGCATCAATGTCCTGCGGCCCGAGATCGTCACGGACGCCGACGGTGTGATCACGTCCTTCGCGATCCGCCAGGAGGCCCCGGCCCTGCCGGCGGGCGCCCAGGGCGAGCCTACGCTGCGCCCGCACCGCATCGCGGTGGGCCTGTACAACCTGGACACCGAGTCCGGCAAGCTGCTGCGCGACGAGCGCATCGAGCTGGACGTCGACGGTGAACTGACCGCCGTGCAGCAGCTGGTGGGCACCCGCCGCCCGGACGTCATCCTGCTCAACGACGACGACCTGTCGTACGCGAAGGTCCGTCTCGACGAGCAGTCCCTCGCCTTCGTCACCGAGCACCTGGGCGACTTCGAGGCGTCGCTGCCGCGGGCCCTGTGCTGGGCGTCGTCCTGGGACATGACCCGGGACGCCGAGCTCGCCACCCGCGACTACCTCTCGCTGGTCCTGTCGGGCATCGGCAAGGAGTCCGACATCGGTGTCGTGCAGTCGCTCCAGCGGCAGGTGAAGCTGGCGATCGAGCTGTACGCCGCTCCCGCCACCCGCGAGGCCCTGCTGACCCGCTGGACGGACGCCACGCTGGCGCACCTGCGGGCGGCCGAGCCGGGCAGCGACCACCAGCTGGCGTGGGCGCGGGCGTTCGCCGACGCGGCCCGTACGCCGGAGCAGCTGGACCTGCTGGACGCGCTCCTGGACGGCTCCCAGACGATCGAGGGCCTGGCCGTCGACACGGAGCTGCGCTGGGCGTTCGTGCAGCGGCTCGCGGCGGTGGGCCGCTTCGACGAGACGGAGATCGCCGGCGAGTACGAGCGGGACAAGACCGCGGCCGGTGAGCGGCACGCCGCCACCGCCCGTGCCGGCCGCCCGACCGCCGAGGCGAAGGCGGAGGCCTGGGCGTCGGTCATCGAGTCCGACAAGCTCCCGAACGCCGTGCAGGAGGCGGTGATCGGCGGCTTCGTGCAGACCGACCAGCGTGAGCTGCTCGCCGCCTACACCGACAAGTACTTCGAGGTGGTCAAGGGCGTGTGGGACTCCCGCTCGCACGAGATCGCCCAGCAGATCGCCGTCGGCCTGTACCCGGCGCTGCAGATCTCCGAGGAGACCCTGCGCAAGACGGACGACTGGCTCGCGTCGGCGGAGCCGAACGCGGCCCTGCGCCGCCTGGTCTCGGAGTCCCGCGCGGGCGTCGAGCGCGCACTGCGGGCGCAGGAGGCGGACGCGGCCGCGGAATAGAGGCCGGTATGCCACGGGGCGCCCGGTGCTGCTGCACGGGGCGCCCCTCTCGTCTGGACATGTCGTCAGCGCATTGCCTCAAGCACACGGCTGCGCAGCGCTTCGTTCTCGATGGTGTCGACGTGGCGCCAAGCAGCAGCGGCGACTTCCTCGGTTTGCAGTTCAACGACGTCGGCCGAGGTACGGAAGAGGAACCGGAAGTCGAAGTGCTGGTGATCCGGCTCGCCCTTGGCAGGGTTGGCCGGGATGAGGTGGGCTTCGATGTGGACGGGACGGTTCCCGGCCGGGACGACGACGGCGGCCGGAATACCGGTCTCCTCGGACAATTCCCGCTGTGCGGCGGCGAGGAGGCTGATGTCGTTCGCCTCAAGGTGTCCGCCGGGCAGGAGCCAGCGGTTCAGTGCGACATGCCGGACGTGGAGCACACGGCCGGCGGGGTCGACCAGGATCGCCCCTGCCGTGACGTGCCCCCGGAACTCCTTACGGCTGGTCAGGTCGGCGGAAGCGTCGAGGAGCTCAAGAAGATCGACGAGCTGTCCTGTGTCGTGCGGACGGACGTCGAGGTAGTCGTCGAGGGTCCCGCGGATGTGGTCGGCCGTGACGGTCATGGGGTGTCTCCTCACCGGTTGAAGTAGTCGAGCCAGGTCGCGGCGATGGCAGCGCGCTCCTCCGGGCCGATCTCGTGCAGGCCGGGACCGAGTCCGCCGCGGGCCAGTACAGCGGAAGCGGCGAGTATCTCGGCCTGTACGAGGAAGATGAACGGCCCCACGCTGGCGCCGTGCAGGAAGTTGACGGCGTTTCCTCCATTCAGGAGGTAGAAGTAGTGCCCGGTCGTCAGATATCGCGTGATGTGGCGGCCGACATGGGCGCGCTCGTACACGTCGGGCAGGCTCGCGAGTTCGAGCTCGTCCTCGCTGCTCGTCACGGTGGCGACGTATGCGCCGTTGCGTAACCGTCCGAAGTCCTCGCCGCGCAGCGAGAGCGCGCCCGTGGCGCACAGGACGAGTCCCGCGCCCTCAAGGCCCTCCACGAGTGCACGCGCCACGGCGAAACCCTGGGAGAGCGCCTGTGTGCGGCGTACCGGGTCGGTGTCGTACACCGTGACACGCACCCCTTTGGCATGCAGCAGGCGGGCGATGCTCGACCCCAGCTTGCCGAAACCGATCACCAGCGCCGTACGGCCGTGCAGGATGTCACCCCGGCTGCGCATGAGTGCCTCGGTGGAGAACACCACCGACTGTCCGACGAGGAAGTCTTCGGGCTCCTTGAGGGGCGAGCGTGCCACCGAGACGACCGAACACGGGAGCTTGTCCAGGCCCGCGTAGCGACGGTGGCCGTTCTCGGTGTCCTCGACCAGGCCAAGGATCCGTCCCGAAAAGCGGTCGCACAGCGCTTCGAGCGACGGAGCAAAGTAGCCGCCCACATCGAGCAGTACGACAGGGCGTCCCGCCGCGCGCGCCTCGACGTATCCCACCGCCCGATCAGGATCGGCGAACAACTCACGCGACAGCTTGTCGCACACGTACCCGCTGCCCTCGATCTCGCGCAGTACCTCGGTATGTACAGACTTGGGCTTGGGCAGCACCGTTCGCAGATCCGTCACCGCCGCCACGCCGCGCACGAAGGCGGGTCGCTCGGGTAACAGGTGTGTGATCAGGAGTGCGACCGGAGGCTCTGCCGGTGGCGCGAAACGGGAGGCGATCCGCCCGAAGTACGCGTCGAGCCGGGCGCGTTCAGATGTTTCCATCGCAGGACATCCCCTCGGTCCGCGTGGTGTTCTTGAACGCTGACCAAACTGTTTTTCCAGGGTTGTGTGCGATGACTCCGAAGTCATCCGCGAGAGCGGTCACAAGACGAAGTCCCCGCCCCCTGCAGTCGTCGACTCGCCCCTCTGCCACCTCCGGGAGCTCGTTCCCGCTGTCCCGGACCTCGATGCGGACCAGCGAGCCGTCGTTGACAACCGTCAGGCGGAACTCGCGCCCCGGCGGGACACCGTGCAGTAAGGCGTTCGTCGCAAGCTCCGAGACACAGAGCCGCACATCGTCATGCCGGTCGGTGCAGCCCCACTCGGTCAGCGCCTGGAGAGCGAAGACACGTGCGGCACGCACGGAGCTGCGAGCGCGAGGAAAACGTCGTTGCCGTGACAAGGGCACGGTGAATCACCGCCTGTTCGTGGGGGTGTACGAGCGCCATAACCGTATCACTATTCGCGAAAAGCAGAAAGGTAGAGGATGGGTGCCGGAGGCGGGCAACTGTGCGAGTCGCTTAACGTGTAAAGCAGCAAGGTTGAAATCCCGCCCCGCCGGAGGAAACCGTGAGCGACAGCGCGTGGGTCAGCACCTCGATGCCGTACCTGACACCACGAGAGAAGGGGCAACCCGACGCGTGGGGAGCCGAAGCCACCGGCCGCGGAGGCAAGGGCAGCCAGCGCATTGCCTTCGCAGGAGAAGTGCCGGCTCCGGACGAAGTCGCCACCCTCCTCGGCCTGTCCACGGGAGAGCCGGTTGTCGTACGCCGGCGGATCATCCAACTGAACGGCAAGCCTTGCGAGTTGACGGACACGTACTACCCGACGAGCATCGCTCGCGGCACCCGTCTCGCCGAGAAGGGAAAGATCCCCCGTGGCGCTGTGACCTTCCTCGCCGAGCTCGGGCACGTCGGCACACGCGTGCGTGAGGACGTCACCGCGCGTATGCCCGGCGACGACGAACGTGAGGCTCTTCAAATGGGCGCGGACGAACCGGTCCTCCGGCTGAGCAGGGTCACGCTGGACGGCGACGACAAGCCCATACAGGCTGACCTGATGGTCATGCCGGCTCATCGGCAGCGGCTGCGCTATGAGATCAAGATCGGATGACTGCGTCCACCATGTCCACCATTGACAACGGCCCCGCGGACCCGCGATCCCTCCATGAGCGTATCGCCGCCGATCTTCGGGACGAGATCATGACCGGCGACCTGGCGCCGGGCGTCAAGCTGCCCTCCACCGCTCAGCTCAAAGCAAGATTCGATGCCTCCAACGCCACTATTCAGAAGGCACTCCAGCTCCTCAAGGACGAGCGCCTCGTCATCGGCCGCGCCGGAGCGGCGGTCACCGTCCGCGAGCATCGGCAGCGGACCATGCGCCCCGCCGCGTTCATGGCCCCGGCCGCGGCGGGTGAGCCCTACCGCTGGCTGACCGAGGCCGCGAAGCACGGAACCCAGGCTCACAGCACGCTGATGGATGTCGCGGAGGTCCGTCCCCCCGCCGATGTCTCAGCCGCCTTGGACCTCGCCGAGTGCGAGACAGCTCTGCTGAGGCACCAAGTGCTCTCCGTCGACGGCGAACCGGTCGAGCTGGTCAAGTCCTACTACCCCATGGCCATCGCTCAAAGTACCGTCATCGCGGACAGGCGGAAGATCAGGGGCGGCACTCCGACCCTCCTCGCCGAACTCGGCTATCCTCCGCGCCTCAGCGTGGACCGAGTCTCCGCCAGGGTCCCCACCCAAGAGCAGTACCAGGCCTTGAACCTGCCCAGCGACCTGCCGGTTCTCCGTACACTGCGCGTCGTGTACAGCGACGACCAGCGTCCCATCGAAGTCACCGTCATGGTCAAGGCTGGTCATCTCTACGAGCTTCAGTACGAGTTCACGCCTGAGTGAGCCTCCGTCGCGCGCGATCAGAGAGGTCCGGCGTCCGGGCATGCGCGGTGACCACGGTTCACGGAACGTTGAGCACCTTTCCGGCTGCCGACCACCGTCGCAGCGCTTCATCTGTCGCGTCCTTTCGAGAGTCTTCGAGCATCCCTGTCAGGAGAACCGCAGGGTGAGACCCTTCTCGATCGCCCCGGCGTCCGCGTCGTCCGCCGCCCAGGCCACGTATCCGTCGGGCCGCACCAGCACCGTCGTACGGCTCTCGCCCGCCCAGCGCTCCACGGTCAGCCGGTCCTGGTGGTCATGCTCGTACCGCGTCTCCGGCGTGATCAGTACGAACCGTCCGCCGCGCAGCGCCTCGTACAGCCGCCCGCTCTCCAGTGCCACGTCCGGGATGCGGGTGCCGACCAGGCGGTGGGCGCCGCGCGGGGCCGGGTAGCGGTAGCCGATGCCCGAGATCTGGGCGAGGGCCTTGGTGCGGACGGGCCGGGCGGCGTTCGCGAAGGCGGAGACCAGGCCGCGTACGACGCGCAGGGCCGGGTTCTGGGCCCTGGCCAGCCGGACCAGCCCGCCGCTGCTGCGCAGCACCGCCTTGCCGACGGGGTGCCGTTCGGCCTCGTAGGTGTCCAGGAAGCCGTCGGACGCCGTGCCCTGGACGACCGCGGCGAGCTTCCAGCCGAGGTTGGCCGCGTCCTGGAGGCCGGTGTTCATGCCCTGGCCGCCGGCCGGTGAGTGGATGTGCGCGGCGTCGCCGGCCAGCAGGACCCGGCCCACCCGGTACCGCGGCACCTGGCGCTCGTCGCTGTGGAACCGGGACAGCCAGCGGGCGTCGTGCATGCCGTAGTCGGTGCCCAGGGCCCGCCGGGCGATCTCCTTGACCTCGTCGAGGTCGAGCGGGGCGTCGTCGGGGACCTCGTGGTCACGGTTCCAGCCCATGACGCGGTACCAGCCGTCGCCGAAGGAGGCGATCATCGCGAAGGCGTTGCCCGCGCCGTTGACGGTGAGCACGCTGTCGGGCCGCTCGGCGAGCCGGACGTCCGCCAGGATCAGCGACTTGATGACCGAGGTGCCGGGGAAGGGCAGGCCGAGCGCCTCGCGTACGGCACTGCGGTGGCCGTCCGTGCCGACGACGTAGGCGGCGCGGTGGGTGACGACCGTCCCGTCGGCGCCGCGCACGTCGAGGTCGACCCCGTCGGCGTCCTGCCGCAGCCCGACGACCTCGCTCTCGTACCGGAACTCCACGCCGAGCTCGCGCGCCCGCCGCTCCAGCAGCCGCTCGACCTCGTACTGCGGGGTGATGAGCAGGAACGGGAAGCGGGACGGCAGCGTGCCCAGGTCGAGGGAGAGCCGGCGGAAGAGGCGGAGCCCGGTGATGGTGCTGCCGGTGGCGATCAGCTCGTCGGCGAGGTTGCGGGCGTCGAGCTGCTCCAGGGTGCGGGCGTGCACGCCGAAGGCCCGGGAGAGGTTGCTGATCTTGCGGGCACGTCGTTCGAGGAGGGTGACGGGGACTCCTGCGGCGGCGAGGTCGCCGGCCAGGAGGAGGCCGGTGGGACCCGAGCCGACGACGATCACGGGGTGCGGGGAGACGGTGCCGGTCATGGTGGCCTCCTGAGTGCCAACGGTTGTTCGCCAACGCTTGTTGGTCAACGCTTGTTGGCAACACTAGGAGGGCATGACGGGGCTGTCAACACTTGTTGGCCTACATCTGTTGACCTACGGTTGTGGGCATGAACGAGAACAGCCCCACGCCCCACGCCCCACCCCGCCGTTCCGACGCCACGCGCACAGCGATCCTCGACGCGGCCCGCGAGCGCTTCGCGGCCGACGGGTACGAGCGCGCCACCATCCGCGCCATCGCCAGGCACGCGAACATCGACCCGTCGATGGTGATGCGCTACTACGGCAACAAGGAGGGCCTCTTCGCGGCGGCCATGGCCATCGATCTGAAGCTGCCGGAGCCGGGGTCACTGAGCCGCGACGACGTCGGCCGGGCGCTCGTGACGCACTTCCTGGGCATGTGGGAGGAGAACGAGGTGCTCACGGCGCTGCTCCGGGTGGGCGCGACCAACCAGGCCGGCGCCGAGCGCATGCAGGGCATCTTCGCGGACCAGCTGCTGCCGCTCGCCCACCGGGTGTGCCCCGACCCCGAGCAGGCGCCGGCGCGGGCGGCGCTGGCGTCGTCACAGCTGCTCGGGCTGGCCCTCACACGTTACGTGCTGCGCTTCCCGCCGGCCGTGGCGCTGGCCCCCGAGGAACTCGTGGCCTGGCTGGCACCCACGGTGCAGCGGTATCTGACGGCACCGCATCCGGCGTGAGGGCGGCCTCGCGGGGGAGGGCCGGAACGCGTCGAGGGCGCCGGCCTCGTCGTGCATACGGCGGATGCGCGTACGCACGGCGGGGCGGGCGCCCTCGACGGAAGCAGGGATCGGGCGGGAGACGCCCTGATCGGGGTCGGGCCTTGGCCCGGCCTTGTCAGGCCTTCGCCTTGGCCTTGTTCTTCGGCTGGCGGTCCGAGGAGCGGTCCAGGACCATCACGAGGCCCGCGATGACCAAGAAGATCACGGTCGGGGCAATGACGAACTGGGCCACCGTCTCCATGACGGACAGGCCCTGACCGGGGTCGTCGCCGTCGTCACGCGTGAGCGCGAGCGCGGGGGACGACATCAGGAGCATCATCAGCGTCGTACCGGCAGCCAGGGCGCCGGCGCGCAGGGCGTTCTTCTTGTCCACGGGGCCAAAAGTATCGAACGACGCGAAGGCCCGCGCGCCCGGGGTGCCGTATGAGGCCCGCCCCGGCCGGACGCGGGCCACCGGAGGCCGGTCGCCGCGTCACTCCTGCCGGCCGATCCCGCCCCGCAGCACCTCGACCAGCCCCCACATCCGTGCCGACCCCGCGAGTTCCTCCAGCGTCACCGGCTTGCCGTCGGCGCCGGCGATCGGCAGGCGCCAGTTCGGGTACTGGTCCCATGTGCCCGGCAGGTTCTGCGGGCGGCGGTCGCCGACGCCGTCGGGGAGCCAGACGCCGATCATCCGGGCCGGGGTGCGCAGCAGGAAGCGGTGGACGGCCTGGATCTCGGCCTCCTCCTCCGAGGCGCAGTGCCCGCCGTGCGCTCCCCGCAGCATCCCCAGCCGGGACAGCAGCTCCAGCCACTCCCCCGTGTCCGCCGCGGCCTCCGCCCGCTCCTGCTCCAGCGGCCGGGTCAACAGGCCCAGGCTGTCGCGGAGTTCGACGTGTTCGCCGGTGAGGCGGGCCGCGGTGGACGGCAGGTCGTGGGTGGTGGCGGTGGCGAGGCAGTCGGCGCGCCAGGACTCCGGCGGCAGCGGGCGTCCGTCGCCGTCCCAGTCCCGCTCGAACCAGAGCACGGAGGTCCCGAGCACGCCCCGTGAGCGCAGTGCCTCCCGCACCCCCGGCTCGACCGTGCCGAGGTCCTCCCCTATGACCACCGCGCCGGCCCGCCCGGCCTCCAGCACCAGGATCGCGAGCATGGCCTCGGCGTCGTAGCGGACGTATGTCCCCTCGGTCGGCGCCTGTCCCTGCGGCACCCACCACAGCCGGAACAGCCCCATGACGTGGTCGATGCGCAGGGCGCCGGCGTACCGGCACAGGGCCCGCAGCAGGCGGCGGTACGGCTCGTACCCGGAGTCGGCGAGCCGGTCGGGGCGCCACGGCGGCAGCCCCCAGTCCTGGCCGCGCGCGTTGAAGGCGTCCGGTGGCGCGCCGACCGACATGCCGGCCGCGAAGTACTCCTGCTGCGCCCAGGCGTCCGCGCCCCCCGGATGCACCCCGACCGCCAGGTCGTGCACGACCCCGACCGGCATCCCGGCCTCCCGGGCGGCCCGCTGGGCGGCGGTGAGCTGGCCGTCGGTGAGCCAGGCGAGCCGGCAGTGGAAGTCGATCCGGTCCATCAACTCGGTGCGCGCGCGGGCGGTTTCGGGCGACCGGGGGTCCCGCAGCCCCGCCGGCCAGTGCTGCCAGTCCGAGCCGTGCACCTCGGCCAGCGCGCACCACGTGGCGTGGTCCTCCAGTGCGTCGCCCTCCCGGGCGAGGAAGTCGACGTACGCGGCGCGCCGCCCGGGCCCGAGCGGTACCTCGCGCACGAGTTCCAGTGCTTCGCGCTTGGTCTCCCAGACGGCGTCCCGGTCGATCAGCGCGCCCTTCTCCAGCACCGCCTCGCGCAGCCGCCCGGCCCGCTCCAGCAGCGCCCGCACCCGCGCGCGGTCCTCGACGTACGCGAACTCGGGCACGTCCTCGACCCGCAGGTGCACCGGGTCGGGGAAGCGGCGGGAGGACGGACGGTAGGGCGAGGGGTCCGTCGGGGTTCCGGGTACGGCCGCGTGCAACGGGTTGACCTGGACGAATCCGGCGCCGAGCGCCCGGCCCGCCCAGGTGGCGAGTTCGGTGAGGTCGCCGAGGTCGCCCATGCCCCAGGAGCGGCGCGAGAGGAGGGAGTAGAGCTGGACGAGGAGGCCGTAGGAGCGTCCGGTGGGAGTGGGCAGGCGGGGCGGGGCGACGACGAGATGGCTGGTCGTCGTACGGCCGTCCGGTGTGGTGGCCGTCAGCCGGTGGACGCCGGGCGGGAGCCGGTCGGCGGCGGTCCGCATCTCGCCCTGCTCGGTCTCGATGCGCAGCCGGGTGCCGGACGGCAGCGCGGTCAGTGCCTCGGGCTCGGCCCCGCTCCAGCTCACCACCGTCGGCGGCAGCAGCCGCTCCCGCAGTTCGCGGTCCCGGGCGGCGAGCGCCGCCGCCACGGCGGCGGGCGTGCTCGCGTCCACGTCGAGGGCGGTCAGGGCTCGGGTGAGCGCGGTCACGGAGGCCGTGACGGTGCGGTCGGCGGACGGCCGGTAGGAGGTGGCCACGCCGTGCAGCTCGGCGAGGCGCGTCAAAGCGTCGGAAGGGAGATCCTCAGAGCCTTCGGGCCCTTCAGCACAGGCTTCGGCCGACCGCTGCGCTGTCATCTACGGCCTCGTGCAGTCCATGTCCATACCGGTGTCCATACCCAGGTCCCAGGTGGCCGCCTCACTCGTCAGCGGCGCGGCGTCGGCGAGCGGCGGCTCGCTGGTCAGCGGCTCGAAGTCGGGAAGGGGTGGTTCGCTGGTCAGGGGGGTCTCGGCGCAGGCGCCCTCGGCGCTGAAGACGCAGTCGTGCATCTCGGGCTCGATGGGCGCCTCAGGTTTGGACTGGGCCGGGAGCAGAAGGTGTGCCGATGCTGCCACGGGGGCCTCCTCTTCGTTGTGCGGCGTACGGGTTACCGCAGCCCTACCCAGCAGGCGCTGCGGCAGACGTACAGAGTCCAACAACGTGCCCCTCCTCACATTCTGTGTCACGGCCGAGGATTCCTCGGCCCTTTCGACGCCGACTATTCACTCAGTACATGTACTCAGTACATAATGATCGCCATGAGCACCCGTCACATCCTGCTGGGCCTGCTCGCCACGGGGCCGAGCCATGGCTACGACCTCAAGCGACGCCACGACGAACGCTTCCCGCAGGCCCGCCCGCTGGCCTACGGGCAGGTCTACACGACCCTGCAGCGGCTGGTCCGCGACGGACTCGCCGAGGTCGGCGGCACCGACTCCGACGGCGGGCCGGAGCGGACCATGTACCGCGCGACGGACGACGGAGCGCGCGAACTGGCCCAGTGGGCGGGCGAGATCGCGCCGCCGGCGCCGTTCGTGACGAACGAGATCTTCGCCAAGGTCGTCGTGTCGATCCTGTCCGGCGGCGACCCGGAGGCCTATCTGCGGGCCCAACGCGCCGCCCACATGACACGCATGCGGGAGCTCACGGCCCTCAAGACCGCGCCCGGCGCCGATCTCGCGTCGGTGCTCTCGGCGGACTACGCCCTCAACCACCTCGACGCCGACCTCCGTTGGATGACGACCACGGCGGCCCGGCTCACCACCCTGACCGCGGAGGTCGACCCGGCATGAGCAACCAAGAGGACGGCGCGGTACCGATTCTGGCGGCCCGTGACCTCGTCAAGGCGCACGGCAGGACCGAGGCCCTGCGCGGCGCCACGGTCGAGCTGCGGCCGGGCGAGATCCTCGCCGTCACCGGCGCGAGCGGGAGCGGGAAGTCCACCCTGCTGCACTGCCTGGCCGGCATCGTCCGCCCGGACTCCGGCGCGGTGACGTACGACGGCGAGCGGCTCGACCGGCTGCCCGAGCGGCGGCTGAGCGAGCTGCGGCGTACGGAGTTCGGGGTGGTCTTCCAGTTCGGGCAGCTGATCCCGGAGCTGACGGCCCTGGACAACGTGGCGCTGCCGCTGCTGCTCGGCGGTGCCCGGCGGCAGGAGGCGCAGGCGAGTGCCGGTGAGTGGCTGGAGCGGTTCGGGGTGCGCGGGCAGGGGGAGCTGCGGCCCGGCGAGATGAGCGGCGGCCAGGCTCAGCGGGCGGCCCTGGCCCGGGCCCTGGTCACCGGCCCGAAGGTCGTCTTCGCGGACGAGCCGACCGGGGCGCTGGACTCCCTGGCGAGCGAGCAGGTGATGTCGGCCCTCACGCACACGGCCCGCGAGTCGGGCACGGCCGTATTGCTGATCACCCACGACGCCCAGGTCGCGGCGTACGCGGACCGCGAGCTCCGGCTGGCGGACGGCGCCGTACCGGCGCTGGAGGTGGGGGTATGAGCGCCGATCTCCGGCTGGCCTGGCTGCTCACCCGCGGATCGGACCGGCGCGAGTGGTGGCGGGTCGCGCTCACCGCGGTCGGCGCGGCCCTCGCGACCGGCATCGGGCTCGCGTTCGCGACGATCGCCTCGATCAGGGGCCGTTACTCGGTGTCGGTCGGCTCGGGGCTGCTCGACGACGCCAGTGACCGCCAGGGCGTGATGATCACGCTGCTGATGCTGCTGGTGCCGGTGCTCGGGTTCCTCGCGCAGTGCGCCCGCGTGGGTGCCGTGCACCGCGACCGGCGCCTTGCCGCACTGCGGCTCGCGGGTGCCGCACCCGCTCAGGTGCGCCGGATCGCGGCGCTGGAGGCGGGCCTGGCCTGCCTGGCCGGCTCCGCCCTGGCCACGGCGGTCTCCGTCCCCCTCCTGCTGGGCCTGTGGCAGCACCCCGAGCCCCTGGCCTGGGTCGGTGTCGCCCTCGTCGCCGTGGCCGTCCCCGTGCTGGGCGCGGCCGTGAGCGCGCTGGCGCTGCGCCGCGTGGTGGCCTCGCCCCTGGGCTGGGTACGGCGGGTAGGCCCGACTCGGGGGCCCGGGCGGGCGTTCGGCGCCCTGACCGTGCTCCTGGTGGCGTCGGCCGCCTACGTGGGTCTGAACACGTACCGCGGCAACCGGCTCGGCGTCGCCCTCGGCCCGCTGACGGTGTTCGCCACGAGTCTGCTGCTCGGCGCTGCGGCCGTCTGGCTGGCGGGCTGGTCCTCGCGACGGCTCGGCACCGCTCTCGCCGCCCGCGCCCAGCGCTCCGCGCTGCTGATCGCGGCGGAGCGCCTGCGGGACGACCCGTGGGCGACGGCCCGCACCCATGCCGCGGTGCTGCTCGTGACGGTCGTCGGTACGGCCTTCGCCGGCATCCGCTCGGTGCTGCTGCACATCGTCAACGGCACCACCCAGCTGTCCGAGAGCAACGCGTACTACACCACCGGCCTCGACCTCACCGGCGCCGCGATCCTGGTCGCGCTGGCGCTGACGCTGTCGGCGCTGGCCGTCGGCACGGCCGAGTCGCTGGCCTCCCGTCGCCGGGGACTGGCCGCGCAGGCCGCGGCCGGGGTGCCGCAGAGCGTGCTGGGACGGGCGCTGCTGCTGGAGACGGCGCTGCCGCTCGCCCCGGCGGTGCTGCTCGCGGGCGCCGGCGGCACGGCGATCTACGTGGGATGGGCCGAGCTGATCGACGACGCGGCCGGGCCCGTACCGCTGCTGCCCGTCCTGGTCCCGGTGGCCGTGTACGCCGCCTGTCTGCTGGCCGCGGCCATGTCACTGCCGCTGCTGCGACGCTCGGTACGGCCCGCGGAACTGCGGTACGCCTAGGCCGCCGTACAGCGGAGTCGCCGCACACCCGACCCGGCGCACAGCGGAGTCGCCGCACACCCGACCCGCCGTACAACGGAATCGCCGCACACCCGACCCGGCCGCACAACGGAATCCCCGCACACCCGACCCGGCCGCACAACGGAATCCCCGCACACCCGACCCGGCCGCACAACGGAATCCCCGCACACCCGACCCGGCCGCACAACGGAGTCCCCACACACCCGACCCGGCCGCACAACGGAATCGCCGCACGCCTGAGCCGGCCGTACAACGGAATCGCCGCACGCCTGACCCGGTGTCCGAACCGCCGCCGCCGCGCACCCGGGCAGCCGTCCGGCCCCGAGGGCACAGGGACCCCCGGGGCCGGTGGCACACGCGCCGTCCTCCAGGTGTGCGAAAGCCCGGATCGTCAGGCGGAAATGCCGTCGATCCGGGCCAAGGCGTCGTCCGCGCCGAATGGCTGCAAGTACGGCAACCAGCGCGGGTCCCTATGCCCGGTGCCGATGATGCGCCAGGCAAGTCCGGTGGGTGGAGCGGGTTTGTGGCGCAGCCGCCAGCCGATCTCGAAGAGGTGTCGGTCGGCCTTCACGTGGTTGCAGCGGCGGCACGACGCCACCACGTTGTCCCAGACGTGCTTGCCCCCGCGGCTGCGCGGAATGACATGGTCGACGCTGGTTGCGACGCCACCGCAGTACATGCACCGGCCCCCGTCGCGCGCGAAGAGCGCCCTGCGGGTAAGAGGAACGGGCCCCCGATAGGGAACCCGGACGAATCGCTTGAGCCGGACCACGCTGGGTGCGGGGACTGTGACGGTTGCGCTGTGCATGAAGGCGCCGGACTCCTCGAGGCATACGGCCTTGTTCTCGAGGACGAGGACGAGCGCGCGGCGGAGCGGTACGACGCCGAGTGGCTCGTACGACGCGTTGAGGACCAGGACATGCGGCACGGATGCCTCCTTGGGCGTCGGCGGCGCGTGGCTCGCGCCGGGACGATCTGTAGTCAGTCTCCCCTCTTGCCTGGTGAAAGCGCCACCATGTGCCGGTAACGGGCTGGGAGTGTTTTCGACCACATCTCATTCATCCCCCGGACGATGAACGGTTCATCCCACCAGTTCATCCCCCGGTGGGCACGTCTCCTCCCTCGAACATGGCGACGATCCACACACGATGCCCCGATAGTGTGGTGGACCTGCCCCGCCGGTGACCTTTTCGTGACCTTGACCGCCGACCGGAGGGGCGGGTCGCCGCACTGGAGGTACCTGCCGTGTCCCTGCCCGCCGTCCTACCGGCCGCCGACCCGTCGCCGTCCCCGACGCCCTCGGAGCCGACCTCTCCGGCGGTCCCGTCGATCCAGGACGCCCACGAGAGCGCCGCCGAGGCCGCGAGCTGGGTCGAGCAGAACTGGAGCACCTGGCTCGCGATCAGCCTCCGGGTCCTGCTGATCCTGGTGATCGCGGCGGTGCTGAGAGTGTTCGTGCGGCGGGCGATCACCAAGCTCATAGACCGGATGAACCGCACCGCGCAGGCGGTGGACGGCACGGCGCTGGGCGGTCTGCTGGTCAATGTGGAGCGCCGCCGTCAGCGCTCGCAGGCGATCGGCTCGGTGCTGCGCTCGGTGGCCAGTTTCCTGATCATGGGCACCGCCGCCCTGATGATCCTGTCCACCTTCGAGATCAACCTGGCCCCGCTGCTGGCGTCCGCGGGTGTCGCGGGTGTCGCGATCGGCTTCGGCGCCCGCAACCTGGTCACCGACTTCCTCTCCGGCGTCTTCATGATTCTCGAGGACCAGTACGGCGTCGGCGACTCGATCGACGCGGGCGTGGCCTCCGGCGAGGTCATCGAGGTCGGCCTGCGGGTGACCAAACTGCGCGGTGACAACGGCGCGATCTGGTACGTCCGCAACGGCGAGGTCAAGCGCATCGGCAACCTCTCGCAGGGCTGGTCGACGGCCGGGGTGGACGTCACCGTCTCCTCCTCGGAGGACCTGGACAAGGTCAAGGCCACCATCGGCGAGGTCGCCGAGCGGATGAGCAAGGAAGAGCCCTGGAACGAGCTCCTGTGGGGCCCGATCGAGGTGCTCGGCCTGGACAGCGTGCTGCTCGACTCCATGGTCGTACGCGTCTCGGCGAAGACGATGCCGGGCAAGTCCCTGACCGTCGAACGCGAGCTGCGCTGGCGCATCAAGCGCGCCTTCGACGCCGCCGACATCCCGATCGTCGGCCGCGCCGCCGTCCTCGTCGAGGACGAGACCTCGGCCGACCCGACGGCGGGCATGGCCGCACCCTCGGCCTACGCGAGCACCACCTCACCCCAGTCCGTGGCGGCCACTCCGTTGACGCCGCCGAGCGTGACGAAGTAGGCGTAGCGCGGCAGAGGGGCTCCCGGCATCGCCGGGAGCCCCTCTTTTCTGCGCGCGCCGAGCCCGCGGCCCCGTCTCCACGGTGGTGTACATCCGCCGGTTGTACGGCCAGGTCCCTCGGTTGTTTGATCCCTGCTCATCCCACTGGCTTGGATGGCCCGGACCGGGGGGCGGACGTGTGAGCGGGGTGGTGTGCGGTGGCCGGCGGGCGGTCGTGTGAGCGGGGTGGTGTGCGGTGGCCGGCGGGCGGTCGTCGGGGCGGCGGTTCGGGTGGCTGTGGGCGGCCTACGCGGTCAGTTCTCTCGGCACGTGGCTGGCGTTCGACGCGTTCTCGTTGATCGCGGTCGTCGTGCTGAACGCCGGGGCGACCGAGGTGTCACTCCTCGCGGCCTCGGGGCTCGCGGCGGGGGCGGCGCTGGCGGTGCCGCTCGGGGCGTGGGTGGAGTTCCGGCCGAAGCGGCCCGTGATGGTCGCGGCGGATCTGATCCGATGCGCGGCGCTGCTGAGCCTGCCCGTCGCGTTCGCGCTGGACGCGCTCGATCTCGGGCAGCTGCTGTTGGTGTCGGTGGTGATGGCCGCGGCGGACATCACCTTCAACGCGGCGAGCGGGGCGTATCTGAAGTCCCTGGTGCCGCCGCAGGACCTGCTCGTGGCGAACGGCCGCTTCGAGGCCACGATGTGGACGGCCACGGCACTCGGCCCGCCGCTGGGCGGCGCGGCGTTCGGGACGTTCGGCCCGATGGCGACGGTGCTGGCGAACGCGACCAGCTTCCTTCTCTCCGCGCTCGGCATCCGGGCGATCGGCGGGGAGGAGGGGCAACGATCCCGCGGCTGGAGCACCGCACCTCGTAAGCAAAGGCAACGACTCTGCGGCTGGGGCGTCGCGTCCCGTAAGGAAAGGCAACGACTCTGCGGCTGGGGCGTCGCGCACCGTAAGGAAAGGCAACAACCCTGCGACTGCGGCTCCGCATCCCGCAAAGAAAGGCAACAACCCTGCGACTGCGGCATCGCGCCCCGCAAAGAAAGGCAACAACCCTGCGGAGAAGGGCACGTGCCCCGCGAGGAAGGGCAACAATCCCACCCTGACTCCCCCTCAGGGCGGCCCCGGGCGCGCGACCTGCGGGCCGGCTGGCGGCATCTCCTCACCGAGCCCACCCTGCGCCCGCTGTTTCTCAACACCGTCCTGGTCAACTCCCTGATCATGGCGCAGGCTCCGCTGCTCGCCGTCCTCATGCTCGGCCGGCTCGGCTTCGCCCCCTGGCAGTACGGCCTCGCCTTCGCCGTGCCCTGCCTGGGCGGCCTGCTGGGCTCACGGCTGTCCCGGCGCCTGACCGCCCGGCACGGCAGCCACCGGATCCTGCTCGCCACCGGCACCCTGCGCGCCTGCTGGCCCGTCGGCCTGGCCTTCGTCGGCCCGGGCGCCCCCGGCCTCCTGCTGGTCATGTCCGTCGAGTTCGGCCTGATCACCTGCGCGGGCGTCTTCAACCCGGTGCTCGCCACGTCCCGCCTGGAGCTGACCCCGCCGGACCGCGTCACCCGCACCCTCGCGGCGTGGTCGATCAGCGCCAGGACGGCGACCGCGGCGACGACAGCGGTGTGGGGATGGCTGGCGGCCCTGACCGGCCCGCGCACGGCGATCGCTCTCGCCGGCGCCCTGTTGCTCGCGACGCCCCTCCTGCTCCCATGGCGTGAGCACGCCCGGCGGGTCGGCGCCCTCAAGTAACGACTCGGTTGCCTGCCGGACCACCTCTCTTGACGCCGACTTCCCGCCGGGCTTACGTTCCTCCGCAGCGAATAGGAAACTTTCCTAACAGTGACCTTGGATGGACTTCCGTCATAGATCACTGAGAAGCTGGTCAGCCGAGAGGCAGGTGTCGACACCATGGCAGGAACCGCCGGTACGCCGGGCACCCCGCGCGTCCTGCGCGCCATGAACGACCGTGCCGCCCTGGACCTCCTCCTGGAGCACGGGCAGCTGTCCCGCACGCGGATCGGCAAGCTCACCGGCCTGTCCAAGCCGACCGCCTCGCAGTTGCTGGCCCGCCTGGAGGCCGCCGGCCTCGTCCTGGCGACCGGCACGACGGAGGGCCGCCCCGGCCCCAACGCCCAGCTGTACGAGGTCAACCCGACCGCCGCGTACGCCGCCGGGCTCGACGTCACCCCCGAACGCATCCTCGCCGCCGTCTCCGACATCACGGGCCGCACGGTCGGGTCGTACGAACTGCCCACCCCCGGCAGGCGTCCCTCCCAGCCGGTGGTCCGCCAGGTCACCGACGCGCTCGACGGCGCGGTGAAGGCGGCGGGACTGGCCCGCGACGACGTCCACCGGCTCGTCATCGGCACCCCCGGCGCCTTCGACCCCAACACGGGCCGGCTGCGCTACGCCTCCCACCTCCCCGGCTGGCACACGCCCGCACTCCTGGACGAACTCGCGGCGGCCCTGCCGATGCCGGTCGAGTACGAGAACGACGTCAACCTCGTGGCGGTGGCCGAGCAGCGGCTCGGCGCGGCCCGCGGCCACGAGGACTTCGTGCTGCTGTGGAACGAGGGCGGTCTCGGTGCCGCCCTGGTCCTCGGCGGCCGGCTGCACCGCGGCTGGACCGGCGGTGCGGGCGAGGTGGGTTTCCTGCCGGTTCCGGGCACTCCCCTGGTCCGGCAGGTGACCAAGGCCAACAGTGGTGGCTACCAGGAACTGGCCGGTTCCCAGGCCATCCCCCGGCTCGCTCGCGAGATCGGCATGTCGTCCGTCCCGTCGACACCGTACGCCGAGGCCGCCGCCACCCTCGTCGAGCGGGCCGCCGGCGAGGACACCGTCCTCAACCGGCTGCTCCTGCAGACCTACGCGACCCGGCTGGCCACCGGTCTCGCCTCCCTGGTCTCCGTCCTCGACCCCGAACTGGTCGTCCTCAGCGGCGCCTCCCTGACCGCCGGCGGCGAGGTGCTGCGCGCCCTCGTCCAGTCCGAGCTGGAGGAACTGGCCGCGTCCAGGCCCCGGCTCGTCGTCGGCGACGTACGTGAACACCCAGTGCTGCGGGGCGCGTTGGAGAGCGCGCTGGCGACCACGCGCGACGAGGTCTTCAACACCTCGCGCTGACCGCCCGCCCCGTTCGGCTCACCTCCGCAACCCACCTCTCGCCTCACCCCCCGCCTTCCCTTCACCCATCCCGTCCCTGGGAGACCTCGCCATGCCCGGAAAGTCCTGGAAAGCCATACCCTCCGTGTCCCGGAAGACCACCGCGGCGCTTGCCGCCTCCGCCTCTCTGGCCCTGCTCGCCACGGCCTGTACCGGCTCGTCGGAGTCCGGTGCGAACGACGACCCCGACGCCAGGACGACGATCACCTTCTGGCACGGCTGGAGCGCGCCGGCTGAGGTCGAGGCGATCCAGGAGAACGTCGACGCGTTCGAGAAGGCGCACCCGAACATCACGGTGAAGGTCGTCGGCAACATCAACGACGACAAGCTCAACCAGGCGCTGCGCGCGGGCGGTTCGAACGGGCCGGACGTGGTGTCGTCGTTCACCACCTCCAACGTCGGCAAGTTCTGCTCCTCCGGCGCCTTCCTCGATCTGAAGCCCTTCATCGAGAAGTCGCAGCTGGACCTCGACAAGCTCATCCCTGAGCCGATGCTGGACTACACCCAGTTCGAGGGCACCCGCTGCGCCCTGCCGCTGCTGGGCGACGCCTACGGCCTCTACTACAACAAGGACGCCTTCGAGAAGGCCGGCATCAAGTCGCCGCCGAAGACCTGGTCGGAGTTCGCGCAGGTCGCCGAGAAGCTGACCGTCAACAAGGGTGACAGTTACCGGCAGCTCGGGTTCATGCCGACGTACCACGGCTACGAGACGGTCGTGGACCACTACATGTCCCAGTGGGACCACGCCTACTTCGACCAGGACGGCAGGTCCAACATCGCCAAGGACCCGGCGTTCGCCGAGATGTTCACGTACCAGAAGAAGCTCATCGACGACCTCGGCGGCTTCGCGAAGCTGGAGAAGTACCGCAACACCTTCGGTGACGAGTGGGGCGCCAAGCACCCGTTCCAGACCGGTCAGGTGGCGATGCAGCTCGACGGTGAGTGGCGGCTCGGGATGGCCGAGGACGCCGGCGTCGACTTCGAGATCGGCACCGCCCCGATGCCCGTCGCCGACGACGAGGTGGACGAGTACGGCAAGGGTTTCCTCTCCGGCACGATCATCGGCATCGCCCCGCAGAGCGAGAAGCAGAACGCGGCGTGGGAACTGGTGAAGTACCTGACCACCGACACGCAGGCGGTCGTCTCCTTCGCCAACGCCATCCACAACGTGCCCTCCACCTTCGAGGCGCTGAAGTCGCCGGACCTGAAGGTGGACCCCGGTTTCAAGACGTTCCTGGACATCGCCCAGAACCCGCACTCGAACACGCCGCCGGCCTCCGTCAACGGCTCCACGTACCAGACGACGCTCCAGGACTTCGGCTACCAGTACGAGTCCGGCAAGGTGAAGGACCTCAAGGCCGGTCTGGAGAAGACCGCGAAGCAGATCGACACCGACATCGAGCAGGCGAAGTAGCCTCCCGATGTCCACGCACACTCTCCGCGCGAAGCGCCGCAGGTCGGCGCTTCGGACGGTGGCCTTCCTGTCACCGTGGCTCATCGGGTTCGGCGTGTTCTTCGCCTATCCGCTGGTGTCCACCGTGTACTTCTCCTTCATGAAGTACGACGGCTTCGGCACGCCGGTCTTCCGCGGCCTGGGCAACTGGGCCTACGCCTTCAACGACTACCCGCTGTTCTGGCCCGCCCTGCGCAACACGCTCTGGCTCGTCCTGGTGATGGTGACCTGCCGGGTGGTCTTCGGCCTGGGCGTCGGCCTCCTGATCACCAAGATCAAGACGGGCACGGGCGTCTTCCGGACCCTCTTCTACCTGCCCTACCTGGCCCCGCCGGTCGCCGCGACCCTCGCTTTCGTCTTCCTCCTCAACCCCGGTACCGGACCGGTGAACTCGGTCCTCAACAGCCTCGGCCTGCCGACCCCCGGCTGGTTCACGGACCCCGCCTGGTCCAAGCCGGCCCTCACCGCGCTCGCGCTGTGGGGCGTGGGCGACCTCATGGTCATCTTCATGGCCGCGCTGCTCGACGTACCGAAGGAGCAGTACGAGGCCGCCGAGCTGGACGGCACGTCGGCCTGGCAGCGGTTCCGCTACGTCACCCTGCCGAACATCTCGCCGATCGTGATGTTCGCCGTGGTCACGGGCGTGATCCAGACGATGCAGTACTACACCCAGCCCTTGGTGGCCGGGAAGGTCGCCTCCGGCATCATCGGCGGCTCCGGCCAGCAGTTCGAGCCCGGCTACCCCGACAAGTCCACGCTCACCCTCCCCCAGCTCGTCTACAACCTCGGCTTCCAGCGCTTCGACTACGGCTCGGCCTGTGTGGTCGCACTCGTACTGTTCGCCCTCGCCATGGCGTTCACCGCGCTGCTGATGCGGCGCCGGGGCGGACTGATCCAGGCAGGTGACTGACCATGACCCAAGTGCTCGACAAGCCGGTGCAGTTGGATCCCCCGTCCGTCGCCGAGCGCACCGCCCGCCGCAAGGCGCTCCTGGAGTGGATAGCGGTCCATTCCCTCGGCGTCGCGGCCGCGCTCTTCTTCACGCTGCCCTTCGTCTTCGTCGTCCTGACCTCGCTGATGAGCGACCAGCAGGCACTCACCCGCGATCTCGTCCCGGACACCTGGGAGTGGGGCAACTACACCAAGGTCTTCGACACCCCAGGCTTTCTGACCTGGTGGAAGAACACGCTGATCTACGCCGGCCTGGGCACCGTCCTCACGGTCGTCTCGTCGATCCCGGTGGCCTACGCGCTCGCCAAGTTCCGCTTCCGAGGCCGCAACACAGCCCTGATGCTGGTCATCTCGATGATGATGCTGCCGCCTCAGGTGGTGATCATCCCTATGTACCTGTTCTGGGCGAAGCAGCTGGACCTGTCGGGCACCCTGTGGCCCCTGATCATCCCGATGGCGTTCGGGGACGCGTTCTCGATCTTCCTGCTCCGCCAGTTCCTGATGACGATCCCGAACGAGTACCTGGACGCGGCGAAGGTGGACGGCTGCGGCGAACTGCGCACCCTCCTTCGGGTCGTCCTCCCCATGGCGAAGCCGGGCATAGCCGCGGTGGCCCTCTTCCAGTTCTTCTACGCGTGGAACGACTACTTCGGGCCCCAGATCTACGCCTCCGAGAACCCCGGCGCCTGGACGCTGTCCTACGGCCTGGAGTCGTTCAAGGGCGCCCACCACACCGACTGGAACCTGACCATGGCCGCGACCGTGCTGGTCATGGCCCCCGTGATCCTCGTGTTCTTCTTCGCCCAGAAGGCGTTCGTAGAGGGCGTCACGCTCACCGGAGTAAAGGGTTGATGCACGCATGAAACTCACCGTGGTCGGCGGAGGTTCGACCTACACCCCCGAACTCATCGACGGCTTCGCCCGCCTCCGGGACACCCTCCCCATCGCGGAACTGGTCCTGATGGACCCGGCGCAGGACCGCCTGGAACTGGTCGGCGGCCTGGCCCGCCGCATCTTCGCCCGGCAGGCGCACGACGGCACGATCACCACCACCACGGACCTGGACAAGGCCGTCGACGGCGCCGACGCGGTCCTCCTCCAGCTCCGCGTGGGCGGTCAGGCGGCCCGCGAACAGGACGAGACCTGGCCCCTGGAATGCGGCTGTGTGGGCCAGGAGACGACAGGAGCCGGCGGCCTGGCGAAGGCGCTGCGCACGGTCCCGATCGTCCTCGACATCGCCGAGCGCGTGCGCCGCGCCAACCCCACCGCCTGGATCATCGACTTCACCAACCCGGTCGGCATCGTGACCCGGGCCCTGCTCCAGAAGGGCCACAAGGCGGTCGGCCTGTGCAACGTGGCCATCGGCTTCCAGCGCAAGTTCGCGACGATGCTGGGCGTGTCCGCCTCCGACGTCCACCTCGACCACGTGGGCCTCAACCACCTCACCTGGGAGACCGGGGTGCGCCTGGGCGGCCCCGAGGGCGAGAACGTCCTGCCGAAACTGCTCACCGACCACACCGAGACGATCGCCGCGGACCTGCGCCTCCCCCGAGCCGTACTGGACCGCCTGGGCGTCGTCCCCTCCTACTACCTGCGTTACTTCTACGCGCACGACGAGGTGGTCCGCGAGCTGCGCACCAAACCGTCCCGTGCCGCAGAAGTGGCGGAAATGGAAAGAAAGTTGCTGGCTCTCTACGCCGACCCGGCCCTCGACGAGAAGCCGGAGCTGCTCGCCAAGCGGGGCGGGGCGTACTACTCCGAGGCGGCGGTCGACCTGGCGGCGGCGCTGCTGAACGGTGCGGGCAGCCCGTACCAGGTGGTCAACGCCCACAACAACGGGACGCTGCCCTTCCTCCCCGACGATGCGGTGATCGAGGTGCAGGCGGCGGTCGGCAGGCAGGGCCCGACCCCGCTCCCCGTCTCCCACGTCGACCCCCTGTACGCGGGCCTGATGGCCCAGGTGACGGCGTACGAGGACCTGGCCCTCGACGCGGCCCTGCACGGCGGCCGCACCCGCGTCTTCAAGGCGCTGCTGTCGCACCCCCTCATCGGCCAGTACGAGTATGCGGAACGACTCACCGACGAACTCATCGCACACAACCGGGAGCACCTCGCGTGGGCATGACCGCACGTGTCCTCGCCGTCGACGCGGGCAACAGCAAGACCGACGTGGCAGTGGTGGCGGCCGACGGAAGCGTCCTCGCCACCGCCCGCGCGGGCGGCTTCCGGCCACCGGCCGTGGGTGTGGAGCAGGCGATGGACACGCTCGCCGAGGCGGTGGACGAGGCCTTCACCGCCGCCGGCGTGACCGCCGTCGACCACGTCTCGGCGTGCCTGGCGAACGCCGACTTCCCGGTCGAGGAGGAAACCCTGGCGACGGCGCTGCACGCACGCGGGTGGGGCACAACGGTGGAGGTACGCAACGACACCTTCGCGATCCTTCGCGCCGGAGTGACCGAACCCCGCGGTGTGGCCGTCGTGTGCGGCGCCGGCATCAACTGCGTAGGCATGCGCCCCGACGGCCGCACGGCCCGCTTCCCCGCGCTGGGCCGTATCTCCGGTGACTGGGGCGGCGGCTGGGGCCTGGCGGAGGAGGCCATGTGGCACGCGGCACGGGCGGAGGACGGCCGAGGCGCACCCACGGACCTCAAGCACACCCTCCCCGCCCACTTCGGCCTGCCCACGATGTACGCCCTGATCGAGTCCCTGCACCTGGAGCGCATCGAGGACATCCGCCGCCACGAGCTGACCCCGGTCCTCTTCGCCACGGCGGCATCCGGCGACCCGATCGCCCGCTCCGTCATCGACCGCCTGGCCGACGAGGTGGTCGCGATGGCCACGGTCGCCCTGACCCGCCTGGACCTGCTGGAGGAGGAGACACCGGTCCTGCTGGGCGGCGGAGTCCTGGCCGCCCGCCACCCCCAACTGATCGACACCATCCGGGACTTGCTGGCATCCCGTGCCCCCAAGGCAGTCCCGAACGTGGTCACGGCAAACCCGGTACTGGGAGCGGCCCTGCTGGGCCTGGACGCCGTAGAAGCACCCCCGGAGGTCCACACCCGCCTCCGCGGCCACTTCGAACGGTAGGAACGGCGGACCCGCGGTGACTGTTCGCGCAGTTCCCCGCGCCCCCAGAAACAAGGCGCTGCAGCGGGCCCGCGCCAAGCCGTGACCGCACCCGTCACAACCGTTCGCGCAGTCCCCCGCGCCCCTGGGGAGTCGCAGTCGCCCACGGCGGCAAGGGGCCGTGCCGGGGGTGTCCGCCCGCAGCGGCGGGCGTCAACGAACAGCACCCTCCTGATGCCGGGCAACCGCCCGACCGAGGACGGACACCCCCCGGCACGGCCCCGACCCACAACGAACCCGCACGCGCTACCCGCACCCCCCACCCGGCGCGACGGGCCCCCGCAGGCAAAGACGCGCACCCCCCGAACCCCGATCCTGGAACCGAACAGATTCCCACGGCGTTTTCATGGGCAGGGGGTGGTGCGGGGCACCCACGCTGCGATCCGATCAAGATCCAGCGAAGGCCGGTGCGGATGTCAGTCCCGGCAGCGATACTTGCCGCGACGGATGACCACGGGGGAGGTCAGCAGTGACACAGACGCCGAACAGCAGCGCACCACCGGAAAACGCCCCGGCACACGGCGCACCCACCATGCCGTCCGTCCCCCCGCAACAGCACAACAACACCTCACACGCCCCCACACCCACGGCACCCACACCACCCACAGCACCCCCCACACAACCCCGCCGCACAGCCTTCGCCGAGGGCTTCGACCAACTCCGCACCGCCGCCACCACCGAACCCGGTCGCCTCCGCATCATCGGCGCCCTCCTCGCCCTCCTCGTGGTCGCCTTCGGCTCCATCGCCGCCTGGCAGATGACCGAGCGCGCGGCCGCAGCCGACGACGTCCTCAACCGCAGCCAGCCCCTCACCTCCGACGCGGCCGACATCTACCGCTCCCTGGCGGACGCCAACACCGCGGCAGCCAGCGGCTACCTCGCCGGCCTCCAGGAGAAGCCGGCCATGCGCGAGGGCTACGAGCGCGACATCCGCACGGCCGCCGCCAAGCTCGTCACCGCCGCCGCGAACTCCGAGTCGGGCTCCACCTCGGCGAAGACGATCGCCGAACTCAGCAGACTCCTACCGGAGTACAAGGGCCTGGTCGAGACGGCACGGGCCAACAACCGCCAGGGCTACCCCGTCGGCGGCGCCTACCTGCGCGCCGCGAACGAGATGATGCAGCAGCGGATGCTCCCCGCGGCCCAGAAGCTCCACGAGACGGAGAACGAACACCTGCGCGACGACTACGCGGACGCGAAGTCGTTCCCGTGGGCGGCCGCCGGCCTCGGCGCCCTCGCCCTGGCCGCCCTCGCCTGGGCCCAGCGCCGCAACTACCGGCGCACCAACAGGGTCCTGAACCACGGCTTGGTCACCGCCACGGCCGCCTCCACGGTCGTCCTGCTGTGGCTCGCCGTGGGACAGGTCGTGGCACGCGCCGGCCTCAACGACTCCTACGACCACGGCGTGCGCTCGCTGAACGTCCTGCACGAGGCCCGCATCGCCTCCCTCACCGCCCGCAGCGACGAGAACCTCACCCTGGTCCGCCGCGGCGCCGACACCAAGAGGCTGGCCGACGACACGGTCGTCGACGCGTACGAGTGGGGCTACGACAAGGAGATCGACGCGCTCGCCAAGGCACTCACCCGGGCCGAGGACCTCGCCGACGACACGGCGGGCAAGAAGCCCGTGCAGGACGCCAACGGCTTCATGAAGATCTGGAGGGACCGCCACGACCTGGCCCGCGACGACAACGACTCGGGCAACTACCAGGCCGCCCGCGACCGGGTCATCGGCGCCGCGGAGGAGCCCACGAGCGTGTGCTTCGACAACGTCGACAAGGCCCTGGCGACCGCGCTCGCCCACGAGCAGAACGAGTTCAGGCAGGCCGCCGGCGACGGCCGTGACTCGCTGACCGGCCTGCCGACCGGCGCCGCGGTCCTCGCGGTCCTGGGCGCGGCCGGCGCGGTCCTCGGCATCGGCCGCAGGCTGTCGGAGTACCGGTGAGAGGGGGCACGACGATGAACGCACGCTCCACGACGAACGAGGGCGACACCCCGGTCCGCCTCCGGGGCGCGGCCGGCGCATGGCGCCGGCTGCGGGCCGGCGTGCGCGGCTGGGGCGGGGTGGGCGCGATGGCCGTCGTCTGCGCTCTGGCGCTGGCCTTCGCGCTGCTGCTGCCGCTGTCCCAGGAGGGCGGCCCCGGGGACGCCTCCGGTGCGGGCCGGGGTCTCGCCCACGGCAGCCAGATGCGGGCCGAGGAGTGCGAGAACCCCGAGGACCAGTCCCTGTCGCCGTCCGGCGGCGACGGCGGGACGCCGGCCCTGGATGCCATCAAGGGCCGCAAGGACCGGCGTCTGATCGTCGGCGTCGACACCAACAGCTACCGCTGGGGCTACCTCGACCCGAACAACCCCTCCGGCGAACTGGAGGGGTTCGACATCGACCTGGTCCACCGGATCGCCGAGGACATCCTCGGCGACCGTGACGACGTGCGGTTCAAGGCGATCCCGACGAGCCGCCGGATCGAGGCGATCCAGAAGGGCGAGGTCGACATGGTGGTGCGCACCATGACGATCAACTGCGACCGCATCGGCCAAGTCGCCTTCTCCGCCCCGTACTTCGTCACCGGCCAGCAGGTCCTGGCCCCCAGGACCTCGAAGATCACCGGGTTCGACAAGACCCTGGCCGGCCGCAAGGTGTGCTCGGCGGAGGGCTCCACCGCGTACGACAGCCTCGAAGCGGGCAGGAGGAACGGCGGCCTTCCGGCCTCCACCGACATCAGCGCCACCGTCCCCAACCAGCTCGACTGCCTGGTGAAGTTGCAGCTCGGAGAGGTCGACGCGGTCGTCACGGACGGCGCGCTCGCGGCGAGTCAGGCGGCGCAGGATCCGACCGTGGAACTCAAGGGCAGCCTGTTCACGGACGAGTACTACGGCGTGGCGATGAAACTGGGCTCGGACGATCTGGTACGCCAGGTCAACCGGACCCTGGAGAACTACGTCAAGGACGGCGGCTGGGAGGCGTCGTACGAGAAGTGGCTCCACCCGACCATGGACCAGGGCGACAAGAAGTCGGCGTCGGCGACCCCTCCCGAGGCCGACTACAAGTAGCCGGCCGTCAACTGACGGACGGCTGACGGAACTCAACGCAGCGAGAGGTGATCGATGGGCGTCACGGACCCCGCCGGGCCGGTGATGGACCGGGACGAGGTGGACCGTGCGCTGGCGCGGCTCGGCGCGGAGCACGAGGCGATCGAGACCTCGCTGCTCGCCCTTCAGGACCACGCGGGCCGCAGACTTCTCGAAGGCGCCGAGCTGACGGGCGTCACCAGGGAACGCTGGACGGCCGCGGAGGCGTCGATCACGCTGCTGTGGGCGTACTTCGACGCGTACACCGACGCGTTGCGCTCCGCCCGCGAGATCCGGGCCCGTCGCCGCTGGTCCAGCCGGGACGACCTGGTGGAACTGACGGAGCTGCTGCGGGGCGAGTCGGTGACCGTCGCGGGTTCGGCGACGGCGACCGCGGCCGCCCCGACGCTCCAGGGGTCCGCGAGCAAGCTCAGCGAGCAGTTCTCACTGGTCACGCTGGTGGACCGGATGAACGAGCTGTACGCGACCTCACTGGACATGGTGGTCGCCGCGGACGCGGTGTGGTCGGCGCTGCCGGCCCGTATCGATTTACTCGCCGCGGAGCTCCAGCGCACCCGCCGCCTCGCCCACTCCGTCGGGGTGCGCCCGGGCGAGCACCCGTCGGGGGACGACCTGGAGCGCATCACTCGCACCCTCACCAACCTGCGCGCGGAGGTGGTGTCCGACCCGCTCGCGTACTGGATCCGGACGCAGGGCAGTTCGGCGCCGGGCGGCGGCAGGCCGGACACCACGGTCTACGACCGCGAGGCGCGCGCCCTGGAGGACGTACGGCGTGAGATCGACGCGGTCCTGACGGTCCGTCAGGACGCCGAGCAGCGGCTGGTCAAGTTGCGGGACGTGCTCTCCCGCGCGGACCGTACGCTCGCCGAGGCCCGCACCGCGCGCGGCGAGGTGCTGGCGAAGATCGCCGCCACGGAGGTGCCGGTCGTCAGCGGCCCGCCGACCGTGCTCCAGGAGCAGCTGGCGACGGCAGCGGAGTACCGCAGATCGGCCCAGTGGCACCGCCTGTCCCCGCTCCTGGAGTCGCTGGAGCAGAAGGCGGAGGACGAACTGCTGCGCGCCCGCGAGTCGTTGACCGCGGTCACCGCGCCCCTGGCGGTCCGCGCCGAGTTGCGCGGCCGCCTCGACGCGTACAAGGCGAAGGTCGCCCGGCACGGCCTCGCGGAGGACCCGTTCCTCATCGAGCGCTACGACGCGGCCCGCCGCATGCTGTGGAGCGCGCCCTGCGACCTGCGGGTCGCCGAGCAGGCGGTGCTGCGCTACCAGCACGCGGCGGCCGACCTGCTCGGCGGCGGCCGGGTACCGGGGCCGCGCGGGCCCGAGGATCGCGGGGGAGCATGAGGGTGAGGGGGGAGTCGTGAGTCAGGCACAGCGCACCTGTCAGCGGCCGGACTGCGACGGGGCGTACGAGGACGTGGGCGGCGGCGAGCTGTACTGCGACACCTGCGGCCTGGCCCCGGTCGTGTCGGCGTCCGGCGTGGTCGGCTCGCCGCCCACCGGGATGACCGGCGGCAAGGAAGCGCGCGGCTCGACGGGCAGCGGCAGTTCCCGCTCCACCGGCCGCGGGAGCTCCCGTACGTCGTCGCAGTCGTCGAAGTCCCGGCGCTCGGTGTCGGGACGGCTCTCGCGCTCGCTGTCGGGCCGTTCCACGGGCCGCTCGGTGTCGGTGCGCAGCTCGGGTTCGTCCACCGGATCCAGCGGGCGCGGCCGGCTCGGCGTCGGTCTGGTCCAGGTCCCGGACGTGCCGCGGCCCGATCCGCGCGCGATGGTCCTTGAGAACCCGGAGGTGCCCGAGCGCAAGCGGTTCTGCTCGCGTTCGGACTGCGGCGCGCCCGTCGGCCGGGCCCGCGGGGAGCGCCCGGGCCGCACCGAGGGATTCTGCACGAAGTGCGGGCACCCGTACTCCTTCGTCCCGAAGCTGAAGTCCGCCGACATCGTGCACGGCCAGTACGAGGTCGTGGGCTGCCTGGCGCACGGCGGGCTCGGCTGGATATATCTCGCCGTGGACCGCGCGGTCTCCGACCGCTGGGTGGTGCTCAAGGGTCTGCTGGACACCGGCGACCAGGACGCGATGGCGGCGGCGATCTCCGAGCGGCGCTTCCTCGCGGAGATCGAGCACGCCAACATCGTGCGGATCTACAACTTCGTCGAGCATCTCGACCAGCGCACCGGCTCCCTCGACGGCTACATCGTCATGGAGTACGTCGGCGGCAAGTCCCTGAAGGAGATCGCGAACGCCCGGCGCACGGAGACCGGCAGGCGCGATCCGCTGCCCGTCGAGCAGGCGTGCGCGTACGGCATCGAGGCCCTGGAGGCGCTCGGCCATCTGCACAACCGCAACCTGCTGTACTGCGACTTCAAGGTCGACAACGCCATCCAGACCGAGGATCAGCTCAAGCTGATCGACATGGGCGCGGTGCGCAGGATGGACGACGACGAGTCGGCCATCTACGGCACGGTGGGCTACCAGGCGCCGGAGGTCGCGGACGTCGGCCCGTCGGTCGCCTCCGACCTGTACACGGTCGCGCGCACCCTGGCCGTGCTGTCCTTCGACTTCCAGGGCTACACGAACGTCTACGTCGACTCGCTGCCCGATCCCGACCACATCGAGGTCTTCCGCCAGTACGAGTCCTTCTACCGCCTCCTGGTCCGCGCCACCGACCCCGACCCGGCCCGCCGCTTCGCCTCCGCGCAGGAGATGTCGGAGCAGCTGACGGGCGTGCTGCGCGAGGTCGTGTCCTTGCAGACGGGGCGCGCGCGGCCGTCGCTGTCGACGCTGTTCGGGCCCGAAGTGCGTGTGTCGGACACGGAGTTGTTCCCGAAGCTGGACGGTGAGGTCTCGCGGCTGGGGGCCCGCGTGGCACCCGCCGGCAAGCAGCTCACGGCGGGCAACGGGCAGCCGGGCGGTGCCGCCGCCTCGAGTGCCGCCGGTTCCGGCGGCATCGTCAAGCCTGCCTCCGCCTCCGTCGCGGCGCTCGCCCTGCCGGTCCCGCGGGTCGACCCGTCCGACCCCAACGCCGGTTTCCTCGCGGGTCTGATGACGACCGCGGCGGCCGAGCTGCTGGGCGCCCTCGCCGCCGCGCCCGCGCCGTCGACCGAGACCCGGCTGCGGCAGGTGCGGGCCTGGCTGGAGAACGGCGACACCGGCACCGCGCACGAGACGCTGCTGAAGCTGGAGGACGAACGGCCCGACGACTGGCGGGTGGTCTGGTACCGCGGGGTCGCCGCGCTCGTCACCGGCGACCACGAGGGCGCCGCGCTCGCGTTCGACGCCGTCTACGACGCCTTCCCGGGCGAGCCGGCCCCCAAGCTGGCCCTCGGCCTCTGTGCCGAGGTACTGGGTCAGCTGGACAACGCCGCCGAGTACTACCGCCTGGTGTGGTCCACCGACCCCAGCTACGTCAGCGCCGCCTTCGGTCTGGCGCGCGTGCAGCTGGCGACCGGTGACCGCCGCAGCGCCGTGCGGACCCTGGAGTCGGTGCCGGAGAGCTCCATCCACTACACGGCCGCACGCGTGGCGGCCGTCCGCGCCCGGCTGCGTCAACGCACCGCGATCGCCTCCGACGTACCGTTCCTGGACGACCTGACCGCCGCCGCGGGGCAGGTCGAGGCGCTCGACGCGTACGGCCTGGACCCGGCGCGCCGGGAGCAGTTGTCGACGGAAGTCCTCGGCTGCGCGCTGGACTGGATACTCTCCGGGGGCCAGGGTTCCGCCCCTGGCAGCGCCGGAGGACGGACGCTGCTCGGCAGCGGCCTGGACGAGCGGGGACTGCGTTTCGGTCTGGAGCGTTCGTACCGCATGCTGGCCCGTCTCGCACGGGGCGGCGAGGAGAGGATCGACCTGGTGGAACGTGCCAACCGTTACCGCCCCCGGACGTGGGTGTAGTTGATGTCGCAGATGCCCCAGTTGTCCGCCTGCCCGAGCTGCGAATGGCCGCTTGAGTCGGGTGACCGTTTCTGCGGTGCGTGTGGATACGACCTGTCCGCCGTGCCCGTACGGCCGGACGACCACCCCACCATCGCCCTGAACGGCTCGGTGCCGCCCCCGGCCCCGGGTGCGCCCGGCGCGGACTGGCCCGTGGCCCCCACGCCGCAAGGCCCAGCCGTCCCGGCGCCCGCGCATCTGCCGGCGGACCCGACCGGCACGGACCCCGGCGGCGCCGCGCTGCCCCCGGGCACTCCCCCGCCCCCGCAGGCACCGCCGCCGCCCGGACCGCCGCCGCCACTGGCCGGTGCTCCCGGGGCGCCGCAGCGCCACCCCGGCATCCCGGCACCGGGCGGCCCCGCCGGACCGGCCGCCCCGCTGCCGCATCCGGCCGCCGCCCCCGCCGCTCACGCCCCGACCGGCTCCCCCGTGTCCCCGGCGTCCGGCGTGCGGTTCGACCGGCCGCCGGAGCCCGACGACTACCCCTTGCAGGCGCCCGACCCGCGGGTCACGGCCGACCTGCCGACCCCGCCGGAGGGCACCAAGGTGTGCGTGGCGTGCCGTGCCGGCCGTGTCGACCACGACGGCTACTGCGAGAACTGCGGGCACGCGCAGCCCCGCGAGCGCGACCACATGGAGCAGGACGCGGGCCCCGTGGCCGCCGTCAGCGACCGGGGTCTGCGCCACCACCGCAACGAGGACGCGTTCGCCGTCTCCTGCACCGCGCTGCCCGACGGCCGGCCCGCGGTCGTGGCGATCGTCTGCGACGGCGTGTCCTCGGCCACCCGCCCGGACGACGCCTCGATGGCCGCGTCCCGGGCCGCGAGCGAGTCGCTGCTGGCCGCACTGCCGCGCGGCACCCACCCGCAGCAGGCCATGCACGACGCGATCGTCGCCGCCTCCAACGCGGTCAACGCCCTGGCCGCCGAGCCCGCCACGGCCCGCGAGCAGGCCCCCCACCAGAACGCGCCCGCCTGCACGTTCGTCGGCTCCGTGGTGACGCGCGAGCTGCTGATCGTCGGCTGGGTCGGCGACAGCCGCGCCTACTGGGTCCCGGTGGACCGCGGCACTCCCCCGGCCCGGCTCACCGAGGACGACTCCTGGGCGGCGCAGATGGTCGCCGCGGGCCTGATGAACGAGGCCGAGGCCTACGCCGACGAGCGCGCCCACGCGATCACCGGCTGGCTCGGCGCGGACGCCTACGAACTGGAGCCGCACACCGCTTCCTTCAAGCCGGACCGGCCGGGTGTGGTGGTGGTGTGCACGGACGGTCTGTGGAACTACGCGGAGGCGGCCGAGGACATGGCCGACGTCGTCCCCCTCGACGCCGCCGCGCGCCCCCTGCACAGCGCCCAGGTGCTCGTCGGTCACGCGCTCGACGGTGGGGGCCACGACAACGTAACAGTGGCCGTCCTGCCGTTCCCGGCACCCCCGATGGGGGCAGGATCGGCCTGAGGCCCTGCTGCGGGGACGGCCTCATCGGACCGGAGGGGACCGGTCCGTCGACAGCCATGACCCCACCGCGGGGTTCTTTAGGGGGATTTGAGAACGTATGGCCAACTTCTCGAAATCAAACGTGCCGCAGTTCTCGGTGGACGTGTACCAGAACGAGTACCTGCCGGAGGGCGGCCGGGACGTCAACGCGATCGTCACCGTGACCGCGACCGGCGGCGGCACGGTCGGCAGCGCGGTCGCCGCGCCCCACCTCTACTCTCCGGGGCAGGGCCCGTCCGCCGCCGTGGCGATCATGGTGGACTGCTCGGGCTCGATGGACTACCCGCCGACCAAGATGCGCAACGCCCGCGACGCCACGGCCGCGGCGATCGACACCCTGCGCGACGGCGTGCACTTCGCCGTGATCGGCGGCACGCACGTGGCCAAGGAGGTGTATCCGGGCGGCGGACGCCTCGCCGTGGCCGACGCCACCACCCGCGATCAGGCCAAGCAGGCGCTGCGCCGGCTCAGCGCGGGCGGCGGCACGGCGATCGGCACCTGGCTGCGGCTCGCCGACCGGCTGCTGTCCTCGGACGACGTCGACATCCGGCACGGCATCCTGCTCACCGACGGCCGCAATGAACACGAGTCACCGGAAGACCTCAGGGCGGCGCTCGACTCCTGCGCCGGACGCTTCACCTGTGACGCCCGCGGCGTGGGCACGGACTGGGAAGTGAAAGAAGTCACAGGGATCGCCTCGGCACTGCTCGGCAGCGCCGACATCGTCGCCGATCCGGCCGGCCTCGCCGCCGACTTCACACAGATGATGGAGACGGCGATGGGCAAGGAGGTCGCGGACGTCGCCCTGCGGCTGTGGACGCCGGTCGGCACGGCCATCAAGTTCGTCAAGCAGGTCGCGCCCACGGTCGAGGAGCTGACCGACCGGCGCACCGAGGCCGGCCCGCGCGCCGGGGACTACCCCACGGGTTCCTGGGGCGACGAGTCCCGTGACTACCACGTCTGCGTCGAGGTCCCGGCCGCGGGCCTGGGCCAGGAGATGCTCGCCGCCAGGGTCTCGCTGGTCGTACCGCAGTCCGACGGGGGCGCGCACAACTTGGGCGCACAGGGGCTGGTACGGGCCGTGTGGACCGACGACATGGTCGCCTCGACGTCGATCAACCCTCAGGTCGCCCACTACACCGGCCAGGCAGAACTGGCACAAGCCATTCAACAAGGGCTCGATCTCCGCAAAGCGGGCGATATGGATGGAGCAACGGCCAAACTGGGCCGCGCCGTTCAGCTCGCCAGCGCCTCCGGAAATGCGGATACCGCGAAACTCCTTGCGAAGGTGGTGGACGTGGTCGACGCCGCGGCGGGTACTGTGCGACTGAAGGCGAAGGTCGCGGAGGCCGACGAGATGACTCTCGAGACACGGTCCACAAAGACTGTTCGTGTAAAGAAGTGACCTAGCAGGACCCGGAAAAGATCGAGCCTGGCCCCTCGGGGTTGGAGAAATCCGGTCGAGAGCGACCGGAAAAGGAGAGGGGGAAGCGCCGACATGCCGACCTGCCCGAACGGACACCAGTCGGGTTCCGACGACTGGTGCGAGGTCTGCGGTCACCGCATGGCCGGTGCCGTACCTCCGCCCCCTCCGCCACCGCCCCCGCCCGGCGGCGGCTACGGCTTCCCGCCTCCCGGCGGCCCCGGTCCCGGCCCCGGTCCGTCCGGTGGCCCGAACATCGGTCAGCAGGGCGGCCCGCCGCCCATGCCCGGTGCACGGGAGCCGGAGCTCTGCCCGCAGTGCCGCACGCCCCGTGAGGGCGGTGCGCCGTTCTGCGAGGAGTGCCGGTGGAACTTCCTGACCAACACGGCGACGTCGTACACGCCCGCGGCCCCGCGCCCGTCGGCGCCCGGCGGTCCCGGCCTGCCGTCCCACTTCCAGCAGCAGTCGGGTCCCCCGCCGTCGTTCGGCGGCGGTGACTCGTACGAATACCAGGGCTCGCGCCCGTCCCAGGTGAACCGGCCCGCGGAACCGATCCCGCCGTTCGGCGCGGACCCGCACGGCCCGGGCGGCCCGGGCGGCCCGGGTCAGGGTCCTGGCGGTCCGGGCGGCCCCGGTCCCGGCGGCCCCGGCGGTCCGGGTGGTCCCGGCGGCTTCGGCCCCGGCGGCCCCGGCGGTCCGGGTGCCACCAACCCCGGCGCACCGGGTGGCCCCGGCGGCCCCGGCTTCCCCGGTCAGGGCCCTGGCGGTCCGGGCGGCCCCGGTCCCGGCGGCCCCGGCGGTCCTGGGATGAACGCTCCCTCCGCCTTCGGCGGCGACCCCTCGCGGCCCGGTCCGCCTCCGCCGCCCGGCCCCGGCGCGACCGGCGGTGCCCCGCAGGCGTTCCACCCGGCCGGCCCCGGCCCCTCCGCGCCGCCGGCCCCGCCCGGATTCGGGCAGGACCCGAACCGCCCGCCGCAGGGCGGCCCGTCCTTCGGCGGCGGTGACGACGACTGGGTGATCTCCCCGCCGTCGTCCGGCCCCGGCGGCCCGGGTGCCCCCGGCGCTCCCCCGCAGGGCGGCTACGGCTATCCCCAGCCCGGCGCGACCCAGGCCCCGCCGCCCGGCCCCGGCTACCAGCAGCAGCCGGCTACCTGGCTGGCGACCATCGGTCCGGACCGTGAGTACTTCATGGCGATGATGCACCGCTCCGGCCCCGAGGCCGCCGGCCTGAACCTGCCCGCGTACTCGCCCGAGCAGCAGCGCACGCTCACCGGCAACCAGGTCACCATCGGCCGCCGCCGCCACTCCACCGGCGACACCCCCGACATCGACCTCTCGGTGCCGCCGGAGGACCCGGGCGTCTCGCACCAGCACGCGGTCCTGGTCCAGCAGCCGGACGGCACCTGGGCGGTCGTCGACCAGAACTCGACGAACGGCACGACGGTGAACGGCTCCGAGGAGCCCATCCAGCCCTTCGTACCGGTACCGCTCCAGGACGGCGACCGGGTGCACGTGGGCGCCTGGACGACGATCACGATCCGGCGCGGCTAGCAGTCCACACCCGGGAGGGGTCGGTCGTACGGCGGTGCAGCCCGTACGGCCGGCCCCTTCCGGCGTTTCAGCCGGGCAGGGGCCAGGCGTACGGGCCCTCGGGGTCGTCCAGCCACGCCCACTGGTGTTCGCCGCGCACGGTGATGCCGTACCGCTCCCGCCGGGGCTGTCCCTCGTGCTCCCACAGCGTGTACGCCTCCTGCGGGTCGAGGCTGCCGCGGGTGAGGGCGAGCAGGAAGCGGAACAGTTCGTGCTCCCTGGCCCGGCGCGGCAGCCCCGCCGCCGGCGGGAGCTCCGGTTCGCTCCTGCTGCCGCCGCGCAGCGGCACGAAATAGGCGGGGGTGTGCAGGAAGCGCCCTTCCGCGTGCTCGGCGTCCTGGACGGCGAGGGTGACCAGGCCGGTGGCGAGCGGGGTCAGGATCCGGGCGTCCGGTCGGCACTGGGCGAGCCAGGCGCGCGGGATCGACGGCAGGGTGCAGGTCGCGACGATGCGGTCGAAGGGGGCGCGCTGGGGGACGCCGCGTGCGCCGTCGCCGGTGACGACGGCGGGGTGGTACCCGGCGGCGGCCAGATGCCCTCGCGCCGACTCGGTGATCTCCGGTTCCAGGTCGACGGTGGTGACGAGGCCGTCGTCGCCGAGCCGGCGGGCGAGCAGGGCGGCGTTGTAGCCGGTGCCCGCGCCGATCTCCAGGACCCGGTGGCCCTCCGCCAGCTCCAGCGCGACCAGCATCATCGCCATCAGGGACGGCTGGCTGCTGGAGGAGAGCAGTTCGCCGTCGCGCAGTCTGGTGGCCAGCGGGGTGTCGGCGTAGGCGCCGCGCACCCAGCGCTCGCGGGCGGCGGGATCCGGGCTCTGGCCCCAGCGCCGCTCGTAGCCGCCGACGACGCCGACGTAGTAGTACGGCACGAACAGATGGCGTGGCACGGCGTCGAAGACGTCCCGCCACACGGGGTCGCCGGCCCACGCCCCGCTCACGTCGATCTCACGCACCAGCGCGGCCCGCGCCGAGGTGGCGAGGTCCTCAAGGTCCCTGTCGAGAGCGTGCGCGCTCATACGTCCACTGTCCTGCGGGAAGCCGTGCGGGGCGAGCGCCTGACCGGACGATCCGGAACGGGCCGTTCGGCCAGGGGCGGCAGCCGCGACCGCTGCTCACGCTGCTTCCCGGTCGGCTGGTCCTAAGCCTTCGGTCCTCGGTCGCCGCGTCTGAGACCATGGACGACGTGAAAGAGATTCGGCGCGGCACGCTTCAGGAGCAGACCTTCTACGAGCAGGTCGGCGGGGAGGAGACCTTCCGCCGCCTCGTCCACCGCTTCTACGAGGGTGTCGCCGAGGACCCGCTGCTGCGGCCCATGTACCCCGAGGAGGACCTGGGCCCGGCCGAGGAGCGCCTGACCTTCTTCCTCATCCAGTACTGGGGCGGCCCGACGACGTACAGCGAGAACCGCGGCCACCCCCGCCTGCGGATGCGCCACGCCCCCTTCACCGTCGACCGCGCGGCGCACGACGCCTGGCTGAAGCACATGCGGGTCGCCGTCGACGAGCTGGGCCTCTCCGAGGAGCACGAGCGGACGCTGTGGAACTACCTGACGTACGCGGCGGCGTCCATGGTGAACACGGCGGGCTGAGCCTGCCGCGGGCCGAGCGACGCGGACGTCGTCCTCCTCGCCGTCCGTGACCGGCAGCGGGACGGCGCTGACGGGCCCCTCCGCCCCGGCGCCGCCGTCGTCCTCACCAGCACCGTCGGCCCGGACGCCGCCCGCACCACGGCCGCCCGCACCCTGGCCGCCCGTCTCGCGGACCTCGGCGTCCTCACGGTCGGCGCCCCCGTCGGCGGCGGCCCCCGTCCGGGCCGGCGACGGCGACCTGCTGATCGTCGTCGGCGCCGACGACAAGGCCCTCGGCCCGGCCCGCCCGGTTCTGGACCTGCCGGCGTCGGCCCTCACCGTCGTGGCGAAGAACCCCGGCGACGGACAGTGCCTGAAGGCGATCAGCCAGCTCCTCGCGGGCGTCCTGGATGTCCACCAAGCCGGCCGGCCTGGACGGGGCGAGCGGCCTGCGCACCCGGGCGGTCCTGGCGGCCGCGATGGGCGTCATCGGCTTCGGTCTGACGGCCGCGCTCTGGCCGACGGTCTGACGGCGGCCGGCCCCGCGAGCGCACTGCCCGCAGGCCGGACCGGGTGCGTCAACGGACGCTGACGTCGAGCGCGCCGAGTCCCGCACGCCGTACGGCGATCGACCCGTACGGCGTACGCAGGCGCAGCCACGCGCCCGACGAGAGCAGCGCCGGCTCCCCGCCGGCGCGCAGGAATCCCAGCGACTGGGCCGCGTGCACGGCCCGCACCGGCAGAGGGGTGTCCCCGACGGTCCGGGACCAGATCTCCCGCCCGATCCGGTCGAGTTCGGCGCGGGTGCGCCGCTCCTCCGCCAGCTCCTGTGTGCGCGACCGGAATTCGGCGACGCCCGAACCGATCATTGTCCGCAGGACGTCGGGCGCCGGCAGCCCCGGCACCGGCCGCCATCCGCCGCGCGGCGGGAGCACCCCGGCCCACGGCGGCCCGGTCACGGCATCCGGCACGACGGCGGTGGCCGCCGACTCGTCGACGGACTCCAGGAGTTCACCCGCGGAGACGGTCACATCGAGCGTGACGTCGAGTCCGTTCTCGTACGGCTTCGCCAGGCGCACCGCGCGGATCGCCAGCACCTCGAAGGACGGCGGACGGCCGAAGACGGCGAGCGCGGTGCCGGCCGCCTGGAGGCGGACGGCGGCACCGCGGTCGTAGTGCAGCAGCCGGGAGAGGAAGGCGGCGAGATCCGCCGCCTCCCCCTCGTCGGCGAGGTGGAGCACCGTCATGCGGCGACGGCCTCCTCCTCTTCGGTCCCGCCGGCTTTGCCGGCCTTGCCGGGCTCGTCGTCCATGTACTCGCGGAGGAACTCCTTCTCCTCCGCGGTGATCCGGCGCGGCCGCTCCGCCTCGAAGTCGAACGGGACGACCACCGTCGAGGCCCGGACGTAGACGACGTCGTCGTCCTTCACCTCACAGGTGATGGTGAAGGACGCGGCCCTGATCTCGGTGATCCACAGCTCTATGTCCACCGGGTGGTGCCGGTGGACGAGCTGCCTCTTGTAGTCGATCTCGTGGCGCGCCACCACCGACCCCTGCCGGAAGTCCTTCTCCGGACGGAACAGGAAGTCGATACGGGCTTCCTCCAGGTAGCGGACGAAGACCGCGTTGTTGACGTGCCCGTACGCGTCCATGTCGGACCAGCGCAGGGGGCAGCGGTAGATGTGGCGCAAGATCGATCAGCCCCGGGTCAGCTTCTTGTAGGTGGCACGGTGCGGACGGGCGGCGTCCGGGCCGAGACGCTCGATCTTGTTCTTCTCGTACGACTCGAAGTTGCCCTCGAACCAGAACCACTTGGAGTCACCCTCGTAGGCGAGGATGTGCGTGGCGACCCGGTCGAGGAACCACCGGTCGTGGGAGACGACCACGGCGCAGCCCGGGAACTCCAGCAGCGCGTTCTCCAGGCTGCTGAGGGTCTCGACGTCCAGGTCGTTGGTGGGCTCGTCGAGGAGCAGCAGGTTGCCGCCCTGCTTGAGGGTGAGCGCGAGGTTGAGACGGTTGCGCTCACCGCCGGAGAGCACACCGGCCGGCTTCTGCTGGTCGGGGCCCTTGAAGCCGAAGGCGGAGACGTACGCCCGGCTCGGCATCTCGACCTGACCGACGTTGATGTAGTCCAGCTCGTCGGAGACGACGGCCCACAGGGTCTTCTTCGGGTCGATGTTCTCGCGGCTCTGGTCGACGTACGAGATCTTGACGGTCTCGCCGACCTTGATGGCGCCCGAGTCGGGCGTCTCCAGACCCTGGATCATCTTGAACAGGGTCGTCTTGCCGGCGCCGTTCGGGCCGATGACACCGACGATGCCGTTGCGCGGCAGGGTGAAGCTGAGGTCGTCGATGAGGAGCTTCTCGCCGAAGCCCTTGCTGAGGTTGTTGACCTCGACGACGACGTTGCCCAGACGCGGGCCCGGCGGGATCTGGATCTCCTCGAAGTCCAGCTTCCGCATCTTGTCGGCCTCGGCGGCCATCTCCTCGTAGCGGGCGAGGCGGGCCTTGGACTTGGCCTGACGCCCCTTGGCGTTGGACCGCACCCACTCCAGCTCTTCCTTGAGCCGCTTGGCGCGCTTGGCGTCCTTCTGCCCCTCGACCTTGAGACGGGTCTGCTTGGTCTCGAGGTACTTGGAGTAGTTGCCCTCGTAGCCGTGCAGGCGGCCGCGGTCGACCTCGCAGATCCAGCCGGCGACGTTGTCCAGGAAGTACCGGTCGTGGGTCACGGCCACGATGGTGCCCTCGTACTTGGCGAGGTGCTGCTCCAGCCAGTTCACCGACTCGGCGTCGAGGTGGTTGGTGGGCTCGTCGAGGAGCAGCAGGTCGGGGGCCTCCAGCAGCAGCTTGCACAGCGCGACGCGGCGCTTCTCACCGCCGGAGAGGTTGACGACGGGCCAGTCGCCGGGCGGGCACCCGAGCGCGTCCATGGCCTGTTCGAGCTGGGCGTCGAGGTCCCAGGCGTTTGCGTGGTCGAGGTCCTCCTGGAGCTTGCCCATCTCTTCGAGCAGCGCGTCGGAGTAGTCGGTGGCCATCAGCTCGGCGATCTCGTTGAACCGGTCGAGCTTGCCCTTGACCTCGGCGACGCCGTCCTGGACGTTCTCCAGGACGGTCTTCGCCTCGTCCAGCTTGGGCTCCTGCATCAGGATGCCGACGGTGTACCCGGGCGACAGGTACGCGTCACCGTTCGACGGCTGCTCAAGGCCCGCCATGATCTTCAGAACGGTCGACTTACCGGCACCGTTCGGGCCGACGACGCCGATCTTCGCTCCGGGGAGGAAGTTCAGGGTGACGTCGTCGAGGATCACCTTGTCGCCGTGCGCCTTGCGCGCCTTGCGCATGGTGTAAATGAACTCAGCCAAGAGAAACCGTCCGGCAGCTTGAAATCTGGCAGTGGGCAGATACACCCCATCTTGCCCGACGTCCAGCCCGCGATGGAAACCCGTATACCGGAACGCCCCTCACCTGGGGTTTCTCCGGCCGTGCGGTGGCATGCCCGTCACTGTCGGTCGCGTTCGCCCGGCACGGCAACAGCGTGACTCCCGGCGCGTCGTACGGACATATCGGCATTCTTCACATTAACCTCCCGTAACTGTACGGAGACGATCTGTCACGGATCGCACCCACCTCACTCCATCGGAGATGACATGCACAAGCTTCAGAAGGCTGCCGTCGTGGTCGTCGCCCTTGGCAGCGTCGGCCTGCTGGGCACCGGCACTGCGACCGCCCAGGGCCTCGACGGGCACGGCGGCAAGGGCGGGGACAAGGTCAGCGTGCTGCAGAGCTCCAACTGCAAGTCGCACGACCTGAACCTCGACGTCCTCGGCCAGGTCGGCATCCTCAACGGCGCCCTGGGCAACGCGCTCAACGGCGAGGGCAACACCGGCGCGCAGGACACCCACCTCGGCTCGAGGATGGGCTGCGACAACAGCGCATTCTGAGTCACCGCCTTGGTACGGGGCTTCTGACCACGTCTCGTGCCGTGCCGAACTCGGCACGAGGCGTGGACAGGTGAGGTCCGGCGCACCAAGGCGCGACCTACCGGTGGAGTATGGGCCGCGACAGCCGGCCCATGGGTTGTTCCGCCGACAACGGTGCACCGGCTCCGAGCGTCCCGGAAAAGCGGCCGGGGGCCTGATCCGAGCAACGGATCGGGCCCCCGGCCGCATGTATGACTTCGCCGACAGGGCTCAGTCGTCCTGGGCCGACGCTTCCCTCTTGCGCACGATCACCAGCGCCGCCCCGCCGAGCACGACGAAACCGATCGCGACGCCCGCGATGAGGGGGGTCATGGCGGAACCGCCGGTCGCGGCGAGGTTGGTGTCGTCGGACGCCGAGCCCACCGTCGCGGGGCTCGGTTCGTCGAGGGTCTGGGTGACGGTGCCGGCCGCCTCGGCCTCGCTCGCCTGCGTCATGCAGTCCAGCACGCCGGTGAACCGCTTCTCGAAGCCGCCCGGCCCCTCGATGGTGAAGTCGTACGCCTGGTCCTCCTGGAGCGGGACCGTCACCGTGCGGGACTCGCCCGCGGCGATGCTGTACTCGATGCCGAGCAACTCGAAGGTGAACGGTGCGTCGCCCTCGTTGGCGGCGGTGATGTCGACGCCGCCCTTGTCGCAGTTCTCCGCCGCGGACAGGGCCGGTATCGCGCCGGTCTCCGCCCAGCTCGCGCTCGCCGTCGCCGAGACGGTCGACTCGCTGGAGCCGGCCAGGATCTGGGTCTGGCTGCGGCTCTCGGCGGCGAAGGCCCGCCCCACCGGCACGGTCGTGGAGGCCTGCACGGTCAGTTCCGCCTGACCGTCCGGGGCGTCCTCGGGGACGTCGAAGAACACCTGGGAGCCGTTCGCGGCGCTGGTGACGACCTTGCCGTCCTTGTCGACGATCCGCACCCCGCTGGTCGCGGCGTCGGCGGGCGGGGTCAGGGTCACGCCGTCCGCGTCGGTGCGCACCGTCACCGGGCCGAGCCGCTCACCGGCATGCCCGGAGACCGCGGGCGGTTCCAGCGTCAGCGACGCCTCGGGCTCGGCGACGCTGCGCGCGCTCTTCTCCAGGTAGTCCGCGAGCTTCTCCGCCTGCGGGTCGACGGCGTCGACCTCGACCCCGTCCGAGTAGCGCCAGATGGCCACCTGGGTGCCGGCCGCCGCGTCCTGCTCGGTGAGGCCGCCCTTGAAGCCGGCCTTGGCGGCGAGTGCGGCGAGGTCGTTCACCTGCGGGTAGGAGTTCTGGAGGATCCAGCGGATCTTGCCCGCGTCCTCGTTGGCGCCCAGCGAGGTCCCGCTCCACGGTGTCTCGTGGTACTTGGCGTCGCGCTGGGTGGGGTTGTGGATGTCGACGCAGTACGTCTGGAGCATGCCGCCGCCGTCGACGGACATCTGGAACAGACCCGCCGAGATCTCCTGGTCGCCGGAGTCGGTGTGGACGACCGCGCCGCCGTAGGTCTTCAGGCCGCCTATGGTGGCGGTCGCCCCGCCCTGGCTCGGCGCTGTCGTGTCGGCAGCGGGCGCCGCCGCGGCGGTGCCGGCCAGCACCGTGGCGGCGGCGAGCCCGGACGCCAGGGCCGCGGCGGCCAGACGCGCCGCCCCTCGCCCACGCGCCGACAGCGCTGAGAACGCAGCAAACACAGAATTCCCCTTCGCGCAGGACCCGTTGACGTGGGGGAAGGTCCCACCAGCAGACTCGTAAGCCCCGAGAGCCATGCCCGGCATCCTAAGTACGCCGCGCACCGCGCTTCCCGGGGATCCCGCCGTCGGGCCGATCCGACTCGGAATCGTTATCGCCAAGATCCCTCGCGAGCAGGGCTTATCGACAAATCCACCGGGGCCGTTCGGCGCGCATTCATCGATAAGCCGCAGTTCGGTCAGGCCTCCACAGTGACTGACGTCACGTCACCATCGCTGGTTCCACGCCCTGTTGGGGATCGGAGTCGGCCGGGGCCGGCGTCTCCCAGTCCGGCTCGGGTTGCGCGGGTGCCGCGCCGGCCGCCGTTTCCGGCCTCGACGCACGTCGGAAGGCCGAGGTGCCACGCGCCAGATCGTGGCCGATGGCCAGCGCGTCGATGTCCGCCGAGGTCCAGCTCTGCCCCTCGCGCACGTCCGAGCGCACCTTCAGCCTGCCCTGCACCACCACCGGGTCGCCGACGTTCAGCGAGGCGGCGGTGTTCGTGGCGAGCTGGCGATTGGCCCACACCGTGAAGAAGTTGGTGTGGCCGTCGGTCCACTCGTTCTTCCCGCGGTCCAGGTAGCGCGAGGTCACCGCCAGCCGGAAGCGGGCGGACGGTCCCGTCGCCAGCTCCCGGTACACCGGCTGCGTCGCCACGTTCCCCACCGCGCAGACGATCGTCTCGTTCATCGCGAACCCCTCCCTCACCCGGCCGCTCGCACCGGGCGGATACGCCGACGGGCCCGTCCCGTACGGCTGCGTCCGACCCGACGGCGGCGCACCGGGACGTACCGGGTGTGCCGCCGTCACCGCGGTCGACCGCATCCGTCGCGATCGCCGCGAAACCAGACTGCCTCCGTCGGGCCGAGCCCGCGGAGCCCTGTGGATCACCGCCCGCCTGTGGATATCTCCGTCACCCACACGGGTGTCCGCACACATCCACGCCCGGCGGCGCCCAGGCTCACCTCCCGGTGGACCCCACCCCCATGACCCGCCCGTACTGCTCCCGGACCTCCCGGTACCGCAGCAGCTCCGCCGCCACCGGATCCAGCACCCGGGCCCGACCGCAGCCGGCCGCCGCCTCCCTGAGCCGTCGTTCCGCGTCCGTGCCGTACCGTCGCGCCGGTCCTCGTGCCGCCATCCGGCAGCCCCACTCGACGAACGGGCCGCCGACGATGCCGGCCACCATCAGCAGCACCGGCACGCCCAGGTTGGGCTCCATGACGCCGACGATCTGCGCCACCAGCCACAGCCCGCCGACGATCTGCAGGATCGTCATCGAGGCCTGCACCAGAACGGCCGCCGGCCACCAGCCGGGACGCGGCGGGCGCCCCGGCGGCAGCCCCGCGCGCGCGGCCAGGTCGTCCAGCGCCTCGGGCAGCCCCTGAGCGCCCCGTACGGCCGCCTCGCGCACCGCCTGCGCCCACGGCGCGGGCAGCCCGGCGGACGCCCGGTCGGCGACCGTGCGCACCGCCTGCTCGACGCGCTGGCGCGCGGTGGCCTCCTCGTCCGTCTGCGTCCGCAGGGACAGCCGTCCCGTCGGCGGTTCGCTCCGGTCCTGGTACCAGCGGTACAGCCGCAGCCAGGGCGTCCCGCACGCGCGGTTGGCGTTGCGCAGCCACGCCCGCTCGGCGGCCTCGCCCGCGGCGGTGGCGCCGATCGCGTCCGCGAGCCGGGCCGAGAACTCGTCCCGGGCCTCCTCGCTGAGCCCGGTCCGGCGCCGCGCGGCGTACACGGGCCGCAGTCCCAGCCCGGCGGAGTCCACGTCGGCGGAGATCCGGCGGGCCGCGGCGCCACGCTCGGTCACGAACTCGCCGAGCGCCTCCCGCAGGTCGCCGACGCCGTCGCCGGTCAGCGCGGACAGCGCGAGCACGACGGCACCCGGTTCGCCGTGCTCGCCCAGCGCGATGCCGTCCTCGTCGAGGAGCCGCCGCAGGTCGTCGAGGACCTGGTCGGTGGCCTCACCGGGGAGCCGGTCGGTCTGGTTGAGGACGACGAACATGATCTCGGCGTGCCCGGCCATGGGCCGCAGGTAGCGCTCGTGCAGCACGGCGTCGGCGTACTTCTCCGGATCGACGACCCAGATCACCGCGTCGACGAGCGCCAGGACGCGGTCCACCTGCTCGCGGTGCTGTACGGCCGCCGAGTCGTGGTCGGGCAGGTCGACCAGGACGAGCCCGCGCAGCTGCCCGTCCGAGGCCGCGTTCTGCGCGGGGCGGCGCCGCAGGCGGGGCGGGATGCCGAGCCGGTCGATGAGGCCCGCCGCGCCGTCGCTCCAGCTGCACGCGAGGGGCGAGGAGGTCGTCGGCCGCCGTACGCCCGTCTCCGAGATGGTCACCCCGGCGAGCGCGTTGAACAGCTGCGACTTGCCGCTGCCCGTGGCGCCCGCGATGGCGACGACCGTGTGCTGCCCGGAGAGCCTGCGCCGCGCGGCGGCCTCGTCCAGCACCCGGCCCGCCTCGGCGAGCGTCTTGCCGTCGAGCCGGGTGCGCGAGAGCCCGACCAGCTCGCGCAGCGCGTCGAGCCGCGACCGCAGCGCCCCGTCGTAGGCGAGGGGCGTCACGGACTGCTGCGGCCCGGAGGAGGCCCGCGCCTCCACGACGGGAGGCTGCTCCACGGGGGCGGCCTCGTTGACCCGCCGGGCGATCAGGCCGTCGTCCCAGGGGGTCGAGGACTCCACGCCGGTGGAGGGGTCCGTACGGGGCGAGGAATCCGTACGGGAGGCGGGTTCCGTACGGGATGGGGAATCCGTACGGGATGGGGAATCCGTACGGGATGGGGAATCCGTACGGGAAGCGGGTTCCCTACGGGACGAGGCACCCGTACGAGGGGCGGGTTCCGTACGGGAAACGGGCTCCCTGCGACGGGCGGTCCCGCCCTCCCTGCGAGCCTCCTTGCGGGCGCCCGGGTCGGTGGCGCTCCCCCGCGAGGGCGTGTCGCCGTCGGCCTTGGGGCTGTCGGCCTTGGGGCTGTCGGGCTTGGGGCCGCCGGGCTCGGGCACGGCCGGGCGCGCGGCGGCGTCGGCTTCGCTCTTCCGGGCGTCGCCCGAGTCGGGGACGTCCTCACGCGCGGGCGGGTCGTCGGCCTCCACGCGTGCGTGGACGTCGTTCGGCCGGCCCTCCCGCTTCGCCGACCTTCTCCAGAGCTTGCGTCTGTCCTGCTCGTCGGCGGCCACGGAGCCCTCGCTCTCGACTGGCTGCTCCGCCTCCGTGCGGGGTGCCCGCACGGGGAGGGGGTTCTCGGCGGCGCCTTCCATGGGGGTGTCGTTCACGCGCTCGTCGTCCTTGGTGAGGCCGTCCTCCTGCTGATCGGCGTGTTCCGTGTGGTCATGGTCAGTGACGGCGGTCACCGGTCACCTCTCCTTCTGCAGTACGGACAGCGCAGCGATGAGTTCGGCCTGGGGGTCCGGGTGGACCTCCAGGGAGTCGAGCGGGGCGAGCCGTCGCTCGCGTTCGTTGTGCATGACCCGGTCCAGATGCTCGGTGAGCAGCCGCCCGGCCCGGTCGCGCAGCCGCAGCGCCCCGTGCGCCCCGATCCGCTCGGCGAGCCCCTCCCCCGCGGACCGCGCCCGCCGGCTGCCCAGCAGGGCGGTGGCGACGAGGGCGGTGACCACCTCGGGGTCCGGGGCGACGCTGCGGTCGAGGTAACTCACCTCGTCCTCGGCGTACTCCTCGAGCTCGCGGCGCCAGCGCCGTACCGCCATGCCGATGCGGTGCTCGACACTCGTCGGCCTGGGGTCACGGTCGGTCAGCTCGGGCGCGGCGGCCGCCGGTTCGCGCTGCCAGGCGTCGTCGACGCGCTCGTCGGCGGCGGTGACCGCGCACAGCAGAAGCGTGCTCAGACTCTCCACCAGCGAGTCGAGGAGTTCCCCTGCGGTGCAGTCGAGCGGGAAGGCCCGCCAGCGCTTGAGAGCGTCCCCGGCGAGCACGGCGCCCGCCTGGAGGCGGCCACGCACGCGTGCGTACTCGCTGTCGTAGGCGCTGTCCACGGCGGCGGTGAGCCGCAGGGCCGCCGAGTACTGGGCGGCGGCCGCGCTGGCGAGCTCGGGCATGCGGGACTTGAGGGAGTCCAGGAGGCCGTACGCCGTGCGGGCCATGACGTGATCGCGTGCCGCGGGGTCCTGGGCCTGGTGGACGAGCCAGGTGCGCAGCCCCGCCACCGCCGTGGCCGGCAGCAGCCCGCCGCCCCAGGCCGACTCGGGCAGCTCGGGCACGGTGAAGCGGGGCACCTCGCCGAGGCCGGCCTTGGTGAGGAGGGCGCCGTACTGGCGCGAGACCTCGGAGACGACCTGGTGGGGCACCCGGTCGAGGACGCTAACGAGGGTGGCGTCGTACTCCTTGGCGGTGCGCAGCAGATGCCAGGGGACGGCGTCTGCGTACCGGGCCGCCGTGGTAACCATCACCCAGATGTCGGCGGCGCAGATCAGTTCGGCGGCGAGGGCACGGTTGTCGGCGATGAGGGAGTCGATGTCGGGCGCGTCGAGGAGGGCGAGGCCGGCCGGCAGCGTGTCGGCGGTCTCGATCCGCAGCACGCGTTCGCTGTCCTCGCCGGGCAGCATCAGCTCCTCGGCCGGGTCGGGTTCGGGCACCCACACGCGTGTGAGGTCGGGCAGTACGCGCATCCCGCTGAACCAGTGATGGTCCTCGGGATGACAGACCAGCACCGGGTTCCGCGTCGTCGGGCGCAGCACGCCCGCCTCGGTCACGCGCCTGCCCACCAGGGAGTTGACGAGCGTCGACTTGCCGGCGCCGGTGGAACCGCCCACCACGGCAAGCAAGGGTGCTTCAGGCTCCTTCAGGCGGGGCACCAAGTAGTCGTCGAGCTGCGCGAGCAGTTCGTCGCGGTTGGCACGCGCGCGTGGCGCTCCCGCGAGGGGCAGCGGGAAGCGTGCGGCCGCGACACGGTCGCGCAGGGCGGAAAGTGCGTCGAGCAGCTGAGGCCGTACGTCCAAGGTCACCACATGCGAAGAATGCCCAATTTTAGGGGAATTCTGAAGCATATGAGCATGTCTGCGCGCCGACAGGACACAAGGGACGGAAGGGGCGACTGGGGCACGGGCACAGTCCAGGCATAACGAGTGCACAACACCCGGTGCGCGAGAGGCCAAAAGCGGTGCACGATTCGTACCTGCCTGCGATTATCAGGACCGCTTCACCGAACCTCCACATCGAGCCACGGAGGCGAAGCAACAGGGACACGGATGCGGGAGCCCTATCCTTGTCCCCGGCAACGTCACGGATCGGCCCACACCCGGGCACCACGAACGAGGCCACCACACCGGCCCCCGTAGCTCAGTGGATAGAGCAGGCGCCTTCTAAGCGCTTGGCCGCAGGTTCGAGTCCTGCCGGGGGCGCCCAGTCTCCGCCCTCCTTCGGGAGGGCGTTTTTGCTGGTCAGGGCATATCCTGGGGGTCTCAGCGAAGCCCCGGACGCCCTCTTGACGATCAAGGGCACAATCCGGGGCTGTCCGGCTGTCACCGGGTTGTCGCGGCCGGCCGTGTCGAATACGCGTCGAAGATCCAGTCCTCGGCGTCAGCCAGTGGACGGCCGCTCGCCCTGACCGCATCCTTCGGCAGCACATCGAGGACGACGGCCTCAAGCCGGGTGACCTGCTGTTCCAGGGAGAGTCGGGCGGCGTCCTCGCCGGCTCCGTCATCCGTAGGGCGTGGCGCAGCGCGCGTAAGGCGGTACTGCCCCCGCACGTCTTCGAGTCGCCCACCGGACGGCGTGTCCACGACAACCGAAACGCGCGCCTGACGAAGTGGCTGAACGACGGGATCCCGCCCGCTCAGGTGGCTGACCGGGCCGGAAACAGCGTGACGCGCAAATGACGTCGTTTTCGCGCGACTTCGCAGGCCGAAGGCGCCTTCCCGGTCGCCGGACTGGAGGCTGACAAACCGTCAGAACGGTTTGTTATGATCCATCACCCCTCTTCACCCGGATAGGAACGGGAGGAGCCGGAAGTGAGCATCAGGGAAATCGCGGTGCGGCTGAGAGGCCGACGATGATCAAGCAGGAACGAGCCGCCCGCACCCGTGACGCGCTGCTGCTCGCGGCGGCCGGGGAGTTCCTGCGGCACGGCTACGACAAGGCGAAGCTGTCCGTCATCAGCGCCGAGGCCGGGGTCAGTTCCGGCGCGCTGCACTTCCACTTCGAGAACAAGGCCGCTCTGGCCGAGGCCCTGCGCAACGAGGCCTCGCACTCGCTGCGCCGAGCCGCCCGCCTCGTCCACGGCCGGCGCACCAGCGCGCTCCAGGCCCTGGTCGACGTCTCGCACGCGCTGGCCGATCTGCTCCGCCGCAGCACCGTCGTACGCGCCGGTTTCGTCCTCGGCTGCGAGACCGAGCCGGACACGGGGCTCGATCTGCGTCAGGAGTGGCAGTGCTGTGTGCAGCAGCTCCTGACCGAGGCCGGAGACGGGCGCACCCTCGCCCAGGGCGTGGCCCAGCAGCACATGGCGGCTGCCCTGGTGGCCTCGACGGTCGGGTACGAGGTGTTGAGCAGGTCCGATCCGGAGTGGCTGTCCCGCGCCACCCTCACGGCGTTCTGGGAACTGCTGCTGCCCACGCTCGCAACGGCCAGGACCCTGCCGAGGCTGGACCCGGCGGGCACGGACGCGGCGCACCGGGCCTCGGCGACGGCCACGGCGACGGCCACGGCCACGGCCACGGCCACGGCCCTGCACACGGGCTGCGTCCCGGCCCCCGCCGGCCCGCCCACCCCCGCCGGCCCGTCCGCGCCGTGAGGTCCGGGCCGCCGTCACAGATCGGTGCCCCCGCTGACGTCGAGGTACTGGCCGGTGATCCACCGGGAGTCGTCGGAGGCGAGGAAGGCGACCACGTCCGCCACGTCCGAGGGGCGGCCGATCCGGTCGAAGGCGGAGCGCGCGGCCAGGGTGGCCCGCGCCTCGGGGGTCGCCCGGCGCCGGGCGTTCATGTCCGTCTCGATGAACCCGGGCGAGACGGTGTTGACGGTGATGCCGCGCCCGGCGAGTTCCTTCGCCAGAGCCAGGGTCATCGTGTCCAGCGCCCCCTTGGACATGGCGTACGCGACGGACTCCGGGAAGGCGCGTCGTGAGGCGAGCGAGGAGATGTTGACGACCCGCCCGCCGTCCCGCATCCGCGTCAGCGCCCCCTGCACGAGGAAGAAGGGAGCCTTGGCGTTCACGGCGATCATGCGGTCGAAGACCTCCGGGTCCGCTTTCCCGATCGGTCCCGAACCGCTCACGCCCGCGTTGTTCACGAGGATGTCGAGCGTGCCCTCGGCGCCGCCCGCCGCCCCCGTCTGCTCCCGTACACCGGCGTCGAAGGCCGCGAAGACGGCGTCCACGTCACCGGGCACCCCGAGCTCCGCCCCGACCGGGAAGGCCCGGCCGCCGCTGTCGCGTATGCCCGCGATCACGTCCAGTGCGGCGGCCTCGCTGCGGCCGTAGTGGACGCCGACCAGCGCCCCGTCGTCCGCGAGCCGCTCGGCGATGCCTCTGCCGATCCCCCGGCCGGCTCCGGTGACCAGTGCGATCTTGTCCGTCAGTGCGCGTTTGGTGTTCACGAAGACCTTGCGTGTCGAGGAGGAAGGGGAGGTCGGGAAATACGGAACGAGGGTTCAAGGAAGAGGGAAGCGCATGATCCCCGGCTCAGCCGGCCAGGAACTTCCGGTACCACGGCGCGTGTTCGGCCAGGCTCTCCGCGAACCCCGCTCCGGGGTCGACGCCGACGCCGGCCCAGAAGCCGTCGTCCGCGAACCAGTGGTCCACGGCGAGCATGCCGAGGTGGTGCAGTGCGCGCGGCTGCCCGGCGAGCCGGTCCCGCGCCTCGTCGATGTCCACGGCGGCACCCGGCAGCCGCAGCCCGAGCCGGCCCGCCACGGTGTCGAGGAGTTCCGAACAGTCCACCGGCTGCGAGTGGTTGACGTGGTGTACGCCCACGAGGTCCCGGTCCGACAGCCCGGCGGCGACCACCGCGCGCCCCAACGCCCGCACGTCGACCGCGGAATGCCGGGCCGCGCACTCCTTGAGCCCCGCCGACAGCACGCCCAGCAGCGCGGCGAGCCCGGGAACCACCCAGTGGTCGCCGGCCCCGAGGACGAGGTGCGGGCGCAGCACGGCCCCGCCCGCGTCCAGCACATGCCGCTCGGCGGCGGCACGGGAACGGCTGGTCGGCGAGGCCGGCGCGAGCGGCAACTCCCCCGGCAGGGCACCGGTGAAGGGCCCGCGGCCGTACACCGCGGCCGTGCTCACGTACACGACCCGGCCCGCCCCGGCACGCGCCGCCTCCTCGACGAGGGCGCGGGTGCCGTGGTCGTTGACGGTCTCGTTGCGCCGCTCGTCGTCACCGATGTACGAGGCACAGTGCAGGACGACGTCGACGCCGTCGCAGACCCCGCGCAGCGACTCCGGGTCGGCGAGGTCCCCCCGTACGACGTCCGCCTGAGGGGCGCCGCCCGCCGACGGGCGGGCGGGATCGCGCAGCAGCAGCCGGACCCGGGACGGCGTGACACCGCTCGACTCCCCGAGGGCGGCGAGGACATGCCGGCCGATGAAGCCGCTTCCTCCGGTGACGAGGATGCGTGCTGACACGGTGGGTTCCTCCCTCTCGGCCGACGGTCCGTTCGTCACCGTCAGCGCTCGGCGCCGGGCCCGCCGCGAAAGCCGCAGCGGTCGAGGGGCGGTACGGCGGACTCCGACGCCGCGACCGTCACGGTACAGCGGAAGACCTCGCCCTCGTCCTGGAGGCCGCGCACCCTGACCGTGCTCGGGTCGGGGTCGCCCTCGGTCAGGGCGTCGGCCTCGATCCAGCAGGGGCTGTCGAGTTCGGCGTACCGGGAGAAGACCATGTCCATGTCGGTGACGACCATCCGGCCGGGGAAGAGCGAGAAAGCCGTCGCGGCCTGCCGGGCCGCCTCCAGCAGGACGAAGCCCGGCACATGGTCGTCGGGCCGCCGGAACAGGGTGGGATGCGCGGTGTTGACCCGGAGCTGCCAGGCCCCGGGGCGCGGGGACGGGGCCAGGACGACGGCGGCGGCGTCCTCACGACCGACCGCCTGCGGCGGCAGGCCCGGCAGCAGCGGCACCGGACAGCCGGTCAGGAACAGCCGCTCACCGCGCAGTCGGCGGTAGGCCCGTTCCGAGACGCAGTCGAGCCGTCCGTCGGCGGTGGCGACGACCCGGCCCTTCCGGCGCAGCACCATGGCGCACCGCATGCCCGCCAGCCGCCGGCCCCGGCGCCGTACGTCGCCGCAGGTGATGTCGGCGACGACGTCCTCGGACGCGTCGTCGAGCAGCATCCTGGCCGGCGAGGTCGAGTACCGGATGCGCTGCATCACGAACCGGTCCCCGACGGGCACCGCGAACGCGGCGTGGGCCAGCAGCATCGAGCCCTGCCGCAGGGTCTCCGGTATCAGCAGCGGGTCCTGGAAGCGCCCGGCCACCTCGGAGAAGAACCGGTGCCTGCGCGGCCATCGTGCCCTGACCTGGAAGTGGGTGTCGTCCAGCCGGCGCCAGGCCACCGGGAAGGCGTCCCGCGGGTCCGGCCGGTGCACCTGCTCGCCGGTAACCCCCGTGTGCCATGCGACCGTTGCAGGGACGGGCCGGACAGCCTCTGTGGTTTGCTCGTCCCGTGCGGTTCCGTCGAGAGATCGCACCCGGTCCATGGCTCCCCCCGAGCTCATTCGCCAGAGCGAGTCACCCCCGCCCGACGAGTAACATACGTGTGATCCGGTTTTCTTTTCAATACGCGGCGTAATGCGCTTCATGCACACGGTGGAGGGACCCATGGCCCAGCAGGACCGTGCGATCAGGACCCGGCGTTCGATCCTCGAAGCGGCCGCGAGGGTGTTCGGCGAGCGCGGCTACGCCTCGGCCACGGTGGAGGAGATCCTCAACCGCGCGGGCGTCACCCGGGGCGCCCTGTACTTCCACTTCTCCTCCAAGGAGGAGGTCGCGCTGGGCGTACTGGAGGCCCAACTGCCCCTCGACCGGCTCCCCGAGAGATCCAGCAAGCTCCAGAAGCTCGTCGACCACGGCATGGTCATGGCCCACCGGCTGCAGCACGATCCGCTGGTGCAGGCGGGCGTCTCCCTCGCCCTTGACCAGGGCGCACGCGAACTGGACCGCGACGCCGCGTTCCGTGCCTGGACCGAACAGCTGGAGCAGATCCTCACCGAGGCACGGTCCCAGGGCGAACTCCTGCCGCACATCGACGTGACCGACACCGCCGAGTTCCTCACCGGCGCCTTCGCCGGCGTCCAGGCGATGAGCCAGGCCGGCTGCAACCGCGCCGATCTCGGCCGCCGCGTCTCCGTCCTGCTGCGGCACGTCCTGCCGAGCATCTCCACGCCGGCCCTGCTGGCCGCCCTCGACCTCTCGCCGGACCGGGGCGAGCGCGTCTTCGAGGAGTACGAGGCGAACTCCCCGGCACCCGCCGCGTCCGTGACGCAGGGTTAGCGAACGCACACCGGTGACCAAACCGATCGGTCTGGTCGCTCGGAACTCCCCTCTCACGACTCACCGGCCCGAATCGGCCGTACCCGCCCCGCTTCCGTACAGTCGTTCCAGTTCGGTCGTCCGCCCCGGCCACGAAAGGAACCACCGTGCGGCTGCGCTGTGCTGTGCTCGACGACTTCCAGGACGCGGCGACGAGAGCCGCCGACTGGTCGCCGCTCGCGGACGACGTGGAGGTCGTCCCCTTCACCACCCACCTCCCCGACGAGGACGCGCTGGCCGCGGCCCTCGCCGACTTCGACATCGTGGTCACACTGCGCGAACGTGTCGCCTTCCCCGCCGCACTGCTGGCCCGGCTCCCCCGGCTGCGGCTGCTGATCGCCTCCGGCATGCGCAACACCGTCATCGACTACGCCGCCGCCGAGGCGCACGGCGTCACCGTCTGCGGCACGGCCAGCTCCTCCGCACCGCCCGTCGAACTCACCTGGGCCCTGCTGCTGGGCCTCGCCCGCGGCCTCGTCCAGGAGAACGACGCGCTGCGCTCGGGCGGCCCCTGGCAGAGCACGGTCGGCGCCGACCTGCACGGCCGCCGCCTGGGCCTGCTCGGCCTGGGCAAGATCGGCAGCCGGGTCGCACACATCGGCCTCGCGTTCGGCATGCACGTCAGCGCGTGGAGCCAGAACCTCACCAAGGAGTACGCCGACGAGGTGGGCGTCCATCTGGCTTCCTCCAAGGAGGAGTTGCTCGCCGAGAGCGACTTCGTCTCCGTCCACCTCGCCCTCGGCGACCGCACCCGCGGCCTGCTCGGCGCACCCGAACTCGCCCTGCTCAAGCCGACGGCGTATCTGATCAACACCTCACGCGCGGCGATCGTCGACCAGGACGCCCTGCTGGCCGCCCTCGACGAGGCCCGGATCGCGGGAGCCGGGGTGGACGTCTTCGACGTCGAGCCGTTGCCCGCCGACCACCCGATGCGCACGGCCCCCCGCCTGCTGGCCACCCCTCACCTGGGCTATGTCTCGCAGGCCAACTACGCGACGTACTACGGCCAGGCGGTCGAGGACATCCAGGCCTACCTGGCGGGTTCGCCGGTACGCCGGCTGCCCTGACACCCGGGTCAGGCGCTCTCGGCGCCGGTCGACAGGGCTCGGCCCGACCGGCGTGCGAGGACGAGGCCCGTTCAGGACCGAAGCGCTCGGCGAACAGCCGGACCGGTTGTTTTGTGGGACCGGTTGCCGTGCGCGGAGGCTGATCGACCCGGGCGCCGGTCGCGGAGCGGCTTTCTCCTACGCGTACCGGTAGATCCGGGACACGTCCTCCAGGTCGTCCGGTGTCACGTCCCACGGCGGGAGCCGTTCGTGCCGGGCGACGATCCGCCGGTACTGGACGCTGCCGCGGCCGGGCGGCCTGTCCGGCAGGTAGCGGTGGTTGCGATGGCGTTGCTGCCACCGGGTCCACTGCATGTCGATGAAGGCGTGGTGCAGCCAGAACACCGGGTCGTTGACGGAGGCGCCGCCGAGCATGGCGCCCCCCACCCAGCGGTGCACCCGGTTGTGGTTGCGCCAGGACTCCGGGCCGCGGCCCCAGCCCTCCAGCTTGTTGCGGAATCCCCTGCTCACCGTCGAGTTCCAGGGCTCGACGTCGTACACGGGGTCGTCCAGCGCCTGCTTCAGATCGGCCTTGGTGGGCAGGCCGATCGGGCTGCGGGAGCGGCCCAGGTCCCGGGTGAGGAAGTCGCCCGCGGTGACGCTGGCCCTGATGGTCCAGTCGCCCGTCGCCCGGGCGAACGGCCCGGTCATCACCTGCCGGTCGCCGGGCCGCCCGTTGCCGCCGAGCAGATCGTCGGTCCAGGGCAGCGAGTTGGTCCCGCGGTCCTTCGTCCAGTCCCAGTACGGCACCGTCACCGAGTCGTCGACGCGGCGCAGCGCGTCCTCCAGGTCCAGCAGGAACATGCGGTGCCAGGGCAGGAAGGAGGGCGTCATGTGCGCGGCCCGCAGGCCCCGGTCGCCGTCCCCGACGAAGTGCGCGATGTGCAGCCGTACGAACTCGTCGTACTCGCCCCGCCGCTTGACCGTCAGCATTGCCTCGACGAACCGCCGGCGCTCGGTGCGCGTCAGCTTGCTCACGTTCTTACGCACGTACACCATGCTGTGCCTCCCTGTGCGGATGTCCGCCGCCGAACGGCCCGGGAGCCAGCTGGCGCAGCTGTCCGCGGGGCCCGAGCTCGTCGACGGCCGCACGGGTCGCCTCCAGCGGGGTCCCGTACCAGCTGTAGTGGTCGACCATGCTCAGCCAGGTGCCGTCGGCCCGGCGCATCAGATGCAGCGGCCGGCCGTCCACCGTGACGTGCCAGGCGACATCGAGGGCGCTGAGGCCGCCGTGGGAGACCGGACTGCCCTGGATACGGCGGCCCCGGTAGGTCTCGTCGAAGGGACCGCCGCCGGGCGGCCGGTCGGCGGAACGGGAGGGCCGGGAGGCGGTGATGACGGGGGCCAGCGCCAGGGCGGACGAGGCCAGCAGCAGCCGCGCCGCCTCCCGCCGCGTCCAGGCCCGTGACCCGCTGCCCGCGGGGGCGTTGGAGCCCGGGACCCCGCCCACCGGAACCCCACCTGCGCTGACGGCCATCGCTCACTCCTCGTACGGTTCGGTCTTCGTACGAGTAGCAGTTCCGGGCGCCGAGCCGTCCGCACCGAGGCATCCGTACGGCCGTGTCGCCCCGGCTGCAGCAATGGTCAGCTTGTCCAGAAGTCCCACCACCGGGTCAGGATCAGCATGCCGACGACGCCGATGTGCAGCACCGGCAGCACCCAGGTGAACTCCTCGAAGAAGGCCCGCACCGGACGCGGCGCGGGCAGGAAACCGGCCCGCACGACGAGGGACGTCACGTACCAGAACAGCGGGATCGTCGCGAGCCAGGCCAGAGCGCACCACAGGCACAGGGCGTTGATGCGGTACAGGGACTCGAACTGGAGCCAGGAGACGAACCCGACCCCGAACAGACAGCCGGCCGCGAAGGTCAGCCAGTACCAGCGCGGGAAGGTGACCCCGGTCAGCAGGCTCACACCGACGCAGATCACGATGCCGTAGGCCACCAGGCCGAGCATCGGGTTGGGGAACCCGAAGGCCTCGGCCTGGTCGCTCTCCAGCACGCTGCCGCAGGACACCACCGGGTTCAGACTGCAGCCCGGGGTGAAGTCGGGGTCCTCCAGCAGCTTGAACCTGTCGAGGGTGATGACCCAGGAGGCCACCAGTCCGGCCGCCCCGCAGATCACCACCAGCAGGGCGAACGCCCGGCCGGCACCGGCACGTGAGTTAGGGACCACCGCGCGACCTTATCGGCGGCCCGCGGCACCTTCCGGCACGCTCGCACCCGACCGGCCGACGACCATCGGGCCCGCCGCCCGAACGGGGGATCGTGGCGACGCGGTCAGCGGTAGACCCGCAGATGGTCCACGTCGAAGGTGACCGGGTCCGGGCCGCAGGGCGCCGGGTGATGCTCGCCGGCGCTCAGCGACAGGTTCAGGATCAGATACGCCGACCAGTCATGGCCGACGCCGGTGTCGTCGGCGAAGACCCGCTCGCCGTTGACGAACCACTCGACGCACCGTGCGCCGTAGCGGGTGCCGATGGTCACCCAGCGGCCGGGGGCGACCGCGTCCGCGTCGGTGAAGTACGTCGCCGCGTGGTTGACGTGGTTGGACAGCTCCAGCAGGTGCGGGTTGTCCGGGTGGTACTCGAAGCTGTCGACCTCGTTCTCGCCGTCCTTCCAGGTCCACAGCGCGGGCCAGGCCCCCATGCCCGAGGGCAGCCGGACGCGGGTCTCGACGAGGTCGCCGGTGCGCACCCGGAAGCCCTCGTCGGAGTACTCGGTGGTGAGCAGCCCGGTGCGCCAGGCCGGTCGGCCGTTCTCGAGGGGGCGGCCGTCGGGGGTGGCGGTGAAGGTGGCCACGCCGTCCGAGACGGTGATGCAGGCGGGGTCGAGCCAGTCGAGCTTGTTGTCGTCCGGGTTGTGGTCGCAGTAGCGGAACGCGCTGGTGCGGTCGCCGACCCAGCGGGCGCCCCAGGCGATGGGCGCGTCGAACTCCTCCGCCCAGATCAGCGATCCGGGCGGGGTCCGGGGCGGCGTAGATTTATCGCCGCCGGTGAACATGTCGAGGAGAGCGCTGAATTTCATATTTCCGATCATGCAGGTGGTCCCGCCGATCCGGAAGCACCATAGGATGAATTACTCCGAGGACCAGACGCCAATCCCTCCGAATGCCTCTGCACATTACATTCTTCACCTCGCCGACTTTCACGCGTATGGAGTAACGCGTCGCTTTTGCAGTGCCGATGGACTGCTATGTTCTCCAACCGTCGGATCAGAGGTACTTTCAAGCGAGGTGAATCATGAAGAAGGCAGTTTTCACCACTGCGGCGTTGGCGATCGGTGCGGGTCTTGTGGGCGGTTCCGCTGTCGCGGCGTCGGCCGCCGTCGGCGGTGGTTCGGGACTTCCCAGCAGCCCGCTCGGGCTCATGTCCCCGACCAAGGTCACCCCGGCGGTCGTGCCGGCCGCCGACACGGTGACGCGGCTCGCCCGTGACGGCGGGGTCGCCAAGGGCAGCGCGTTCGACAAGAACAGCACGAGCCCGATGTCCGGCATCTACCTGGACGGCATGGACCCGGGCGCCGTCAAGAAGCCCACGATTCCGGTGAAGAACCCGGCCGGCAGCGGCTCCGTGCAGGTCCGCCCGCTGAAGGCGCCGACCGCCGCCGGTCTCGGCACCCTGCTCCCCGGCAAGTGACGGCCCGGCATCCTTACGAGTCGGCCGTACCGGCGAAGGCCGGACCCGGAATTCCCCATCTCTGATCCGGTTCTCGGCGGCCGGAGACCGTCGGCAGGCCCGGACGCTGGATCCGGACCCGCAGTTCCAGATCCGCGCGCGGCGGGCCCGCCGGCCCACCGGCACCCGTGAACCATCGTCCGGCCCACCGGCCTTCCCCTCGCCGGTGGGCCGGACGTATGTCGGCGGCCGTCCTGAATCTATTCGGATGCACCGGCCGCCATTCTTGGGGAGAGCCCGTTCCGGCAATGGACGGAAACCCGTGTCCACCGCATGGCACACCACGTTGCGCCATCCGATGGAATCTGCCCGCGTTTGAATGTTCCCGCCGTGACTTATGCATGCATATACGGGTTTCCTTTTCGTAAGCGTGCGCAACCGTGAATTCAGGAAGGAACCGAGTTGCCCAAGAAGTTCGCGGTCATCACGGCCCTCGCCCTCAGCACCGTCGTCAGCACCGCCGGCATCGCCTCCGCGGGCGGCTACGGCAACGGCGACAGCAGCAACGGCACCAGCGGCACCACCACTACGGTCAAGGGCGGCAGCGGCTTCTCCGCCTCCCCCGTCGTCGTGAACGAGCCGCAGCAGGGTGTCCTCGTCATCAACGGCACCTTCATCGACGGCCGCTGCGTCGCCCCGTGGTCCAACGGAGCCGTCCTCGGTGGCGTCGCGGCGCCGAACTCGCACTACGCCGCCTGCAACACGGAGAAGGTCGACCAGCAGCAGAAGGCCCCGTACGTCGCGGGCTTCCTGTTCTGAGCATCGCCCCGAGCATTAGCAGGTGAATCCCCCAACGCAGCCCCGAAAGGCGCTCCCCATGCGTAACAAGGTTACGGCCATTTCCGCCCTCGCGGCAGGCATCGCCCTCGCGGCAGGCGGCACCGCCGCGGCCGACACCAACGTCACCCGGGTCGAGGGTGGCAGCGGCTTCTCGGCGTCCCCGGTCGTCGTGAACGCCCCGCAGCAGGGCCTTGTGATCGTCAATGGCACCGTGGCCGACCTCCGCTGTGTCGCCCCGTGGTCGAACGGTGCCGTGCTGGCCGGCGTCCCCGCGCCGAACTCGCACTACGCCGCCTGCAACACGGCGACGGTCGACCAGCAGCAGAAGGCCGCCTACAAGGGCGGACTGCTGTTCTGACTCCTGCTTCGAGCAATTCGAAGCAGGTACCCCCCATCGCAGCCCGGAAAGGCTCAACTCATGCGCAACAAGGTTATGGCTGTTTCCGCCATTGCCGCAGGCATTGTCCTCGCGACCGGTGGCGCCGCCGCGGCCGACACCGAGACCACCACCGTCAAGGGCGGTAGCGGCTTCTCGGGGTCCCCGGTCGTCGTGAACGACCCGCAGCAGGGGCTCGCCATCGTCAACGGTGCCGTCATCGACGGCCGTTGCCTCGCCCCGTGGTCGAACGGCGCCGTCCTCGGTGGCGTCGTGGCGCCGAACTCGCACTACGCCGCCTGCAACACGGCCAAGATCGACCAGCAGCAGAAGGCCCCGTACATCGGCGGCTTCCTGTTCTGATCAGTCCTTCACTCGATGGCGGTCCGCCGGATTCCCGGTGGGCCGCCATCGGCGTTCCTCGCCGCGTTCCAGGCAAAAGCTGTGGGCCCCGTCCGCCTCGGAGAGCGGACAGGGCCCACAGACATTTCGAGAGCGCCGGCAAGGAGGAAAGAGCGCCCATTCACATGGACCAACGCGACCATCTCACCCGTGGTCACCCGGAGTCGTCCGTTCGGCCCAACGAGGCCGCCGAAAATCACACTCCGTCACATCCGGCGGGCCGGACATGGCGAAGGGCCGGCTCCGCGGGATGCGGAGCCGGCCCCGAGCGCGAGCCGATGGGCCGCGAACTCACCTGTTGAGCGGAAGTCCACCGAGCAGCTGGCCGTCGACGGGGTTCGGCAGCGTGCCGCCGAAGACGGGGGTCTTCACCATGCCCGAATCCTTCACGCCGGTCTTCACCTTGTCCGCCGTGCGCTTGACGTTGTTGCCGACGTAGCCGGTCGGCAGCTTGGCGGCGGTGGGGAGGCTACGGGCGACCGTCTTACCGTTGTCGACGAGGCCCTGCCCCGACATGTCCACCGCGGAGGCGGGGACAGCGGCGCCGGCAATGGCAATGGAGCCGGCGACTACGGCAGCAGCCTTCAGGTTCTTCATCGTGGTCCTTTCCAGGTAAAACCGGTCCTCGTTCTCCCGGGCTAACGAGAGGGGGACCCCCCGGGAAACTCTGCGCTCTCAAGTTGCAGGAACTCATACGAAAAGACCCGTTGCGCCGGGCATTGCCGGCACAACGGGTCACAAGGTTCAGGCTACGGGCAGTTCGCGGTCGAGCTGCGTGGCGACCTTGACGTTCACGAGGGACGTGAGCACGTTGTCGGCGCTGGTGTCGACCTCTTCCTGGGAGCCGAGGGAGGTGAGCGCGCTCAGCAGGTCGCTGAGCGTCTTGCCGAGCACGCCGAGGGCGTCCGAGGTGAAGTTCGTCGTCTGGGAGGCCGACTCACTGGTCTGCGTGGTCGTCGTACCGGTCGATGTCCCGGTGGCCGTCTCGGTCGTGGCCACGGTCGTCGTCTCCGCCGTGGCCTCCGCGATTGCCGCTGCCGCCTCGGCGAGCGCCTCCTTCTTGGCCGCCTCGACCTCCTTCAGGGCCGCGTCGATCTCTTTCTGGGCCTCGGCGAGGGCGTCCGTTCTGGCCTGCTCGGCATCCTTGCGGGCCTGCTCGGCCTCCTTCAGGGCCGCGTCGATCTCCTTCCGGGCCTCCGCGAGGGCGTCCATTCTGGCCTGCTCGGCATCCTTGCGGGCCTGCTCGGCCTCCTTCAGGGCCGCGTCGATCTCCTTCCGGGCCTCCGCGACGGCGTCCGCGAGCTCCTTCGCCTCCGCCTCGGTGAGCGGGTCGTCGTCGGCGTAGACCGAGCTGTTCAGCAGGTGCGTCACCGGGGTCAGTGCGGTGCCGAGGCCGGCCAGGGCCGGGGTCTGACTTCGGACGGCCGTACGCCCGGAGTCCGGTGGGGCGGCGAGCGCCGGTGCGGCCGCCGTGCCCAGCAGGAGTGCCGCGCACAGGGCGGAAGTGGCGAGGTGCCGGGTGTTCGTTGAAGGCATGGAGTTCACCTCGAAGTGAGTTTTCGGATCGTGCGATCACCGTTAAACCGGCACGGCGCGCCCGCAACCGCTCACCACTCCGAACAGACCATTCTGAAAACCACACCGGACGACGACTCCGAACGGGTGGTCCCGCACGGGAAACAACCCGGAAAACGCTGCCGCTCCAACACTGTTGACCGGATAGAAGATAAATATGGATAAGTGGCTGGTACTGCTTATCTGCTGAACCCACGAAGCCGGTTGAAGCGCAGACCCTCTCGAACAGGCGCGGGATCTTACATCGGGAACGCGAGCCACACATCGTGTTACTGGTTCGGACTCATTTCTTCGGAAGGGCAGCTTCGGTCATGCGCATCGCGCCGCACATCCTGCATGTCGCCCAGCCCGTCGAGGGGGGTGTGGCGCGGGTCGTGACGGACCTGGCCGCGGCACAACTCGCCGCGGGGCTGCGGGTGAGCGTGGTCTGTCCGAGGGGCGGCACGCTGGCCTACGACGTACGCGCGCTGGGCTGCCGGGTCCTGCGCTGGGACGCGACCCGCTCGCCGGGGCTCCGGCTGCCGGGCGAGGTACGGCGGCTGTCGCGGCTGGTGCGCGACGTGCGGCCGGACCTGGTGCACGCGCACAGCGCGAAGGCCGGGCTCGCGGCGAGGCTCGCGGTGCGCGGCGCCCTGCCCACCGTCTTCCAGCCGCACGCCTGGTCGTTCGAGGCCGCCGACGGAGCCGTCGCCCGGGTGGCGCTGGCCTGGGAACGGTTCGGGGCGCGCTGGGCGAAGCGGGTGCTGTGTGTGAGCGAGGCCGAGCGGCGTACCGGATACCGGGCCGGCATCTCCGCCCGCTGGCAGGTGGTCCCCAACGGCGTCGACACCGACCGGTTCCGGCCGGAGGGGGAGAGCGCGCGCTCCGGTGCGGGGCCGCTCGTGGTGTGCGTGGGGCGGCTGTGCCGCCAAAAGGGTCAGGACGTGCTCCTTCGGGCCTGGCCCGAGGTCGAGCAACAGGTCCCCGGGGCACGGCTGGTGCTCGTGGGTGACGGCCCGGACACCGGGCGGCTGCGCGCGTCGGCGCCCGCGTCGGTGCGGTTCGCCGGCGGGACGCCGGACGTCGCCGTCTGGTACCGGGCCGCCGATGTCGTGGTCCTGCCGTCCCGCTGGGAGGGCATGGCGCTCGCCCCGTTGGAGGCCATGGCGTGCGGCCGGCCGGTCGTCGTCACGGACGTGGACGGGGCCGCCGAGAGCCTGCCCGCCGCCCATCGGCCGGACTGCCTGGTGCCGTCCGAGGACCCCGGGGCGCTGGCGCGGGCGCTCACGACGCTGCTGCGGGACGAGCCGCTGCGCTCGGCGCTCGGCGCGCAGGGCCGCTCGCACGTGCTGCGCGCGCACGATCTGCGCCAGACCACGGACGCGGTGACCGACGTGTACCGCGAGCTGCTCGGTCTCACCGCCACGCAGATGTCCGGATCCGACGAGGGCAGAAAGTGCATCACCACATGACCGCGGAAAGTACTGTCGCCTCGCCCGCGGGGCCGCAGGCCCCCGGGGGCGCCGTCTCCGTCCTCGCCCCCCGTGGCCAGGCCGCCGGACGCCGGGGCGGCGCCGGGCGGGGAGCCCGCCGTCCGCGCCCCGCCGCCCGCAGCTTCCGGACGGCCCTGTGGCTCGTCGACGGGGGCGCGGCCCTCCTGGGGGCCCTGATGCTGCCGGCGCCGCACAGATATCCGCTGGTCGTCGCCCTGCTCGCGCTCGGTGTGCTGTGCCTGAACCGGCGGGCGTGCCTCTACGACACCTCCGCCGTCACCGGCGTGCTCGACGAACTGCCCGCCGTCTGCGCCCGGATCGCCGTGGGATGGGCCGCCGTAGCGGCGCTCTCCCCGCTGCGGTCCGTCCCGTTGGCGGTGCTGGCCGCCGCGGTCGCCGTGCACTGCGCGGCCGCCGTCGCGGGGCGCGCGGCCGTGCACGGGCTGCGACGCCGGGCGTTGCGGCGGCGGCCCGGCCCGGTGCTGGTGGTCGGCCCGCTCGCGGCGACGCGGCGGGTGTCGGCCGCGCTGCTGCGCCGACCGGCCTGCGGTGTGAGGCCGGTCGGCCTCGTCGCCGACGACCCGGAGGTCCTCGGCGAGAGCGACGACGAGCTCGGGCCGCCGGTGCTGACGACCGCGCTGGAGGCGCGGCGGGCGCTGGTCCGCAACGGTGTGCGCACGGTCCTCGTGGTGGGGGCCGCGACCCGGGTGGAGAAGGCGGCCGTACTGCGGGCGCTGGCCGCGCACGGGTGCGCGCTGTGGGAGCTGGACGCCGATCCGCCGTCGTACGGCGTGAGCGGGAACCGGGCGGGGGCCGGTCATCTGGCGGGGTTCTCCGTCCGGTTGCTGCGGCCGCAGGGTGCGCGGCGGCACGGCAGCGCGGGCAAGCGGGCACTGGACGTGCTGCTGTCCGGTGCGCTGCTGGTGCTGGTCGCGCCGGTCCTGCTGACCTGTGCGCTGGTGCTGCGGGTCCTGGACGGGCCGGGTGTGGTGTTCCGGCAGGAGCGGATCGGCAAGGACGGGCGGCCGTTCACGATGCTGAAGCTGCGCACCCACCGGCCCGCCAGCGCGCACGAGGCGGCGACCCGCTGGAGCGTGGCCGACGAGCAGGACATGAGCCGCTTCTGCCACTTCCTGCGCCGCACCTCGCTGGACGAACTGCTCCAGCTGTGGAACGTCTTCCGCGGCGACATGAGCCTGGTCGGGCCCCGGCCCGAACGGCCCTTCTTTGTCGCCGAGTTCAGCCAGGCGCATCCCGGCTATCCGGCGCGGCACCGGATGCGGACGGGGATCACCGGGCTGGCGCAGGTCCACGGGCTGCGCGGGAACACCTCGATCGAGGACCGGTGCCGCTACGACAACGCCTACATCGACAACTGGTCGCTGTGGCAGGACATCTGCATCCTGCTGCGCACGGCGGCCCAGTTCGTACGGCCGACGGGGAGCTGAGCCACGGTGAGCACTTCCACGACGGCCCCGGTCCGCCCCGCGCCCGCGCTGCCGCCCTCGGTGCGGCGCCGGGTGCGCTCCCTGCGGCCCGTCCTGTCCGTGCTGCCGGTCGTGGCGGTGGTCGTCCTGCTGGGGCTGCCGGTCGTGCCGGGCGGCTCCGCGACGCCCGCCGACGCGGCCTCCGCGCTCGTCGTGCTGTGGGCCGTCGTCGACACCGTGCTGCGGGCGCGGCGGCCGCTGACGCGGACCGCGGCGGTCGTGTTCGGGCTGCCGGTGGTGGGCATCGCGGTCGCCGCGGCGGGTGCCGCGACCGCCGCCGACGCGGTGACCGGACTGGCCCGGTACCTCCAGGTGTTCGTGCTCATCCCGCTCGCCGTGCTGGTGCTGGTGCGCGACCGGCGCGGAGCCCGGCTGCTGATGTGGTCGCTGGTCGGGCTCGCCCTGTGGCAGGGGGCGATCGGCGTCAAGCAGTACCTCACCGGGACCGGGGCGTCGTATCAGGGGGCGTTCATCCGGGCGGTGGGCACGTTCGGGCCGTCCGACGTGATGGGCATGGCCACCGTCGTCGCGCTCGGCACGGTCGCCGCGACCGGGCTCGCGCTCGCGGCGCGGGACCGGCGGCAGCAGCTCGTGGCGACCGGATGCGCGCTGGTGCTGACGGTGCCGCTCGCGCTGTCCTTCAGCCGGGGCGCCTGGATCGCCACGGCGCTGGCCTGCGGGGCGCAGCTGCTGATGGCCGGGGTGCGGCGGGCGGCGAAGGTGTTCGCGGCGGTCACCGCGGCCTCGGTGCTGCTGGTCGGCGGGCTCGGGTTGGGCGCGACGGCGTTGGAGGAGCGGCTGACCAGCATCACCCAGGTCACCGACGCGCCGGACCAGTCGGTGATCGACCGCTACACCATGTGGGCGGCGGCGGCCGGCATGTGGCGCGAGCACCCGGTGGCCGGCGTGGGACTGAAGGCGTTCCCGGCGCACCGGGACGGCCATGCCTCGCTCGCGCTGTCCTCGGGCAGCGACACGGAGGGGGCGGGCCAGGCCTACCGGCGCCAGCCGCTGCTGTCCCCGCACAACATGTATCTGCTGCTCCTCGGTGAGCAGGGCATGCTGGGCCTGATCACGGTCGCCGGCAGCTGGCTGGCGCTGCTGGTGGCCGCCCTGCGCCGGCTGCGGCGCGGCGGGAGCCCCGCCCCGGACTGCGCGCTGCCGGTCTGCGGCCTGCTGCTCTGGCAGCTCGTCAACTTCCTCTACGCCGACATCGGCGGCCCCTCCACGGTCCTCACGGCCATCTCCTTCGGCCTGGCGGCGTGGTGGGCACTGACCCCCACCGCAGCCAGGGAACCGGCCAGGACGCCCGCCCCGCAACCGGCCCCGACCGCCGAACCGGCGGCACGATGACCCCCGGCCCGGCGACGACCGACGGCGCCCGTGCCCGTGCCGCCACCTCGACCGGCGGTTTGAGGGCCGACGCGGCGGCCTGCACGTCCCCGGCCGATCCGTGCACCCCGAGTGCCCGGGTACGCACCCCGCGCCCGGTCCACGACCTCCCCGACCTCACGGCCACCGCGAACGGCCTGCCCCCGCTGCGGGACGGCGCCGATCGCACGGTCGGCGCCCCCCGCCCACGTCCCGTCAAGCCCCCTCCTCCACCCGCCTCCACCCGCCGGCCCCCGGCCCCCCGGCGCCCCAGCGCCCCCACCCGGCGCTTCCTCGCGCGGGCGACCCTCTTGTCCGCCGCGCTGTCGATGGCCGGGGCGTTGCTCGGGCTCGGGCGGGATCAGGCGTTGGCGCATCTGTTCGGGGCCGGGGCCGAGAGCGATGCGTTCCTGGTGGCCTGGACGGTGCCGGAGATGGCGTCGACGCTGCTGATCGAGGACGGGATGGCGTTCGTGCTGGTGCCGGCGTTCAGCGTGGCGCTGGCTCGCCGCGCGGCCCGCGGGCCCGGTTCCCCCGACCCCGTACGGGCCCTGGTCTCCTCCTCACTGCCGCGGCTGTGTCTGGCCCTGGCCGGTACGGCGGCGCTGCTCGCGGCCGGTGCGCCGATGCTGGTCTCGCTCCTCGCGCCCGGCCTCTCCGACCCGTCGCCGGCCGTGTCCTGCACCCGGCTCACCGCGACCTGCGTGCTGAGCTTCGGCGTCGCCGGCTACTTCAGCGCAGCCCTTCGGGCCCACCGCAGCTATCTCGCGCCGGGCGCCATCTACATCGCCTACAACCTCGCGATCATCACCGCGATGTTCGCCCTCGGCGCCCGGTGGGGCGTACAGGCCGCCGCGCTCGGCGTCGCGCTCGGCGGGTGCCTGATGGCCGCCGTACAGGCACCGCCGTTGTGGCGGCGCATCGCACGGCGGCCCGGGCAGTCGGCCGAGGTTCAGGTCCCGGCGTCCCCGCACGACGGGGACGGCGGCCGGACCGTGGCGTTCGGGCTGGTCTGCGCCGTGCTGCTGTTCGCGCTGTGCCGGCAGTCGCAGGTGCTCGTCGAGCGGTACTTCGCCTCCGGGCTGCCCGCCGGGTCGATCTCGCATCTCAACTACGCCCAGAAGGTAGCCCAGTTGCCGATGTCGCTGTCGATGATGGTGTGCGTCGTCACCTTCCCGGTGGTGGCGCGGGCCATCGCCGAGGGCGACACCAAGCGGGCGACGGAACGGGTCGAGCGGGATCTGGCGCTGATGGCCTGTCTGGTGCTGGTCGGTGCCGCCGTCGTCGTCGCCGGTGCGCCGCAGCTCGTCCGGCTGCTGTTCCAGCGCGGCGCGTTCACCGCCGAGGACACCGCCGCCACCGCCGCCGTCATGCGGGTGTACGCGCTCGGGCTGCTCGGCCAGACGCTGGTGGGGGCGCTCGTGCGGTCGTACTTCTCCACGGGCCGCACCACCTGGTTCCCGCTGGGCGCGATGGGCGCCGGGGCGCTCGCGACCGCCGGCATCAGCCTGTGGGCCGTGGACCCCTGGGGCGCGCGCGGCATCGCCGCGGCCAACGCGGCCGGCATCACCCTCACCGCGCTGCTCCTGCTGCTCGGCCTGGGCCCGCGTGCCGTGCCGGTGTGCGTGCGCCGGGTCGTCGCCGAACTGTCCCGGCCGGTGCGCGCTGCCGTCTGCGCCACCGGCGCCGGGCTGCTGTGCGTGCGGCAGTTCGACTCCCCCGCGGCCGCCGTCGCCGCCTGCTGTCTGTGCGTGAGCGCCGTCTTCCTGCTGCTGGCCTGGGCCCTCGACGCGGCCGGTGCCCGCTCCCTCCTGCTTCCTGTCACGCAATCCGTCCGTAGCTCCGTCACACGAAGGCTCCGCCATGGTCGCTGACATCACCGCCGCGCCACCCGCGGCCGAACCCCTCCCCGCCCCCGTCACCGGGGGACGCCCGAAGCGGCGGCCCGCCGCCTGGGTGGCCATGTACCACTCCGTCTCGAACTGCCCGGAGGACCCGTACGACATCACCGTCACCCCCGGGCGCCTGGAGCGGCAGTTCGCCTGGATGGCCGCCCGCGGCCTGCGCGGGGTGAGCGTGCGCGAGCTGCTCGACGCGCGCGCCCTCGGCCTGGAGCGCGGCCTGGTGGGGCTCACCTTCGACGACGGGTACACCGACTTCGTCACCACCGCCCTGCCCGTGCTGCACCGCTGGGGCTTCACGGCGACCGTGTTCGTGCTGCCGGGGCTGCTCGACGGCGAGAACTCCTGGGAGCAGAGCGGCCCCCGCAAGGCCCTGCTCGACGCGGACGGCATCCGCTTCGCCGCGGACGCGGGCATGGAGATCGCCTCGCACGGTCTGACCCACATCGACCTGACCCGGGCCCACGACGACGAACTGCACGCCGAGGTCGCCGAGAGCCGGTACCGGCTCGCCGACATCACCGGCGAGGACGTCGAGGGCTTCTGCTACCCGTACGGCCATCTCGACGAGCGGGCCATCGACGCCGTGCGCCACGCCGGGTACCGCTACGGCTGCGCGATCACCCCCGGCCCGGCCGGCTCCGGCGACCTCGCGCTGCCGCGCATCCACATCGGCGAGGCCGACTCCTCCGTCCGGCTGGAGCTGAAGCGCCGCCTCGCCTGGGTCTACGGCCGTGCGCTGGAGTCCGTGTGAAGGCCCTGCACGTCATCACCGGCCTCGGCGTCGGCGGCGCCGAGCAGCAGCTGCGGCTGTTGCTGCGGCACCTGCCCGCGCAGTGCGACGTGGTGACGCTGACCAACCCGGGCCCGGTCGCCGACGGCCTGACCGCCGACGGGGTGCGCGTCACCCACCTCGGCATGACCGGCAACCGCGACCTGGCCGCCCTCCCCCGGCTGACCCGGCTGATCCGCGACGGCGGCTACGACCTGGTGCACACCCACCTGTACCGGGCCTGTCTGTACGGGCGGGTCGCGGCGCGGCTCGCGAAGGTACGGGCCGTCGTCGCCACCGAGCACTCGATCGGCGCGACCCGGCTGGAGGGCCGGCCGCGCACCGCGGGCGTACGCGGGCTGTACCTGGCCGGCGAGCGCCTCGGCCACGCCACGGTGGCCGTCTCCCCGACGGTGGCCGAGCGGCTGCGGCACTGGGGCGTGCCCGGGCAGCGCATCCGCGTCATCCCGAACGGCATCGACGCGCCCCGCTTCCGCTACGACGCCGCGCGCCGCGAGGTGGCCCGCACGTTCCTCGGGCTGCCCGAGGACGCGTTCGTCGTCGGCGGAGTGGGACGCATGACCCCGGGCAAGCGCTTCGACCTGCTGGTGCGGGCGCTTGCGCTGCTGCCCGGTGACGTATGGCTGTTGCTGGTCGGCGGCGGTCCCGAGGAGGACGTGCTGCGGCGCACCGCACGGGACCTGGGCGTCTCCAACCGGGTCCTGATGACGGGCGAGCGCCCCGGCCTGCCCGGCCCCCACGACGAGGCGCCCGGCCTGGTCGACCTGCTCGCCGCGATGGACGTGCTCGCCTCGCCGTCGCCGGAGGAGTCCTTCGGACTGGCCGTGGTGGAGGCGCTGGCGGCCGGGCTCCCCGTGCTGTACGCGAGCTGCCCCGCCGTCGAGGACCTGCCGCCGGGTGCGGCGCCCGGTGCCCGGCGGGTCGCGGGCGGCGCCGGGGCGTACGCGCGGGAACTGCTGCGGCTGCGGGCGGCGGGACCGGGCGAGCGCAGCGCCCCGGACGCCGTACGCCGCTACGACATCGCGGCCACCGCACGACAGCTGATGGATCTGTACACGGCCGCTCTGTCCGGCTCGAACCTGGAAGTGAGTTCCTCATGACGGACAACCCCGCTGGGCGTGACCAGCTCTTCGACCGTTCACGGATGAGGCGGCTGCCGTCGTGGTGGTGGCTGCCGGCCGGCGCGCTGATCGGTGTCGTGGCCGGTGGTGCCTACGGCCAGCTGCGGCCGCCGCAGTACACGGCGACGAGTTCCGTCGTCGCGGTGCCCAACGGCAGGACCGACGCCGACTGCACCGACGCGCTCGGTTTCGCGCAGGCCTACGGCCGGGTGGCCAAGCAGCTCGCGGTGCTCGGCGACGCACAGGTGTGGGCGGGCGTGCCGGCGTCCACGCTGCGCGAGAGCGTCGACGTAGCGACCTCCCCGGACGCGCCGATGGTCGCGGTCTCGGCGACCTCGACGAACCCCGGCCAGGCGGTGGACATGGCCAACGCGGTGTCCCGGGCCCTGCTGACGCACGCGGACAACACCAAGGACGACACCGGCATCAAGCTGGAGCGCCTGTCCCGTGCCGCGCGGCCCACCGAGCCGTCGTCCGCGTCCCCGGCGCTGACCGCGCTCGTCGGCGCGAGCGCGGGCGGTCTGCTGGGCGGCCTCTCGCTGCTGGTCCGGCCGCGGCGGACGGAGGACGACGACGACACCGGCCGGGCGTCGGTGCCCGGTCCGGCCAACGCCGCCGACACCCACGGAACACTCGGGTGACGGCGCCCGTCATCGCGCTCTCGGTGGAGGTGTGCACCGAGGAGCGCGCGTTCGCGGAGCTGGCCGGAGAGTGGGAGCGCCTGTACCGGGCGTGCCCGTCGGCGACGCCGTTCCAGAGTCACGCGTGGCTGCACTCGTGGTGGCTGTCGTACGGCACGCCGGGCCGGCTGCGGCTCGTCCTGGTGCGCAGGGGCGAGGAGTTGGTGGCGGCGGCCCCGATGATGCGGGTGCATCATCCGCTGCCGGCGCTGGTGCCGATCGGCGGCGCCATCACCGACCTGTGCGACGTGCTCATCGACGACGCGGTGGCCGCGCCGGCCGCCGAGGCGCTCGCGGACGCGCTGGGCGAGCTGGCCCGCTCGGCGCTGGTCGACTTCCGCGAGGTGCGGCCCGGGGGTGCCATGGAGCAGGTCTACCGGTGCTGGCGCGGCCCGCGGCAGCGGGTGCGTGACTCCATCTGCCTGGAGCTGCCCGCGCTGCCCATGACGGACCTGGTGGGACGGCTGCCGACGGGGCGTGCCCGGCGCATCCGCAGCAAGATCAACCAGCTCGGCCGGATCGGCGTCGAGTGGCGTTTCGTGGAGCCCGACGAGACCGGGCCCGCGCTCGGCCGGCTCCTCGAACTGCACCGGCTGCAGTGGGAGGGCCGGCAGGTGTCGGCCGAGCATCTGCGGCCGCGGTTCCTGGAGCACCTGGTGCGGGCGGCGGCTCCGCTGACGCGGACCGGTGAGGCCGCGACGTCGGAGTTCCGGCTCGACGGCTCGGTGGTGGCGGTCAACATCACGCTGCTGTCCGGGGCGTTGGCGGGGATGTACATGTACGGCTTCGATCCGCAGCTGCGGCAGCGCCGGGTGGACGTGGCGACGATGCTGCTGCGCGCGTCCGCCGACCACGCCGCCGCCGACGGACGCCGGTCGCTGAGCCTGCTGCGCGGCGACGAGCCCTACAAGTACCGCTGGTGCCCCGAGCCGGTCGTCAACCAGCGCTTCCTGCTGGCCCGGCGCCGCACCCTGCCGCTGCTGGCGGCGGCCGCGGCCGAGGACGCCGCCCGGCGCCGGGCCAAGAAGATCCTGCGCCGGGGCGCGGTCACCGACGGCTCCGCGCCCGCTGAAGGCACACGGTGAGGCTGTCGCCGAGCCGCTGCTTCAGCCCCTTGTCCAGGTCCACCGGCGTGCACTGCGGCAGCTCGGAGGGCAGCGCGGCCGGAGTGGCCGGCTTCGGGTCGGACGGCGGCTTCGGGTCGGTGTCCGGCTCGGCGGGGGCCGACGGCCCCGGCTTCGGCCGCGGCAGGTAGGGGGTGGACAGCAGCACGCGGTACAGGGCGGCGGCGCGGGGGTTGTCGGAGCACAGCCACACGCCGTGCGGGCAGTAGTCGGTGATGGTGTTGTACAGCGGCTTGTGCTCGTCCATCCAGGCGAGCATGCGCAGCATGTACCTGATGTTGTCGCCGTTGCGGAACAGGCCCCACTCGGGGTACGAGATCGGCTTGCCGTGCCTGCGCGCGAAGTCCACGTGGTACCGCAGGCCGTAGGGCTCGGAGACCTGCTCGTCGAAGCCGAGGCCCCGCGGCTGGTCGTAGGCGTCCATGCCGATGATGTCGACGACGTCGTCGCCGGGGTAGCACTCGGGCCAGGGGATCGCGTCCATGCCCCGGCTCGGGGCGAAGTCGAAGCGGAACTTCTGTCCCTCGACGGAGCGCATGACCTTCACGATGCGCCGCCAGTACCGCTTCCAGCTGTCCGGGTCGGGGCCGCAGCGGTGGGTGTAGGTGATGCCGTTCATCTCCCAGCCGAGCACGATGACCGTGTCCGGCACACCCAGGTCGACCAGCCGCGCGGCCAGCACCTCGAAGTGCTCGTCGAAGGCGCCGGACGCCGCGCGCCGCAGCAGCCGGCGCACGGCCCGGTCCGGGAGGTGCTCCTCGTTGCGTTCCATCATGGGCACGTTCAGCACGAGCATCCGGTCGGCCTTGGCGCGCCGCCACTTCGCCCAGCTGTCGAGGAAGCCGTGCCCGCCCTCGATGTTGTCCCACAGGTCGCCCGGCAGGTAGGTGTGCCCCACGCGCGGCTCCTGGCCGCCCAGCCAGCGACTGAGCTCCTGCATCCGCTTCACCCCGAGCGGGCCGTAGTGCAGGTAGGCGCCGAAGGCGGGGCTGTGCGCGGGCGCGCCGTTGGGTGAGTGGGCGCCGCCGGGGGGTGCCGGGGACGCCGTGGGTGCGGGTCGGCGCGGGTCGGGCCGGGACGCGGCGTCGGCCGCGAGGGCCGTACCGGGTGCGAGGGCCGCCACGGCGACCACGGAGGCGGTGAGGAACGCCAGCCCTCGGGGGGCGGACCTGCGACGGTCAGGGGACATACGTGATAGGTAGTCATATCCGCGTCGGTCGCACCATCCGAGCGCGGCCGAACGGGCCGTCAGCTGCCGTACAGCGTCTCGATCTCGTCGGCGTAGGCCTTGGTCACCGCGTGCCGTTTGACCTTCAGGGACGGGGTGAGCATGCCGTTGTCCTCGTTGAACTCGCCTTCGACCAGGACGAACGCGCGGATCGACTCGGCCCGGGAGACGGCCTCGTTGGCGTAGTCGACGGCCCTCTGCACGTCGGCGCGCATCCGCGGGTCCCGGATCACCTCGGCCGGCGGGGTGTCCGCGGGCATCCTGCGTACGGCGAGCCAGTGCGTGAGGGCCTCCGGGTCGAGGGTGATCAGGGCGCCGACGAAGGGCCGGTTGTCGCCGACGACGAGGCACTGCCCGACCGGCGAGCGGCTGCGCAGGCGGTCCTCCAGGACGGCCGGGGAGACGTTCTTGCCGCCGGAGGTGACGAGGATGTCCTTCTTGCGGCCGGTGATGGTGAGGTAGCCGTCCTCGTCGAGGGCGCCGAGGTCACCGGTGGCGAACCAGTCGCCCCGGAGCACGGCGTCGGTGGCGTCCGGGTTGTTCCAGTACGAGCCGAAGACGATGCCGCCCTTGATGAGGACCTCCCCGTCGTCGGCGATGCGGACCGCCGTGCCGGGGACGGGCCGGCCGACGGTGCCCGGGCGGGGCCTCAGCGGCGGGACGATGGCGGCGGCGGCTGTCGTCTCGGTCAGGCCGTAGCCCTCGTACACGATGATGCCGGCGGCGTAGAAGAACAGGTTGAGGTCGCGGTCCAGGGGGGAGCCGCCGCTGATGGCGTAGCTCATGCGGCCGCCGAGTTCCTTGCGGACGCGGCGGTAGACCAGCAGGTCGTACAGGGCCCAGGCGGCGTAGAGGCCGGGGCCGGGGCCCTTGCCCGTGCCGAGGAACTTGTCGAGGTAGGCCTTGCCGAAGCGGACGGCGACGCGGTCGGCGCGGTCGAAGGAGGCGGCGCGGCCCATCTTCTCGGCGGTCGCGCGGCCGGTGTCGTGGATCTTCTCGAACAGATACGGGACGCCGACGAGGAAGGTGGGGCGGAACTCCTTCAGGGCCGGACGGAGTTCGTCGGGCTTGATGCTCGGGCAGTGGCCGATCTCGATGCGGGCCATCAGGCAGGCGATCTGGAGGCTGCGGCCGAGGATGTGGGCCAGGGGCAGGAACAGCAGGGTCGAGGCGGTCCGGCGGGTGACCTCCTTGAAGACCGGGTGCAGCAGCTCGACCGTGTTGGCGGCCTCGGCGTGGAGGTTGGCGTGGGTGAGGACGCAGCCCTTGGGCCTGCCGGTGGTGCCGGAGGTGTAGCAGACGGTCGCGATGGTGTCCGAGGTGAGGGCCGTGCGGCGCTCGGTGACCTCGTCGTCGGGCAGGTTCCGTCCGAGGGCGGTGAGGGCGCCGAGGGCGTCCTCCTCGTCCAACTGCCACACCCGCGGCCGCTGTTCGTGTCCCGCGGTGCCCGCCGCGACCGTCTCGGAGTTCTCCTTCGTCTCCGTGACGACATGACTTGCGCCCGAGTCGCGGACGATCCACTCGACCTGGTCGGCGGAGGAGGTGGCGTAGACCGGGACGGTCTGGCCGCCGGCGGCCCAGATGGCGAAGTCCAGGACCGTCCACTCGTAGCGGGTGCGCGACATCACGGCGACCCGGCCGCCGGGTTCGAGCCCGGCGGCGATCAGCCCCTTGGCCACGGCGGTGACTTCGCGGGCGAAGGCGGCGGCGGTGACCGGATGCCAGGTCGGGTCGCCGCCCTGCCTGCGCCGCAGCACGACGGCGTCGGGCTCCTCGGCGGCATTGACGTACGGGAGATCGGCGGTGGTCCCGGAGGCCGACGGCGGTGCGAGCGGCGGCGTACGGGCCTCACGGACGATCCCCCGCTCGTCCTTGACGACCTCGACCGCGGCGCGTTCCATCAGGTCGCCCCGCCGCTTCGCCCGCTTCAGGTCCTTGCGTACGCCCATGTCGGCTCCCGGTGCCCGTCGTACTTACCGGGGAGTCAACTTACTCACGCGTAGTCGAAGGTCAATGCCTGTGACAGCGCTCAGCCCCGGCCCGTGAGGTCGCTCGCCCGGTGGATGGCGTCGGCCAGGCCGCGTACGTCCTTGTCCTCGGTCCTGCTCGCCAACCCGTCGGCGCGCTCGGCCAGGTCGCCGAGGTGTGCCGAGCCGGGCAGGGCGCTCCAGCGGTCGTCCCCGAGCCGCAGCGCGTCGGCGAAGTACGCGGCCGTGGCCGTGACCTGGAACCGGGGGCTCGCGCTCCAGACGGAGTCCTCGAGGGACCCGCTCTCCAGCCGCCCGGACTCCTCGTGCGGAGCCCGCGTCCTCGGGTCCAGCCAGCGGACGCTCGCCGTGGCGAGGTGCCCCTCGGTCCCGGGCTTGGTGCGCACCGCGTACAGGGCCGTCACCGTGTGGCCGGGACCGACCTCGCCGCCGTCGACACTGTCGTCGCGGAAGTCCTCGTCGGCGACCTGCCGGTTGTCGTAGCCGATCAGCCGGAACTCGGAGACCGTCGCCGGGTCGAAGGCGACCTGGGCCTTGGCGTCCCGGGCGGTGAGGTCGATGTTGCGCGGCAGGTCCTCGCAGAAGACCTCGCGGCCGTCCTCGGAGGAGGAGACGTAGGCCGTGTGCCCGTCGCCCTTGTCGGCGAGGCGCTCCATCAGGGCGTCGCCGTAGTCGCTGCCGACGCCCACGCCGAAGAGGGTGATGCCGTGTTCGCGGCGTTCGGACGCGATGCGTTCGAGGATGGTGTCCGCGTCGGTGTCGCCCGTGTTGGCCAGGGCGTCGGAGACCAGGACGACGCGGTTGGTGGCGCCCTCGCGCAGACCGTCCTGAGCCGTTTCGTAGCCCGTCTCCACGCCCGCGCCGAGGTTGGTGGAGTCCGTGGGTTCCAGGCTGTCGATCGCGTCGTGGACCTCGCCCCGCCCGCCGCCCAGCCGGGTCATCGGCAGCACCCGCTCCGCCTCCTCGCTGAAGGTGACGATCGCGACCGAGTCGTCGTCGCGCAGCCGGTCCGTCATCACGCCGAGGGACTCCTTGGCGAGGTCGAGGCGGCCGGGCTCGGCCATGGAGCCGGAGATGTCGATGACGAAGGTCAGGGCGGCGGGCGGGCGTTCGCCGGTGTCGGCGGCGGGCCGGGTGGCCAGGCCCACGCGGACCAGCGACCAGTCCTCGCGGTCGGTGCGGGCACCGTCGACGCTCACCGAGAAGCCGTTGCCGTCGGGACGGTCGTAGTCCTGGCGGAAGCTGTTGACGAACTCCTCGGGGCGGACCGTCGAGGGGTCGGGCAGACGGCCGTCGGCGAGGGTGCGGCGGGCGTAGCCGTAGGAGGCGGTGTCGACGTCCAGGGCGAAGGTGGAGAGGTGGTCGGGGGCCGGCGCGAACTCCCGGGACTCGGAGTCGTCGCCGTTCTTCTGCTCGCCCGTGCCGCCGGTGCTGCCGCCGTCGGCGTAACCGGGGGCGGGGGCCGGCCGGCCGGTGGGGTAGCTGCTTTTGTCCGCGGAGGAGTTGTCGCCGTCGCCCGCGCCGCAGCCGGTGAGCAGCAGACCGGCCGCCGCGGTCAGCGCGAGCAGGGTGCCCCGCAGGTTTCGTATGCGGTCTCGCTCCATCTTCCGTGCCCCCTGGGTCCGTTGACGTCGGCTTTCTGTGACTGTGACGGGCCAGGGGGCCGGAACGTGCGCTACGGAGCGTTGCGGATGAGTCTCGAATGGGGCACGGGGGACACCTGTCGAGACCGGTGGGTGATCTTCCGTTGACCTAGGACACGACGTCCTTGCGGGCGAAACCGCGGAAGGCCAGCGCGAACAGCACCAGGGCGTACGTTACGGAAATCGCGGTGCCCTGGATCATGCCGGACCACTCGGGAGTGGGCTGCACGGCGTCCGCCCAGGCGAACTGCCAGTGCGCGGGCAGGAAGTGCCGCCAGTCGCCGAGCGCGGTCACCGCGTCCAGGACGTTGCCGACGATGGTCAGGCCGACCGCGCCGCCGACCGCGCCGAGCGCGGCGTCCGTCTTGGTGGACAGCCAGAACGCCAGCCCCGCGGTGACCAGTTGGGACACGAAGATGAACGCCACTATCACCACCAGGCGCTGCGCCGCCGTGCCCGTGTCGATCGAGCCGCCGGTGGGGATCTGCAGGGGACCCCAGCCGTAGGCCGCCGTGCCGACGGCCAGCGCGACCACCGGCAGCAGGATCATGGCCGCCAGGCTGAGCCCGAGGCCCACCACGAGCTTGGACCACAGCAGCCGGGCCCGGGGCACGGGCGCCGCGAGCAGATAGCGCAGGGAGGACCAGCCGGCCTCCGAGGCGACCGTGTCCCCGCAGAACAGGGCGACGGGGATGACCAGCAGGAAGCCCGCGGAGACGAACAGGTTCACGGCGGCGAAGTTGGCGCCGGACGCGGTGGCCGTGTCCATCAGGGTGATCCGGTTGCCGCCGCCGTCCGGCTCGCCGCCGATCGCGAACGCGGCGACCAGCACGAACGGCAGCACGGCCAGGATGCCGAACATGACCAGCGTGCGGCGCCGCTTCAGCTGGCGGATCAGCTCGACCCGCAGCGGCAGCGTGCGGCCCGCCCGGTAGCCGGAGGCGACCTCGGTGCGCTCGGTGAGCGTGCTCATGCGGAGCCTCCGATCAGGGTGAGGAAGGCGTCTTCCAGCCGGCGGTGCGGGCCGACCGACTGGACGGGCACTTCGAGGCGGACGAGTTCGGCGACCAGGCGCGTCGCGCTGCCGTCGGCGTCGAGACGGACGAGCAGCCCGTCGTCGGTGGGCACGGCCGAGGCCACGCCCGGCAGGGCGGCGATCTTCTCGACGACCGGCTCCTCCAGGGCGGCCGGCGTGCCGACGAGCAGCGTGTCGCCGGAGCCGATGATCTCGCTGACCGGACCGGCCTGCACGAGGCGGCCGCGGTCCATCACCACGAGGTGGGTGCAGGACTGCTCGACCTCCGCCAGGAGATGGCTGGAGACGATGACCGTGCGGCCGGCCGCCGCGTAGCGGATCATCACCTGGCGCATCTCGCGGATCTGCGGCGGGTCGAGGCCGTTGGTGGGCTCGTCCAGGATCAGCAGGTCCGGCAGGCCGAGCATGGCCTGGGCGATGGCCAGGCGCTGGCGCATGCCCTGGGAGTAGGTGCGCACCGCGCGGGCCAGGGCGTCGCCGAGGCCGGCGATCTCCAGGGCCTCGTCGAGGTGGGCGTCCTCGGCCGGGCGGCCGGTGGCCTGCCAGTACAGCTCCAGGTTCTCCCGGCCCGACAGGTGCGGCAGGAAGCCCGCGCCCTCGACGAAGGCGCCGACCCGGGACAGGACGGGCGCGCCGGGGCGGATGGCGTGGCCGAAGACCCTGATCTCACCGGCATCCGGTTTGATCAGGCCCATCAGCATGCGCAGGGTCGTCGTCTTGCCGGCGCCGTTGGGGCCGAGCAGACCGAGGACCTGGCCCTTCTCGACGCGGAACGACACGTCACGTACGGCGTACCGGTCCTGCGAGCCGGCGTACCGCTTGCTCAGGTCGGTGATCTGCAGCGGGACGTCGGCCAGCGCGGGGTCGGGAGCGGGGGTGGCGGTGCGGCGGCGGGCCGTCAGCAGCAGGGCGAGGGCGACGCCCGCGCCCGCGAGGGGCAGCCACCACACCCAGGCCGGGAGCGGGGCGGCGGCGGTGTCCACGCCGGGCGCCGTCGGGACCGTCAGATCGCCCTTCAGGGAGACGGTGTACGTCGCCGGGGAGAGGGGCGAGGCGTAGCCGAGGTCCGTGGAGGAGACGACCAGGCGCAGCCGGTGGCCGCTCTCGATGTCGTGGTCGATGGCCGGGAGCGTGATCGTCACGTCCCGGCCGGCCTGGGCGTCCTCGACACGCAGCGGTGTGACCAGCTGGGACGGCAGCACCTGCTGCCTGCCGCCGGGGCCGACGTCGTAGACCTTGGCGAAGAGCACCGCGTCCTTACTGGTCGACCTCACGTGCACGGTGGCCTTCGGGGAGCCGGTGATGCGCAGGTCGCCGGTGACCGGCGCCGACTCGAAGGCGGCGAACTGGCCCGGGAAGTCCAGGGACACCCCGACGCCGAACGAGGACAGCTGGGAGAGACCGCCGGAGCCGCCGAGTCCGGGCAGGGCGGACACGGCGGGCGGGGCGGCGCCGGCCGGGTTGGCGAAGCTCTGCTCGCCGCCGCTGAGGCGGAAGGACTTCGGGCCGCTCTCCAGGCCGGGGTAGGAGTCGGCGCTCGCGCCCCGCAGCAGGGCCTGGCCGTCGGTGGAGTCGACGCCTCCGGTGCGGGTGACGCGGAAGGCCGGGTCGGTGTCGGCGCCCTTGTCGTCCTTGAGGTAGCGGTCGAACCAGGACTTCACCCGGGCCTGGACGCGGCCCGTCTCCATGTCGCCGCCGTCGTGGCCGCCGGAGATCCAGTCGACGTCGACGGGGGCGCCGTTGGCCTTGATCGCCTCGGCCGCCCGGTCGGCCTGGCCGAGCGGGAAGAGGGAGTCGGACTGCCCCTGCATCAGCAGGGTCGGCACCTTGATGCGGTCGCCGACGGCCGACGGCGAGCGCTCCTCCAGCATGCTGCGGGCCTGCGCGTCCGGAACGCCGGACTCGGCGACCCGGTCGTACATCGCGCAGACCTGCTTCTCGAACTTCTGGCAGCCGCCCGCCGAGTTGACGAAGATGCCCGCCCAGAGCTTCTTGAACACGCCGTTCGGGAACAGCGCGTCCGCGAGGTTCCAGTAGGTGATCGCCGGGGCGATGGCGTCCACACGGTCGTCGTGTCCCGCGGCCAGCAGGGAGATCGCGCCGCCGTAGGAGCCGCCTGCCATGCCGACGCGCGGGTCGCCGGCCTTGTCGAGTTCGACCTGGGGCTGCTTCGCCAGCCAGTCGAGCAGCCGGGAGACGTCGGCGACCTCGCCCTTCGGGTCGTTCAGCCCGACCTTGCCGGTGGACCTCCCGAAGCCGCGGGCGGACCAGGTCAGCACCGCGTACCCGTCGCGGGCGAGGTCCTCGGCCTGCTGCCCTACGTCGTCCTTGCTGCCGCCGAAGCCGTGCGCGAGCAGGACGGCGGGGCGGCGGCCGCTCTCGGCGGCGGTGAAGTACGAGGTGTCGACGCGCACCCCGTCGCCCATGTCCATGACCCGGTCGGCGCGGCGCACCGCGGGCGCGTCGTCGTCGGCCGACGCGGCTGTCCACGTACCGGCACCGGCTATGACGACGACAGCGGCCGCGGCGGCAAGCAGCCGCCGCGGCCCCCGTAGCGCGCGGAGCCCGGGCAATCGAAGATCCATGGTTCAACGGTACGGGGCGAACCTGTCGGCAGGTTGTCTACCGGAGGCCGAACCGCCACCCCTACCACGGAAGTACGAGCCGGCTCCCGTGTACACCAGCCGTGGTACGAAGGCCCATGGACATCCGCCGGGCCACGACCCCTGCCGAAGTCGCCGCCGCAGAGCACCTTTTCGATCACCCGGTGCGCCCCGAGTGGGCCGAGCGCTTCCTCGGGACCGGGGGTCACCACCTCCTCGTGGCCTACGTCGACGGCGAGCCGGTGGGTTTCGTCAGCGGTGTCGAGACCGTGCACCCCGACAAGGGCGCCGAGATGTTCCTGTACGAACTGGGGGTGGCCGGGCCGTACCGGCGGCGGGGCATCGGGCGGGCCCTGGTGCGGCGGCTGGACGCGCTGGGCCGACGGCTCGGGTGCTACGGGATGTGGGTGCTGATCGAGGCCGGGGACGAGGTCGCCCTCGCCACCTACCGCAGTGCGGGTGGCAAGGGCGACGGGGCGTGCTCGGTCGTCACGTGGGACTTCCACTGACGGTCAGGTGCGCGCGTCCTCCGGGAGCGTCACCAGCCAGCGGGTGTCGCGGCGCGGGCGCAGGTACAGGGCCCAGTAGAGGGTGGCGGCGGCGGTGATGCCCCCGGTCCACAGCAGATGCGCGGTCTCCTGCTGGGTGAGGATGTAGCCGAGGACCACGATGAGCAGGACGGGCATCGCGGGCCACAGCGGCATCCGCCAGGCGCGGATGTGCCGGTGCGAGCCGCGCCGGGCGAGCAGGGCGGCGACCGCGACGAGCAGGTACATGCCGGTCACGGAGACGCCCGTGACGCCGTACAGGGTGTCGAGGTTGACGAAGCACAGGGCCGCGCCGGGCACCCCGACCGCGAGGGTGGCGACCCAGGGGGAGCCGAAGCGGCCGAGCCTGGCGAGGACGTCGCTGACCGGCCGGGGCCAGGCCTTGTCACGGGCCGAGGCGTACAGCACGCGGGAGTTCTGGATGACCATGACGATGCCCGCGTTGATGATCGCGAGGGCCACGCAGAGGCTGACGAAGGTGCCGACCGCGGAGTTGGACCAGGCGGTGACCATGGCGGAGAGGTCGCCGCCGGTCAGCTCCTGGAGGTCCGAGGCTCCGAGGGTGATGGCGACGACCGGGACCAGGATGATCACCGCGGAGATCGCGAGGGTGGCCAGCACCGTGCGGGCGACGTTGCGGCGGGGGTTCTCCAACTCCTCGGAGAGGTAGACGGCGGTGGAGAAGCCCTGGGTGACGAACAGGGCGATGGCGAGCCCGGAGACGACCAGCAGGGCCGTCACGGTATCGGCGTGCCCGTCGGCGCCGGCCACCTCCATCGAGACCAGGCTCGCGGGGCCGCGCTCGGCGTGGGCGAAGCCCAGCACCGCCACGACGGCCGCGGCGATGACCTCAAGGACCAGGAAGACGCCGGTGATCCAGGCATTGGCGCGCAGGTCGAGCAGACCGGCGAGGGTGGCGAGCAGCATGACGCCGGCGCCGGTCATGGCGGGGTCGAGGTGGACGATCGGGGCGAGGTAGTCGGCGGTGCCCATCGCGATCACCGGCGGGACGACCATGACGACCAGCAGGGAGAGCACGAACACGAGCCAGCCGGCGAGGCGTCCGGCCAGCGTGGAGACCATCGCGTACTCGCCGCCCGCGCTGGGGACGAGGGTGCCCAGCTCCGAGTAGCAGAACGCCACGGCGACGCACAGCAGCGAGCCGATGGCGATGGTGAGGGCGGTGGCGGTGCCGAGCGAGCCGAACAGGTCGGGGACGACGACGAAGAGGGTGGAGGCGGGGGTCACGCAGGAGAGCGTGAGCAGGGTGCCGCCGACCACGCCGATGGAGCGCTTGAGCTTCTGGGGGCCGTCCGACGCCTCGACTGCGGCGCCCTCGACGGGGGTGAGGGTGTCGGTCACGAGGGGGATGCAACATCGACGGAAACCATCGCGTCAATGGGTGTTCACCTACGGAATCCGTGGTCCCGGGGCCCGCTTTCACGCGTTAACGTCGCTTCAAGGCCGCATACAGGGCGACTTCCACGAGTGCGGGAACCGCAGCTCGGGCGCACAAAAAAGTGGGACCGTCCGCAATGCGGACGGTCCCCCACCGGGTGTCAGTGGTTGCGCGGGAAGCCCAGGTCGACGCCGGTGGGGGCGTCGGCCGGGTCGGGCCAGCGGGTGGTGACGACCTTGCCGCGGGTGTAGAAGTGCGTGCCGTCGTTGCCGTAGATGTGGTGGTCGCCGAAGAGGGAGTCCTTCCAGCCGCCGAAGCTGTGGTAGCCGACGGGGACCGGGATCGGGACGTTCACACCGACCATGCCGGCCTCGATCTCCAGCTGGAAGCGGCGGGCGGCGCCGCCGTCCCGGGTGAAGATCGCGGTGCCGTTGCCGAACGGCGAGGCGTTGATGAGCGCCACGCCCTCCTCGTACGTCTCGGCGCGCAGCACGCACAGGACGGGGCCGAAGATCTCGTCCTGGTACGCCTTCGCGGACGTGGGCACCTTGTCGAGGAGCGAGATGCCGATCCAGTGGCCGTCCTCGAAGCCGTCGACGGTGTAGCCGGTGCCGTCGAGGACGACCTCGCAGCCCTCGGCCGCGGCGCCGGTGACGTAGGAGGCCACCTTGTCGCGGTGGACGGCGGTGATCAGCGGGCCCATCTCGGAGGCCGGGTCGTTGCCGGGGCCGATCTTGATCTTCTCGGCGCGCTCGCGGATCTTCTCCACCAGCTCGTCGCCGATGGAGCCGACGGCCACGACCGCGGAGATGGCCATGCAGCGCTCGCCCGCGGAGCCGTAGGCGGCCGAGACCGCGGCGTCGGCGGCGGCGTCCAGGTCGGCGTCCGGCAGGACCAGCATGTGGTTCTTGGCGCCGCCGAGCGCCTGGACGCGCTTGTGGTTGGCGGAGGCGGTGGTGTGGATGTAGCGGGCGATCGGCGTCGAGCCGACGAACGACACCGCCTTGACGTCGGGGTGCTCCAGGAGGCGGTCGACGGCCACCTTGTCGCCGTGCACGACGTTGAAGACACCGCCCGGCAGCCCGGCCTCGGCGAGCAGCTCGGCGATCCTGACCGACGCCGACGGGTCCTTCTCGGACGGCTTCAGCACGAAGGTGTTGCCGCACGCGATGGCCAGCGGGAACATCCACAGCGGCACCATCGCCGGGAAGTTGAACGGCGTGATGCCCGCGACGACACCCAGCGGCTGGCGGATCGACGACACGTCGACACGGCTGGCGACCTGCGTCGACAGCTCGCCCTTCAGCTGCACGCTGATCCCGCACGCCAGGTCGACGATCTCCAGGCCGCGGGCGACCTCGCCGAGGGCGTCGGAGTGCACCTTGCCGTGCTCGGCGGTGATCAGCTCGGCGATCTCGTCGCGGTGGGCGTCCAGCAGGGCGCGGAACCTGAACAGGATCGAGGTGCGCTGGGCCAGCGAGGACTGGCCCCAGGTCAGGTATGCCTCCTTGGCGGCCGCGACCGCCGCGTCCACCTCGTCGACCGAGGCGAAGGCGACGTTCGTGGTGACCGCGCCGGTGGCCGGGTCGGTGACCGGCCCGTACGTGCCCGACGCGCCTTCGGCGGTCTTGCCGCCGATCCAGTGGTTGACGATCTTCGTCATGACCGGTTACTCCTTCGCAGATGGCGGCGTCGGGTCGAGACGTGCCGTTCGTACAGCTCACGTGCCTTGACCGCCGACGGTCGGGTCGCGGTCTCGGCCACGGGAACATCCCACCAGGCCTGCGCGGGCGGCGGGCCCGACACTGTGTCTGCCGTTTGGGTCTCGACGTAGACACATGTGGGAGTGTCGGCCCCGCGGGCCTCGGCGAGCGCCTCACGAAGATCGCTGACGGTCTTCGCCCGCAGCACCCGCATGCCCAGGCTCGCGGCGTTGGCGGCCAGGTCGACGGGGAGCGGGGCACCGGTGAAGGTGCCGTCGGCCGCCCGGTGGCGGTAGGCGGTGCCGAAGCGCTCGGCGCCCGTCTCCTGCGACAGTCCGCCGATGGACGCGTACCCGTGGTTCTGCACGAGCAACACCTTGATCGCGACGCCCTCCTGCACGGCGGTCACGATCTCCGTCGGCATCATCAGATAGGTGCCGTCACCGACCAGCGCCCAGACACGGCGCTCGGGAGCCGCCAGCTTCACGCCGATCGCGGCCGGGATCTCGTAGCCCATGCAGGAGTAGCCGTACTCCAGGTGGTACTGGTCGCGCGAGCGTGCCCGCCACAGTTTGTGCAGGTCGCCGGGGAGGGAGCCGGCCGCGTTGATGATCACGTCCGACTCGTCGACGAGCGCGTCCAGGACGCCGAGCACCTGCGGCTGCGTCGGCCGTACGTCGGGTTCGTCGGCCTCGTAGCAGGCGTCGACGCGCTGCTCCCAGCGCTCCTTGTCCTCGGTGTACTCGGCGACGTAGGAGGCGCCGACCCGGTGGGCGTGCATGTCCAGGGCCGCGGTCAGCTCCATCAGGCCGCTGCGGGCGTCCGCGATCAGCGGCATCCCGGCGAGCTTGTGGCCGTCGTAGGGCGCGATGTTGAGGTTGAGGAAGCGGACGTCCGGGTGCGCGAAGAGGGTGCCGGAGGCGGTGGTGAAGTCGGTGTAGCGGGTGCCGACGCCGATGACCAGGTCGGCGGTGCGGGCGAGTTCGTCGGCGGTGGCGGTGCCGGTGTGGCCGATGCCGCCGACGTCCTGGGGGTGGTCGAAGCGCAGGGAGCCCTTGCCGGCCTGGGTGGCGGCGACGGGGATACGGGTGACCGCGGCGAACTCGGCGAGGGCCTCCTCGGCGCGGCTGTGGTGGACGCCGCCGCCCGCGACGAGGAGGGGGCGGCGGGCGCCGCGGATCGCGGTCACGGCCTCGGCGAGTTCGGTCGGGTCGGCGCCCGGCCGGCGCACCACCCAGGTGCGCTCGGCGAAGAACTCCTCGGGCCAGTCGTACGCCTCGGCCTGCACGTCCTGCGGGAGCGCCAGTGTCACGGCGCCGGTCTCGACGGGGTCGGTGAGCACACGCATGGCCTGGAGGGCCGACGGGATCAGGGCTTCCGGACGGGTGATCCGGTCGAAGTACCTGGACACCGGGCGCAGACAGTCGTTGACCGACACATCGCCCGCGTACGGCACTTCGAGCTGCTGGAGGACCGGGTCGGCGGGGCGGGCGGCGAAGACGTCGCCGGGCAGAAGCAGGACCGGGAGGTGGTTGACGGTCGCGAGGGCGGCGCCGGTGACGAGATTGGTCGCGCCGGGGCCGATGGAGGTGGTGACGGCGTGGGTGGACAGCCGGCCCGACTGGCGGGCGTAGCCGACCGCCGCGTGGACCATCGCCTGTTCGTTGCGGCCCTGGTGGTACGGCATGACATCGCCGTACTCGACGAGCGCCTGGCCGATCCCGGCGACGTTGCCGTGGCCGAAGATGCCCCAGGTGGCGCCGATCAGGCGGTGGCGCGTCCCGTCGCGCTCGGTGTACTGGGCGGACAGGAAGCGGACGAGTGCCTGTGCGACCGTGAGCCTCGTCGTTGAGGTCATCGGTAACCCTCCGTAGGTGCCGGATGGAAGCGGATCAGCGATCCTGCGCGAGGGCGTCGGATCCGCCCTCACGCGAGGGGAATACGCGCTGATGACCGAAACCGTTCGGGACCTCCGGCGCGGGGCCGTAGCGGGCGGGGAGTCTTCGCTCGCACTTCGCTCCTGCCAAAGCAAAGCGGCCTTCCGCGCCGGAGGCGATCTGTGCCCGGGCGGCACGGGACACGTGGGCGAAGTCGCAGACTCCACTGAACACGCTCTCCCTGCCCGGGAGTTGGTACTTCTCGTTCTCGACGTCCACAGTGCATCCGCCGTTCAGCGGAGGCACGATCCATGCACTGTCGCCGGTGGTGTCCTGCGGGACGCGGGGTCCGCTGCTCGTCCCGGCGTACGGCTCGCGGTTCGTCATCAGGCCCTCACAGCAGTCCTACGGCGGTGTCGACGGCGGCGGCCACGTCCCCGTCCGCCGGGTAGAGCAACGACCGTCCCACCACCAGACCCCGCACGGTGGGAAGTTGCAGAGCGCCCCGCCACTTCTCATATGCCCCGTCCTGGTCGTCGCCGACCTCGCCGCCGAGAAGGACGGCCGGGAGGGTGGAGGTCCCCATGACCTCGGCCATGTCGTCGGGGTTCTCGGTGACCGGGAGCTTGAGCCAGGTGTAGGCCGAGGTGCCGCCGAGTCCGGAGGCGATGGCGATGGACTTGGTGACGGCCTCGGCGGACAGGTCGTTGCTGACCTTGCCCTCGGGGGTGCGGCTGCTGAGGAACGGCTCCACGAAGACGGGGAGCCGGCGGGCGGCCATGTCGTCGATCGCGCGGGCGGTGGACTCCAGTGTGGTGAGGGAGCCCGGGTCGTCGTAGTCGACGCGTAGCAGCAGCTTGCCCGCGTCGAAGCGCAGCCGCTCGATGTCCTCGGCGCGGTGGCCGGTGAAGCGGTCGTCGAGCTCGAAGCTCGCGCCCTGGAGGCCGCCGCGGTTCATCGAGCCCATGACGACCTTGCCGTCGAGGGCGCCGAGCAGCAGCAGGTCGTCGAGGATGTCGGCGGTGGCGAGGACGCCGTCGACGCCGGGCCGGCCGAGGGCCAGGCAGAGCCGTTCCAGCAGGTCGGCGCGGTTGGCCATGGCGAGCTTGCGGTCCCCGACGCCGAGGGCACCGCGGGCCGGGTGGTCGGCGGCGACGATCATCAGCCGGCCGTTGTCGCCGAGCAGCGGCCGGCGCCTGCGCCGGGCGGCGGCCTCGGCCACGGCCTCCGGGCGCTGGGTGCGCAGACGGACCAGTTCGCAGATGTCGACGTTCACTTGACGGCCCCCGCGGCGATCGCGGCCTCGATCTCGTCGGGCGTCGGCATCGCGGAGGAGCACTCCAGGCGGGAGGCGACGATGGCGCCGGCGGCGTTGGCGTGCCGCATGGTCCGCTCCAGGTCCCAGCCTTCGAGAAGGCCGTGACAGAGGGAGCCGCCGAAGGCGTCGCCGGCGCCGAGGCCGTTGAGGACGTTCACGGGCAGCGGCGGGACCTCGGCCGCCTCGCCGTCGCTGTCGACGGCGAGGACACCCTTGGGGCCCTGCTTGACGACCGCGAGCCGCACGCCCGCGTCCAGCAGCGCGCGGGCGGCGGCGTGCGGTTCGCGTACGCCGGTCGCGACCTCCACCTCGTCGAGGTTGCCGACGGCGACGGTGGTGTGGCGCAGCGCCTCCTTGTAGAAGGGGCGGGCGGCGGCCGGGTCGCTCCAGAACATGGGCCGCCAGTCCAGGTCGAAGACCGTCGTCCCGGCCTTGGCGCGATGGGCGAGGGCCGCGAGCGTCGCCGTGCGGCTGGGCTCCTCGCTCAGGCCGGTGCCGGTGACCCAGAAGATCCGGGCGTCGCGGATGGCGTCGAGGTCGAGCTCATGGGCGTCGATCTCCAGGTCGGGGGCCTTGGGCAGGCGGTAGAAGTACAGCGGGAAGTCGTCCGGCGGGAAGACCTCGCAGAAGGTGACCGGGGTGGGCAGGCCGGGGACCGGGGTGACCCATCGGTCGTCGACGCCGAAGCCCTTGAGGGCCTCGTGGAGGTAGGTGCCGAAGGGGTCGTCCCCGGTGCGGGTGATCACCGCGGTGCTGCGGCCGAGGCGGGCGGCGGCCACCGCGACGTTCGTCGCCGAGCCGCCGAGGAACTTGCCGAAGGAGGTGACCTGCGGCAGCGGGACGCCGGTCTGCAAAGGGTAGAGGTCCACCCCGATCCGCCCCATGGTGATCAGGTCGTACGCCATCGGTTTCCCTCGGTCTCCCTGTGTCGCGGCACCCTTGCCGACGCCGACGCGTGCGCTCGCGGTGTGTCGGGTCTCTCCGGCTTTGTAGCCCTGGTCGGGGAGGCCTGTCAATGTTTTGTCCAGACATTCGAACCATACGCTTGCCGGGTGGCCGGACGCCCTTGCGTCTGCCGGGTTCGGTTCGGGGGCGGGTGCGGCTTGCGGGGGGTTTGTCGCGCAGTTCCCCGCGCCCCTGCCGGGGTTGCTGCGGGACTACGGCCGAGCCGTCCGTTGTCAACGCGCCACGCCCTTGCGCCCGCGTACGCCTTTGCGTCACCTGTGTCACAAAGGCCCCTCCCCTGTCACACATGTCCCGTGTACGCGGGCCCTGCGTCACACCCGCGCACGGACCCTGTCGCGTTCTCACTCTGCGTCGTTGACCGGACACAGGCTTTGTGATCGCCAGCGCAGCGCACGGTCCCCCCGACGACCGGTCCCCGGTCGCCACCGCGGCGCGCGCGGGGAGGTGCACCGATGACCGACCGAAGGCTCTGGTCCTACAAGGAGATCGCCGCGCACATCAAGGTGCAGCCGGACACCGTGCGGTCGTACCGCAAGCACGGGCTGCTGCCCCCGCCGGACCATGTCGAGGGCGGCAAGCCCTTCTGGTACGCGGACACCGTGCGGCTGTGGGTGGCGTCCCGGCCCGGCAACCGCGGCCGAAGGCCGGACTGACCTCCCGGAAAACCACCTGTGCCCCACCCGGTGTGTGGGGCACAGTCGTGGCATGAGCGACTTCTCCAGGGACGGGCAGTGGCGGGACTGGGTGATGATGGCCGTCCTGGACCGCGAGTGGGCCGGCCACCACGGCCACCCCGATACCGGCGCCCTCAGCTCCAGGGCTCGATGACCGTCACTCCCGCGCCCGGCGCCGACCCCATCACCGCCAGCGCCGCCGGCACCGCGTCCAGCGCAATCGTCGACGTCACCAGCAGATCCGGCCGCAGCACACCCGCCCGGACGAGCTCCAGCATCGGCGGGTAGGTGTGCGCCGCCATGCCGTGGCTGCCGAGGATCTCGAGCTCCAGGGCGACGGCGCGGGCCATGGGGACCGGGGTCGTCCCGGACTCCGAGGGCAGCAGGCCGACCTGGATGTGCCGGCCCCGGCGGCGCAGGCCGGCGACGGAGGCGGCGCAGGTGGCGGGCGAGCCGAGGGCGTCCAGGGAGACATGGGCTCCGCCGCCGGTCACGGCGTGGATCGCCGCCGCGGTGTCCGGCACCTTCGACGCGTCCACGCACTCGGCCGCCCCGAACTTCCGCGCCAGGTCCAGGGCCCGCGGTGAGACGTCCACCGCGACGACCCGGGCACCCGAGGCCGCCGCGATCATCACCGCCGACAGACCCACCCCGCCGCAGCCGTGCACCGCGACCCACTCCCCCGCGGCCACCCGCCCCTGCTGCACGACCGCCCGGAACGCGGTGGCGAACCGGCAGCCCAGCGAGGCGGCGGTCGCGAAGGACATCTCCTGCGGCACGGCGACGAGGTTGACGTCCGCGTGGTCCAGCGCCACGTACTGGGCGAAGGAGCCCCAGTGGGTGAAGCCGGGCTGGGTCTGGCGCTCGCACACCTGCTGGTCGCCCGCCGCACATGCCGCGCAGCTGCCGCAGGCACACACGAAGGGCACGGTGACCCGGTCGCCGGGCCGCCAGCCGGTCACCCGCTCTCCCACCGCCTCGACGACCCCGGCGAGTTCATGACCCGGCACATGCGGCAGCGTGATGTCCGGGTCGTGCCCCTGCCAGCCGTGCCAGTCGCTGCGGCACAGCCCCGTCGCCTCGACCCGGACGATCACTCCGTGGGGAGCGAGGTGCGGGTCGGGCACGTCGCGTACCTCGGGCTGTTCCCCGTAGCGCTCGAACACCACTGCACGCATGCCTTCTCCTTTCGGTCACGCCCTTGCCCGGAGATCACCGCGAACGCTGGACGCTCCGTCGGCTGTGTCGACATGCGGCTCCGTCGCAGGGCGCGGCGGTCGCTCGACCGTCTGCGGCACCATCGTGGCTGGTCGCGCCCACGCGGTGGAGCCCGCATATCGACACAGCCCCGCGCCCCTTTCGGGCGCGGCCGGGTCAGCCGGGCGTGCTCACCTTGTCCCGCTCCCGTTCCGGCTCGGCCGCCGGGGACTCCGTCGGCTCCCCCTCGCTGAGCCCGAACCGCTCATGGAACCGCCTGAGCGGTCCCGGCGCCCACCAGGTCGCCCGCCCCGTCAGACGCATGACCGCCGGGACCAGCAGGCTGCGGACGATCATCGCGTCCATGAGGACCGCGAGCGCGATCCCGAGGCCGAGCATCTTGGTGTTGGTCACCCGGGAGGTGCCGATCGCGACCATCACCACCGCGAGGATCACCGCGGCCGCGGTGATCAGACCGCCCGTGCGCTGAAGCCCGTGCCGCACGGCCTCCTCGTGGTCACCCGTCGTGTCGTACTCCTCCTTGATGCGGGAGAGCAGGAACACGCCGTAGTCCATCGACAGCCCGAAGGCGACGCAGAACATCAGCACCGGAAGGGTCGTCTCGATCGAGCCGGGGCTGGTGAAGCCGAGCAGGCCGGACAGATGGCCGTCCTGGAAGACCCAGACCACCGCGCCGAACATCGCCGTCAGGCTGAGCGCGTTGAGCACCACCGCCTGGATCGGGATCAGCACGCTGCCCGTCAGCAGGAACACCAGCAGCAGGGTGACGATCGCGATGAAGGCCGCCGCCAGTGGCAGACGTTCGGCTATGGCGTCCTTGGAGTCGACCAGGACCGCCGCCGCGCCGGTCACCCGGGTGTCGAACGGCGCCTCGGTGGCGCGCAGGTCGTCGACCAGGCCCTGGGCCGGGTCGTCCACCGCCTCGCCCTTCGGCAGCACCGTGAAGTACGCGGAGTCGCCCTTCACCAGGGGTCCGTCGACCCGCAGCACCTCCGGGAGGGCGCCGATGCGCTGCTTGTAGTCGGCGTACTGCGCCTCGGTGGCCCGCCCCTCGGCGAGCACCTCCAGTCCGCCGCCGGGGCTGCCCGGGAAGCCGTCGCGGATGTGCTGCTGCACGACATGGGACTCGGCGCTCGACGGCAGCTGGCGGTCGTCCGCGGTGCCGAACTTCACGCCGAGGAACGGCAGTCCGAGCAGGACCAGGACGGCGGTGGTACCGAGGGCGAAGAAGGGGGCCCGGCGCATGACGAGGTTCGCCGTACGGGCCCAGCCCCTGCCCTCCGCCGCTCCGGCCGCCCCGTCGGACTCCTTCGCCCGCCCGCGCCGCAGCAGCTTGCGCAGGTCCAGGGCGTTGACCCGGTGTCCGAGCAGGACCAGTGCCGCCGGGAGCAGGATCAGGGCGGCCGCGGCGGCCAGCAGCACCACCGCGATGCCGGCGTAGGCGAAGGACCGCAGGAAGTACTGCGGGAAGAGCAGCATCGCCGCCAGGGACACCGCGACGGTGAGGGCGGAGAAGAGGACCGTGCGTCCGGCGGTGCGCAGGGTGGTGCCGACCGCCGCCAGGGGCTCGGCACCGCTCGCGAGTTCCTCGCGGAAGCGGCGGACGATGAACAGGGCGTAGTCGACGGCGAGGCCGAGGCCGAGGGCCGTGGTGAGGTTCATCGCGAAGACCGACACATCGGTGAACTCGGTCAGGCCGCGCAGCACCGCGTTCGTGCCGAGGATCGCGACGATGCCGATGCCGAGGGGCAGCAGGGCGGCGACCGCGCTGCCGAAGACCATGACCAGCAGCACGAGGGTGACCGGCAGGGCGATCACCTCGGCGCGCACCAGGTCCTCCTGGATGGTGGTCTGCATCTCGTGCCGCACCGCGACCGGGCCGCCGACGCTCACCTCCACCGGCCCGTGCGCGCCCCGGAACTCGGGGGCGAGGCGGTCCAGTGTCTCCCCCATCCGCTTCTCGTCTCCGGTGATCCGGGCGGCGATCAGCGCCTCGTGACCGTCCTCGGCGCGCAGGGCCGGCGACTTGGTCTGCCAGTAGGAACCGACACCCACGACGCCCTGCTCGCCGGTCAGGCGGGACACCAGGCGCTGTGCCTCCGCGGCGACCGCGGGGTCGTCCACCGAGGCGCCGCCCGCGTCCACGAGGAGCAGGAGGTTGGGCTGGGAGGCGGGGAACTCACGCTCCAGCGCCTTGGTCGCGTAGGTCGACTCGGCGTCCGGGTCCTCCCAGCCGCCGCTGCCCAGCCGGTCGGCGACGCCGCTGCCGGCCAGCACGGCGAGCGCGGTGATCACCAGGGCCACGAGCAGCGACAACCGGGGGCGTGCCGTCACGAAGCGGGTCCAGCCTCCGACTCGGGGTGGCCTGTTGACTTCGGTCATTGTGCGGTGTCCCCTTCACCCTGATCCATGCTGTGCACGGCAGGCAGCATGGAGCTGTCACTGCCATAGACTGGCAAACACGAGACATCGCTCGCGTTTCTCAAGAATGCGAGCGACCGCTCGCGTTTGTCAATCGCGTTCGGAGAGCTGGGGATAACGCGTGTCCGCGAACCGGGACAAGGACGACCAGGTCCACCAGGAGAAGGAGCAGCCGCGCCGCCGCCAGGCCCGCGGCGAGCGCCGTATCGCCCAGCTGCTGGAGGCCGCGGCCAGCGTCTTCACCACCACCGGTTACACGGCCGCCAGCACCAACGCCATCGCCCGCGAGGCCGGCGTCTCGCCCGGCACGCTGTACCAGTTCTTCCCGAACAAGGAAGCGATCGCCATAGAGCTGGGCGACCGGCTGATCCACGAGATGCGCGAGATGTACGGCGAGGCGCTCGCCCCGGTCGATCCCGCGACGCCCCTGGAGGAGGCCGTCGCCTCGGCCGTCGACCGCTTCATCGCCTTCAACTGCGCCCATCCGGCGTTCTTCGCGCTGATGCACGGCCCCGACGTCCCCGGCCGCATGGCCGAGGAGCACGACGCCCTGCACGCGACCCTGCTCTCCCGGATCGAGGGCCTGCTCTCCTCGTTCCTGCCCGACGCCGCCCCGGCCGACCTCGCCCGGACCGCCCATATGTGCCTGGGCATGTACAAGGCGGGCCTGGAGTTGGTGCTCGCCCACGAGGGCGCCGAACGCGACGCCTACGTCCAGGAACTGAAGTACGCCCTGATCCGCTACCTCGACCCGCTGGTGGGCGACGGACTCGGCCGGACCGAGGCGGCCCGCAGCGCGAAGTAGTGGGCCGGTACCGACAGGCGTGCATGGATCAGCTCCCGGATTCGGGGGACCCCGCGCCCTACTCTCTCCCGCACCCGGCGCACCCGCATCCCGGAGCGATCACCCGACACCCACCGAACGCCCGTGCGGTACCGACAGGGACCATCCCTCTTTGAGCAGTACCCCATAGGGGTATACCTTGAAAGGGAAGGGGACCCCGTGGGTCCCCTCGGCCCCACATGCCTCGACGAGGAGAACCACATGACCGCCCAGACCGACACCCCCGGTTCCGTCACCGCCGTCTACAAGGTGAGCGGCATGAGCTGCGGACACTGCGAGGGAGCCGTCTCCGGCGAGATCTCCGAACTGCCCGGCGTCAGCTCGGTGACGGCCGTCGCCTCGACCGGCGAGGTCACCGTCGTCTCGGCGGCCGCCCTGGACGAGGAGGCCGTGCGCGCCGCCGTCGACGAGGCCGGCTTCGAGCTGGTCGGCAGGGTCTGAGTCCCACCATGACCCGCACCACCGACGAAACGCCGATAACCGGGCCGGCCGGCGCGACCGACACGGCCGGGGCGACCGGCACGGCCAGGGCGACACCCGCGTCCGGGCCGGCCGACCGCGCCGCCGCCTCGGACGTCGAACTGCTCATCGGTGGGATGACCTGCGCCTCCTGCGCGGCCCGCGTCGAGAAGAAGCTCAACCGCATGGACGGCGTGACCGCCACGGTGAACTACGCGACCGAGAAGGCCAGGGTCAGCTACCCCGCGGGCATCGAGGTCGCCGACCTCATCGCCGTGGTGGAGAAGACCGGGTACACCGCCGAGGAGCCTGCTCCACCGCAGCCCGCACCGGAGCAGGACCGGGCTCCGGAGGACCCGGAACCGGCCGCGTACCGCGAGCGCCTGGTCGTCTCCGCCCTGCTCACCGTGCCGGTGATCGTGCTGTCGATGGTCCCGGCCCTGCAGTTCGACAACTGGCAGTGGCTCGCACTCACCCTCGCCGCGCCGGTCGTCGTCTGGGGCGGACTGCCCTTCCACCGGGCCGCGCTCACGAACGCCCGGCACGGCGCGGCGACCATGGACACGCTGATCTCGATGGGCACGCTGGCGGCGTTCGCCTGGTCGCTGTGGGCGCTGTTCCTGGGCGACGCGGGCATGCCCGGCCTGCACGACACCTTCGAGTTCACCCCCGCCGCGACAGCGGCTGATGTCACGGCGCGCGTCGACGGCGCCTCGCAGATCTACCTCGAAGTGGCCTCAGGCGTCGTCACGTTCATCCTCCTCGGCCGCTACCTGGAGGCCCGCTCCAAGCGCCGCGCGGGTGCGGCGCTGCGCGCCCTGATGGAACTCGGCGCGAAGGACGTCGCCGTACTGCGCGACGGGCGCGAGGTGCGCGTGCCGGTCGAGCGGCTGGCGGTCGGCGACCGGTTCGTCGTACGGCCCGGCGAGAAGATCGCCACCGACGGCACCGTCGTGGAGGGCGCCTCCGCGGTGGACGCCGCCCTGCTGACCGGCGAGTCGGTGCCGGTGGACGTCACGGTCGGGGACGCGGTCACCGGTGCCACGGTCAACGCGGGCGGCCGGCTCGTGATCGAGGCGACCCGGGTCGGCGCGGACACCCGGCTCGCGCGGATGGCGCGGCTGGTGGAGGACGCGCAGAACGGCAAGGCCGAGGTGCAGCGGCTCGCCGACCGGATCTCGGCGGTGTTCGTGCCGGCGGTCATCGTCCTCGCGGTCGCCACCTTCGGGGCCTGGCTCGGCCTCACCGACGAACCGGTCGCCGCCTTCACCGCGGCGGTCGCGGTCCTGATCATCGCCTGCCCGTGCGCCCTGGGCCTGGCCACGCCCACGGCCCTCATGGTCGGCACCGGACGCGGAGCGCAGCTCGGCATCCTCATCAAGGGCCCCGAGGTGCTGGAGTCCACGCACCGCGTCGACACCGTCGTCCTGGACAAGACCGGCACGGTCACCACCGGCCGCATGACTCTGCAGAAGGTGTACGTCTCCGAAGGCGCCGACGAGGAACAGGTGCTGCGGCTCGCGGGCGCCGTGGAGCACGCCTCGGAGCATCCCGTCGCCCGCGCGGTCGCCGCCGGCGCGCAGCAGCGGGTCGGACGGCTGCCGCAGGTCGAGGATTTCCGGAACATCCCCGGGCGAGGCGTGCGCGGCCGCGTGGAGGGCCGTGACGTGGCCGTGGGGCGCCTTTTCGACGCCCTGCCCACCGAGCTGGTCCGCGCCCGGGAAGAGGCCGAGAGGGACGGTCGTACGGCCGTCGTCGTCGGGTGGGACGGAGCCGCGCGCGGCGTGATCGCCGTCGCGGACGCGGTGAAGGAGACGAGCGCGGAGGCGGTGCGCGAGCTGCGCGCCCTGGGACTGACCCCGGTGCTGCTGACCGGGGACAACCGGGCGGTCGCCGAGGCGGTGGCGGATGCGGTCGGCATCGATCAGGTGATCGCGGAGGTCCTGCCCGAGGAGAAGGTCGAGGCGGTGCGGAGGCTGCGGCGCGAGGGGCATTGCGTGGCCATGGTGGGCGACGGCGTCAACGACGCGGCCGCGCTCGCCACCGCCGATCTGGGTCTGGCGATGGGCACGGGGACCGACGCGGCGATCGAGGCGAGCGATCTGACGCTGGTGCGCGGCGATCTACGGGTCGCGGCGGACGCCATCCGGCTGTCCCGGCGGACACTGGCCACGATCAAGGGCAACCTCGTGTGGGCCTTCGGGTACAACGTCGCCGCGTTGCCGCTGGCCGCGGCGGGGTTGCTGAACCCGATGATCGCGGGCGCCGCGATGGCCCTCTCCTCGGTGTTCGTGGTCTCGAACAGCCTGCGGCTGCGGACGTTCCGGTGAATTCGTAGTAAGAACCCCGCTGGGTTCCTCTGGAGTCCGACGCCCGGCTCACATAAGCTCTTCACAAGGCTCGCGCATCATCCTTACGCTTGGGCCTCGATCGCCATATCGGGGCTCTTGCGTATCTAACGGACATATGCAAGAGACGCAGATCACAGTGATGTGAACGTAACCATCGAAGGGGTTCGAAGGTCTAAGTTGACGATGTCAGGCAGCGTCTTGGGGGGCGCTTACTGGCATCTGAGGATGTCTTGGGGGACTTCCTCAGAGTTGCGTTGCCGGGGCACGTACGTCGGGAAGCTTTGAGCGGCCCTCCCGACCGTGCGCTGTCCCGGCAGACCGCACTCAACCATGAGTACGACGAGTCCGCTCGTTCCGCTCAAACGGCGACACCGAAAGACAGCGATTTCAGGCGCTGGTCTCTCAGACGCCCGGCCGGATCCCGTGGGGGGAATCCGCACCGGGACATGGGAAGGCGCCCTGGACGTCGGCCCGTGGGGGGACCGCCGCCAGGGCGCCTTCTTCTATTGCCTGCGCTGCACCAAGCCCTGCAGGGGCGCGGGGAACCGCGCGACCGGCCACGACGAACCCGCAGCCGACCGACAACCCCTCACGCGCCCCGGCGGAGCGTCTAGCGCTCTTCGACCGGCACGAAGTCGCGCTCGACCACGCCCGTGTAGATCTGGCGCGGGCGGCCGATGCGGGAACCCGGCTCCTTGATCATCTCGTGCCACTGGGCGATCCAGCCCGGCAGACGGCCGAGGGCGAACAGGACCGTGAACATCTCGGTCGGGAAGCCCATGGCCCGGTAGATCAGACCGGTGTAGAAGTCGACGTTCGGGTAGAGGTTGCGCGAGACGAAGTACTCGTCGGAAAGCGCGTGCTCCTCCAGCTTCAGGGCGATGTCCAGCAGCTCGTCGGACTTGCCGAGAGCGGAGAGGACGTCGTGCGCCGCGGCCTTGATGATCTTCGCGCGCGGGTCGAAGGACTTGTACACCCGGTGGCCGAAGCCCATCAGGCGGACGCCGTCCTCCTTGTTCTTCACCTTGCGGATGAAGGAGTCGACGTCGCCGCCGCCCGCCTGGATGCCCTCGAGCATCTCCAGGACGGACTGGTTGGCGCCGCCGTGCAGCGGACCCCAGAGGGCGGAGATGCCGGCCGAGATCGACGCGAACATGTTCGCCTGCGACGAGCCCACCAGGCGGACCGTCGACGTCGAACAGTTCTGCTCGTGGTCCGCGTGCAGGATGAGCAGCTTGTCGAGGGCGGAGACCACGACCGGGTCCAGCTCGAACTCCTGCGCAGGGACCGAGAACGTCATGCGCAGGAAGTTCTCGACGTAACCGAGGTCGTTGCGCGGGTAGACGAACGGGTGGCCGATCGACTTCTTGTACGCGTACGCCGCGATCGTCGGAAGCTTGGCGAGCAGGCGGATCGTGGAGAGGTTGCGCTGCCGCTCGTCGAAGGGGTTGTGGCTGTCCTGGTAGAACGTGGACAGCGCCGAGACCACCGACGACAGCATGGCCATCGGGTGGGCGTCGCGCGGGAAGCCCTTGTAGAAGTTCTTGACGTCCTCGTGCAGCAGCGTGTGCTGGGTGATCTCGTTCTTGAACGTCGAGAGCTCGTCGACGGTCGGCAGCTCGCCGTTGATCAGCAGGTAGGCCACCTCCAGGAAGGTGGAGCGCTCGGCCAGCTGCTCGATCGGGTAGCCGCGGTACCGGAGGATCCCCTGCTCGCCGTCGAGGTAGGTGATGGCGGATTTATAGGCGGCGGTGTTGCCATATCCGCTGTCCAGCGTCACCAGACCGGTCTGGGCGCGGAGTTTGCCGATGTCAAAGCCCTTGTCGCCGACGGTGCTGTCAATCACCGGGTAGGTGTACTCGCCGTCGCCGTACCGCAGTACTACAGAGTTGTCGCTCACGTCTTCCCTCACCGACGTTGTGCCTCATCTTCGAGGTTGCCCTGACTGTCTCTACCCTCCCCCATTCGGCTCAGGAGAGTGCACTCGGGGTCGACCATTGGGCCTATTGGCGGCACTGAGTGCCGCCAACCTGCCATCCTGCCCGCTGTTTTCCCCATCTGGAAGTGGTCTGTGACCTTCACGACTCGTTTGATCGATCATTTTTTTCGCTGCCTCACGAATCGGCAGGTCAGAAGGGGGTCCGGCGGGGGCGGAGATGCGGGGGTTTCAGGAGCCCGCGAGCCGGAAGTCGAGTGCCGTGCAGCGGCGCCCGGCCGAGACCGTGCGCACCGCCTGGCCGATGGCCTTGCGCGAACCCACGAGGACGACCAACTGTTTCGCCCGGGTGACCGCCGTGTAGAGCAGGTTCCGCTGAAGCATCATCCATGCTCCCGTCGTGACGGGGATCACCACTGCGGGATATTCACTTCCCTGTGAACGGTGGATCGTCACCGCGTACGCATGCGCGAGTTCGTCCAGTTCGTCGAATTCGTACGGCACCTCCTCGTCCTCGTCCGTCAGCACCGTCAGGCGCTGGTCGACCGGGTCGAGCGAGGTGACCACGCCCACGGTGCCGTTGAAGACACCGTTCTCCCCCTTCTCGTAATTGTTGCGAATCTGGGTGACCTTGTCGCCGACACGGAAGACCCGGCCGCCGAGCCGCTTCTCCGGCAGCTCGGGGCGTCCGGGCGTGATGGCCTGCTGGAGCAGGCCGTTCAGCGTTCCCGCGCCGGCCGGGCCGCGGTGCATGGGGGCCAGCACCTGGACGTCCCGGCGCGGGTCGAGCCCGAACTTGGCCGGAATCCGACGCGCCGCCACATCCACGGTGAGCCGGCCGGCCTCCTCCGTCTCGTCCTCGACGAAGAGGAAGAAGTCCTTCATGCCGTCGGTGACGGGATGCTGTCCGGCATTGATCCGGTGCGCGTTGGTCACCACGCCGGACTGCTGGGCCTGCCGGAACACCCGGGTGAGGCGCACGGCGGGGATCGGGCTGCCGTCGGCGAGGAGGTCCCTGAGCACCTCGCCCGCTCCGACGCTCGGCAACTGGTCCACGTCCCCGACGAACAGCAGATGCGCGCCCGGCGGCACCGCCTTCACCAGCTTGTTGGCGAGCAACAGATCCAGCATGGACGCCTCGTCGACCACCACCAGGTCGGCCTGGAGCGGCCGGTCCCTGTCGTAGGCCGCGTCGCCGCCGGGCTTGAGCTCCAGCAGGCGGTGGACGGTGGAGGCCTCGGCGCCGGTCAGTTCGGCGAGACGCTTGGCGGCGCGGCCGGTGGGGGCGGCGAGGACGACACGCGCCTTCTTCGCCCGCGCCAGCTCGACGATCGAGCGGACCGTGAAGGACTTGCCGCAGCCGGGACCGCCGGTCAGCACGGCGACCTTCTCGGTCAGGGCCAGCCTGACGGCGGCCTCCTGCTCCGGGGCGAGCTCCGCGCCCGTACGGCCCTTCAGCCAGCCCAGCGCCTTGTCCCAGGCGACGTCGTGGAACCCCGGCATCCGGTCCTCGTCGGTGCGCAGCAGCCGCAACAGCTGGGCAGAGAGGGAGAGTTCGGCCCGGTGGAAGGGGACGAGATAGACGGCCGTCACGGGCTCCGCGCGGCCGTCGGGGCCGGGCACCTTCTCCCGTACGACTCCCGGGTCCGAGCCGTCCTCGGGGATCTGCGCGAGCTCGGCGAGGCACTCGATGACGAGCCCGGTGTCGACCTGGAGGAGCTTGACCGCGTCGGCGATCAGCTGTTCCTCGGGGAGGTAGCAGTTGCCCTGGTCGGTGGCCTGGGACAGGGCGTACTGGAGGCCCGCCTTGACGCGCTCCGGGCTGTCGTGCGGGATGCCCACGGACTGGGCGATCTTGTCGGCGGTGAGGAAGCCGATGCCCCAGACGTCGGCGGCGAGCCGGTAGGGCTGGTTCTTCACCACGGAGATGGAGGCGTCGCCGTACTTCTTGTAGATGCGCACGGCGATGGAGGTGGACACCTCGACGGTCTGGAGGAAGAGCATGACCTCCTTGATCGCCTTCTGCTCCTCCCAGGCGTCGGCGATCTTCTTCGTGCGCTTGGGGCCGAGTCCGGGGACCTCGATGAGCCGCTTGGGCTCCTCCTCGATGATCTTCAGGGTGTCCAGTCCGAAGTGCTGGGTGATGCGGTCGGCGAAGACCGGGCCGATGCCCTTGACCAGCCCGGAGCCGAGGTAGCGGCGGATGCCCTGGACGGTGGCCGGCAGGAGGGTCGTGTAGTTCTCGACGGTGAACTGCTTGCCGTACTGCGGGTGGGACCCCCAACGCCCCTCCATCCGCAGGGACTCCCCCACCTGGGCACCGAGCAGCGCGCCGACGACGGTGAGCAGATCGCCCCCGCCTCTTCCGGTGTCGACCCGGGCGACCGTGTAGCCGTTCTCCTCGTTGGCGTACGTGATCCGCTCCAGGACACCTTCGAGCGTGGCGAGACGCCGCTCGCCCGTGGGGTTCCCCGCCTGTTGAGCCATGATCCGACGGTACCGGTCGGGTGTGACAGTGGGGGGGGTGCACCTGGGCAGTGCCTTGCCGGTCGTCAAACCGCTCAAGGGCCAGTCGGCCCACCCGAGCACCGAAGTCGGCCGGCAGCGGAACTCGATGGCGGATCAGGCCAGCCGATGTTCCCAACGCAGGGCTTGCCGGTCGCCGATCCAGTAGGTGTGCGTCTCCTTGGTGATGTGGAGGCGGACGCTCGCGATGTCAGGGCTCCCGGATTCCTGCCAGGCGGTCAGCGTCTCCTCGACGGCGTCCCACAGAGCCACGGGCCCGCCCTGGCGGACCGTCCAGCCTGTGGTGTCCTCGGTGAAGGCGGCGAACGACTCTCGCTCGGCGTCGAAGAAGTAGAGATTCCTCGTGCCGTCGCCGCCTGTGGCACGTACGAGCTGTGCGCCGGGCGCAGTGAGCTGGGCCAGGAAGGCGGGCATCCACTCGTCCAGCAGCACGGGCGGAATCTTGGCCGGGCTCTCGGTGTCCACGTAAGCCGTGCGGGCCGACACGTCACCGGCCACGGGTGTGAGGGCCTGTGCGCGGGCGTGCATGAAAGAGGAGCGGCCAATGATCTGTCCCTCCGCCGAGCCGTCGTCGTTCACGGTGACCTTGGCGAGGGCCGTGCCGTACGGCCAGGAGCCGACCGTGGCGAGGATGATCCCACCGGGCTGGGTCTGGCGTACCCAGGTGTAAGGGATTCGCCGTACCGCGCAGGTGGCGATGACACGGTTGTAGGGTGCTCGAACAGGGTGGCCGAGGAGGCCGTCGCCTGTGACAGTCCAGGTGGAGTGTCCAGCTTCTTCCAGGGCGGCATCCGCACGGGCGGCCACCTGGGGGTCGACCTCGACGGTAGTGACGTTGTCCTCGCCGAGGCGGTGGCACATGAGGGCGGAGGAGTACCCAGTGCCGGTGCCGATTTCGAGGACGGTATGGCCATCGGCGACGTGGAGCTGTTCGAGCATGCCGACGACGGTGGTGGGGGTGGTGGACGAAGACGTGGGTACGCCAGTCACGGTCCCGGCTGCCATGTCGGCCGTGAGGTGGCCGTCGAGCTGAGTCGCCAGCGACTCGTCTCGGTAGGCGATCCGCGCCCACTCCTCCGGGGGCGTGCCGAGCGCGGTCACGGGCTGCCAGCGTCCGCCGTCGATCGGCAGGAACACCCCCGGGTGCAGGAACAGTTCACGCGGTACGGCCTCGACTGCCGACCGCCACAGTGAATGCCGGCGCAGGACTCCGGACGTGGTCAGCCGGTCCGCGAGCGCACAGCGTTCACGAGCGGTGTCCATCAAGCTCTCCTTGGATCAGCAAACTTGCGATTGCGGCGGACATTTCCAGGCCGGTCTGCTCCTCCAGCCAACCCCACTGACCGTTCGGGTTCAGTTCCAACCAGTGAAAATCCCCGTCACCGTCCAGCGCGAGGTCGAAGGACCCCGAGACGAGGCCGAAATGGTCCAGGACACGACGCAGGGGCTTCACCAGGCGCTCGGGAAGGCCGACGACGCTGTACGAGAGCGCGTCGTAATCCGTGCGCCAGTCCAACAGGCCGGAGTCGATCCGGACGGCGAACACCCGGCGGCCGACGATCAACACGCGCAGGTCTGCGACCTTCTCCACACGTGCCTGGAAAAGGTGCGGAGCGACACGGAGGGTGTCGTCGATCTCGTCGGTGGCCACCGGTTCTGCCCACGAGGTCATGGGGACGCCGTCACGTTCATACGGCGTCCACCGCAGTGTCTTGGCAATGACCGGACCATAGGCGGCGGTGAACTGGCGGGCCTTGTCAGGGTCATTGGTGACCAAGGTCGGTGGCACGGTCAATCCGAGGCGCTGGGCGACCGCGAGTTGGGCAGGCTTGTAGTCGGCGGCGATGTCACGGAGGGGATGGTTCACCCAGAGAGGGCTGTCGAGGGCGTGGAGAACGCCGCCGAGTCCGTAGCGGACCTGTGCGGCGGCGTAGCGGGCGTCGTCGGCCTGCAGGTGCTCGAAGGTCGGCCAGACGGGACGGCGCCAGTACACCGACCGGACGCGCTTCAGGTCAGCGGTTCTCGACGGGGTGCGGAACTGCCCGACCACGGGGGTGGGGCAGACGCCGAACTGAGCCGAGACCGTCAGGTGCGTGCCGATGTCAGCGGGGTTGAAGCGAACCACCGGAGCGCCCTTGCGGTTCAGCTCGGTGATCACCATGTCGGCTGTCAGGTCGAGAGGTTCGGTGGCCACCAGGACTGGCCTGTCGGTCTGGGTCATGGGCGTCAGTCCTGCTGCGAGTCCTGGTCGGACCCCTGGTCGTTCTTCGAGTCCAGGTTGGTGGTGGTCGTCGTCGAGGTGGCGGAGCTGGTGCCGTGCTTGCCCACCACCTGGCCCTCGGCGTCGCGGAAGATGCCGACCTGTGTGTCCGGGTCGACGGTGACCGTAGTGAACGGCATCTTCACCGTGTTCGGGTACGGCGCGAGTCGGCAAAGGCCCCAAGGGCGTTGTGCCGTTGTCCTCGTTGCGGTCTGCATGATGCTCCTCCCACGGGCAGCGAATGGTGTTGTAGACGGCGACGGAGGTTCATGGGGGACGTCAACGCCGTTACCGTCCGCCCGGCGTCAAAACAGATTCGTTTTCACCGGGCGGAAGTGTGGGGTGGTGGTAGGCCGACACGGAGTTGTCCCGCCGCAGCCCTCCAGCACCCGTCGCAACAGGTTCACCCCCGGGGGCGCGGGACTCGACAGCCGCACGCCCCTCGAAGCGCCGGACTCCGACTGCCCTGCGCCACGCGGCCACGGCCTCCATGGCTGCGACGCAGACCCCGGCCAAGGCGTCTTCGACCTCGATGGCCGGCCGGACAGGATCGGCAGGGGTGATACGTATCGGTCGGGGGACGCGGATCAGGTGACCGTTCTCGGACACCTGCGGGGAAGCTCCAGCTCGACACAGCGCGCCGGGTCGTTGGACAACTCCTGGCCCGCCAGCAGCCGCAGCCTCATACCGGCTCCTCGACGCGCAAGTCAGCCCAGACCAGCTTTCCCCAGCCGTGGCAGTCGGAGCCCCATCTCCAGCTCAGAGCGTCGATCAGTACCAGGCCGCGCCCCTGCTCGATGTCGGCGGCGGGTGTGCCCACCTCAGGGAGGACACGGGAGCGGTCAGCCACACCGACGCGGACAACGCAAGGGGACGGCCGGGAGACGCCGACGCGCAGGAGACGACAGGGCGTGTGGTCGATCGAGTTCGCGACGAGTTCGGAGACAATCAACGTCGCCACTTCGACGAGATCGTTCAGACCCCATGCGCGCAAGGTGAGCGAGACCAGGTGCCGGGCGGCTCGCGCCGACTCCGGTACGGACGGAAGGATCTTGCCGTCGCCGGGCGGGGCAGCGGCTGTGGGGGTAGTCGAAACGGTCACCATGTCTCCTCGGGGCGGACGGCCCGGCTGTGAGGGGGATACGGCCGGACTCCTCTTCACTGCCGCCGCCGAGTTGGGAGTCTGCGGTTCGGCGCCCGGCAACGACTGATGGACAGTCAACGGCCCGCGAGGAGTTGAAGGAGACTCCGAGAGGTGACCCCGACTTGGAGTCACCGCTTGTCCACGCGCGGTAGCGTCGGCAGGCAGGGCGCGCGCTGGTTGGGGGACGCATGGATCGGCAGACACCAGACCCACGAGAAGCGATCGCGGGTTTACTCGACGACGACCGGTTCCATGCGGCCTGCCAGGACAGGGACATGGGCGTCGTGTTCCGGATGCTCAACCACCGTGGCGTCAGCACACGGCGGATCGCGGCGGCCGTCGACATCACCCAGGGCCGCCTCTACGACTATATGAATGCCAAGAGCCGGGTTGAGAAGCTGACCGTGTTCGAGCAGATCGCGGACGCCTTCCACATTCCCGGCCATTTGCTCGGGCTCGCCCGGCGGCCGTGGGAGCCCGCTGTCGCGCCTCAGCCGCAGCAACCCCAACGGCCGTCGGCCGGAGAAGACTTGACAGCCATGGACGCCTTCCGCCTCGCCGACCGGCAGATCGGCGGGGGACGTCTGTACGGGGCCGTCGTACAGCACTTGCGGGATCGCGTTGCGCCCCGCCTGGTAGATCTCTCCGAGGGAACCGGCGTGTTCGCCGCCGCAGCGGCCCTGACCGAGATGGCGGGGTGGATGGCACACGACGGTGGGCGGGACGCTGATGCGGTGGGTCACTTCGGTCGCGCCCTCGCACTGGCTCAGGCGGGCGGAGATCTACCGCTGGCGGCACACGTCACGGCGTCTCTCTCCCACCTCGTCCTCCAAGGCGGCGACGCACCGGGGGCTGCGCGCTGGGCCCAAGCGGGGCTCGACCTCGCCGGCCGAGGCTCGCGGATTCCTGCTCTGGCGTCTCGGCTGCACACGATGCTGGCGCGTGCCATGGCGGCGGCCGAGCAGCGCACAGCTGCTCACCGCGCCCTCGACCAGGCCCACCGCGCCCTCGACTCTTCGGCCGACACCGCACACCCTTGGCTGAGCCCCTTCGACCTCGGTCGTTTGGCGAGCGAGGCTGCGTTGGTCCTGTTGGACCTCGGCGAGTATGACGAAGCCCTGGCCGCTGCCAAACAGGCGGTGACGCTACGGGACAACGACCGAGCGCGGTCACTGGCCCTGGCACGGATCACCCTCGCCGACGTCCAGGTCCGCCGGGGTGACCTCGACGATGCTCTGACCGTCGGCCATGACCTGCTCGCCACGAGCCCCGCCCTCGGCTCCGTACGTGTCGTCCAGCAGCTCGACGGCCTCCGGGCTCTTCTGGAGCCGCACAAGAGCTACGGGCCGGTACGCGAGTACCTGGTGAGATTCGGCGACGCGCGGAGGGCCAGAATGCTCCTGCTCGCTGATCTCATCCCGTCACCGGGAGGCACGCGCAAATGACGCCGAAGCCCGCTCCCACCCCTGCTGATCCCGACTCCTGGAACGCCTATCTTGCCGAGGGCAACGCCAAGCAGGCCCGTAAGCGTGTGGCGGCGGATGTGCTGCTCCGTGACGCGGCTGGGCGGGTACTGCTGGTGAACCCCACCTATAAGCCGGGGTGGGATCTTCCGGGCGGCATGGCCGAGGCGAACGAACCGCCGGAGGAGACTGTCGTGCGGGAGCTTTGGGAGGAGCTGGGCCTCGATGTCGTCGTGCACGGGCTCCTCATCGTCGACTGGGTGGCGCCGCATGACCCCTGGGACGACCAGATCGCTTTCATCTTCGACGGCGGCACCATCGACGTGGAGGAGAAACTGACGCCTCACGACGAGGAGTTGTCGGAAGCCCGCTTCATCGACCTCACCGAGACCGGAGCGCTGCTCCGGGACCGAATGCGACAGCGGCTGGCAGAGGCGGTGCGCGCTCTGCGGGAGGGGCAGACCCTATACCTGCACGACGGGCAGGCGTTCTCGCGTCAGTCGTGAGATACGCACCGGGGCTTGAGACGCCAACCCCGAACCCTCGCAGCCGTTCGAGCACACGGCGGATCAGGAGGACGGGCGGGCCTCGTCCTGGTGCGGGCACGCACCGACGTGTGGGGTCGGCAACCGGGGCAACGTGCGGTGCGAGCCGGGCGCCTTGGGCCTGTTGCGAAGGTGGCGTCGTCGCCAGTACGCCCGGTACGAGGGCTTCCGGGCGGCGCGCCGAGAGGACGCACTGAACGCCGCGCGGCCGCCCTTCAGCGGGCTTTCGGGCGGTGCGGCCAGAAGACGTGCCGGGCGTCGCGCGGCAGGCGCCACCTTCGCAACAGGCTCTAGGACCGCAGGATTCCGTCGACGCCCTGGAGGAAGGTCTCGCAGACCAGTTCCGGGTCGAAGAGGCAGCCGGCTGCCATGGCGCCGTCCCGGAGCATGACGACGTGCCGGCCTGCCGCGTCGGCGGGCGTGCGGCCGGTCCGGGCCAGCAGTTCCGTGACGGTTTCGAGGAACCACTGGCGGTGGGCCAGCACGGCCTGGTGGATGGGGTGGGCCGGGTCGGGGTATTCGGCCACCGCGTTGAGGAAGGCGCAGCCGCGGAAGCCCTCGGACCGGATGCCCTCGGCGATGGACCGGGCGACGGCCCTGACCTTGGCGTCCGCCGAGTCCTCGCTCGCGGCCGCGGCCTCGACCTGCGCCCGGATTCCCTTGTCGGCCAGGTCGAGGTAGGCGAGAACGAGTTCGTCCTTGCCCGCGAAGTGCCGGTACAGGGTCGCCCGGGTGACCTGCGCCTCCGCGACGATCCGGTCGACGCCGACGGAGTGGATCCCCTCGGCGTAGAAGATCCGCGTCGCCGTGCCGAGCAGCCTCGCCCGCGCCTCGGATGTGCTGCCGCCCGCCGTGCCCCGGCTCGTTGTGCCCCGACTCATGAACCCGAGGCTATCAAAGTCATGAGGGAGAACGTTCGGTCTTGACAGCGACCGCGGCAGCCCTCTTTGATACCCAGAGAGACCGAACGTTCTCCCTCCTTCTCCCTCACTCCTTCTCCCTCACTCCCTCTCACTCCCCCTCCCGCCCCGAAAGGCCCCCATGGACACCCTCGTCGACGCATCCCGCGACACCGACGTCACCGCAGCCCTGCGCAAGCTGTATTTCCTGCGCTTCGCGTTCGCCGCAGTCTGGGCGGGCCTGCTGTTCGCCACCGCCGACACACTGACCCCGCTGAGCGGGGCGCTGCTGGTGATCTACCCCTTTTCGACGCGGCGTGTGCCGTCGTCGACGCCCGGTCCGCCAAGGCGGACGACGGCCCGGTGCGCCACCTGTACCTGAACATCGCGCTCAGCACCCTCACCGGCATCGGCCTCGCCGTCGCCGCCACGTCCGGCATCCCGGCGGCACTTCGCGTCTGGGGCGTCTGGGCCATCACGGCGGGCGTCGTCCAACTGATCGTCGGCGCCGCCCGGCGCCGGCTGGGAGGGCAGTGGGCGATGATCGCCAGCGGCGGCATCTCCACCCTCGCCGGCGCCTCCTTCTTCGCGCAGGCCGGCAAGGACGACGCCTCCCTGGGCTCCCTCGCCGGCTACGCCTTCCTCGGCGGAATCCTCTTCCTCGTCTCCGCCCTCCGCCTGGGGCGGGCCGGCAAACACGCATGATCCGAGGGGCGGCCCGGGACCGCCCCGGGCCGCCCTTCCGGTCACGATTGAGTTTCGGCCACCCTCCACCCCCTTGCCCTCGCCCCGTGTAATCGATTCCAATCCCTCATGCAGGTCGATGTAATCGATTCCATGAATTCCGAGTTCCACAAGGAGGTGGAGCGGCGATGGCGAGCATCAAGGACGTCGCTGCCGAGGCGGGGGTTTCCGTCGCCACGGTCTCGCGAGTCCTGAACGACCATCCGTCGGTCAGTGCCGAGGCACGCGCACGCGTGCTGGCCGCCGTCCAGAACCTGGGCTACCGCCCGAACGCCGTCGCCCGCTCTCTGCGCACCGACCAGACCCACACCCTCGGCCTGGTCATCAGCGACGTGATGAACCCCTACTTCACCGAACTGGCCCGCTCCGTCGAGGAGGAGGCCCGCGCGCTCGGCTACAGCGTCATCATCGGCAACGCCGACGAGCGGCCCGACCTCCAGGACCATCACGTACGGAACCTGCTGGACCGCCGTATCGACGGCCTCCTCGTCTCCCCCACCGACGGCGGCTCCCCGCTGATGCTGGACGCGGTCCGCGCGGGGACGCCGATGGTGTTCGTGGACCGGTGGATCCCGGGCGTGGACGTGCCGGTGGTGCGGGCGGACGGACGGACCGCCGTACGGGACCTGGTGGCGCATCTGCACGGGCTCGGGCACCGGCGGCTCGCGATCATCGCGGGGCCCGCGGCGACCACGACCGGGCGTGAACGTGTCGAGGCGTTCCGGGAGGCGCTCGCCACGTACGGCCTCGAACTCCCCGACGCCTACACAGGACAGGGCGACTTCCAGGCCGAGAGCGGCCGGCGGGTCACCGAGGGCTTCCTCGACCTGCCCGTGCCGCCCGAGGTCGTCTTCGCGGCCGACAACCTGATGGCGCTCGGCGCCCTGGACGCCGTACGCGCGCGTGGCCTGCGCATCCCGGACGACATCGCGCTCGCGGCGTTCGACGACATCCGCTGGTTCGTGCACACCGATCCGCCGATCACCGCGGTCGCCCAGCCGACGGGCGAACTGGGCCGGGCCGCCGTGCGGGCCCTGGTGGACCGCATCGAGGGACGGCCCGGCGAGTCCGTCACCCTGCCCGCCCGTCTCGTCGTGCGCCGCTCCTGCGGCGCGAACCCCACTTCAGTGCAAAGGAGCACGTCGTGAGCAACCAGGACGAGTTGCTGCGCATCGAGGGCATCCGGAAGACCTTCCCGGGCGTGGTCGCGCTGGACGGCGTCGACTTCGACCTGCGCCGCGGGGAGGTGCACGTCCTCCTCGGTGAGAACGGCGCCGGCAAGAGCACCCTCATCAAGATGCTGTCCGGTGCCTATACGCCCGACGCCGGGCGGATCCTGGTCGGCGGCGAGGAGAGGCGCATCCACGGTGCGCAGGACTCCGAGCGCCTCGGGATCGCCACCATCTACCAGGAGTTCAACCTGGTGCCCGACCTCACGGTCGCCGAGAACATCTTCCTGGGCCGCCAGCCGCGCCGCTTCGGGATGATCGACCGGAAGCGGATGGAGGCCGACGCCGAGGTCCTGCTGAAGCGGGTCGGTGTCCATGTGTCGCCCCGCGCTCGGGTGCGTGAACTCGGCATCGCACGGCTCCAGATGGTCGAGATCGCCAAGGCACTCAGCCTGGACGCGCGCGTTCTGATCATGGACGAGCCGACCGCGGTGCTCACCTCCGAGGAGGTGGAGAAGCTCTTCGCGATCGTGCGCAGGCTGCGCGAGGACGGCGTCGGGATCGTCTTCATCACCCATCACCTGGAGGAGATCGCCGCGCTGGGCGACCGGGTCACGGTCGTCCGGGACGGCAAGAGCGTCGGGCAGGTCCCCGCCGCCACACCGGAGGCCGAGCTCGTGCGGCTGATGGTGGGCCGTTCGATCGAGCAGCAGTACCCGCGTGAACGGGCCGACAAGGGCGCCGCGTTGCTCACGGTCGAGGGCCTGACCCGCGACGGCGTCTTCCACGACGTCGGCTTCGAGGTGCACGCCGGTGAGGTCGTCGGCATCGCCGGGCTCGTCGGCGCCGGACGCACCGAGGTGGTGCGCGCGGTGTTCGGGGCGGACCCGTACGACAAGGGCGCCGTCAAGGTCGCCGGTGCGGCCCTGAAGGGGCACGACGTGGTCGCCGCCATGGCGGCCGGCATCGGACTGATCCCGGAGGACCGCAAGGGCCAGGGCCTGGTGCTCGACCAGTCCGTGGAGGAGAACCTCGGCCTGGTGACCATGCGGGCCGCCACACGCGCGGGGCTCGTCGACCTCAGGGCTCAGCGGGAGGCGGCCGCGAGGATCGCGGGGCAGCTGGGCGTGCGGATGGCCGGGCTCGGCCAGCATGTGCGCACCCTGTCCGGCGGCAACCAGCAGAAGGTCGTCATCGGCAAGTGGCTGCTGGCGAACACCAAGGTGCTGATCCTCGACGAGCCGACGCGCGGCATCGACGTCGGCGCCAAGGTCGAGATCTACCAGCTGATCAATGAACTCACCGCCGCCGGCGCGGCCGTACTGATGATCTCCAGCGATCTGCCGGAGGTGCTCGGCATGAGCGACCGCGTGCTGGTGATGGCCCAGGGCCGTATCGCGGGCGAACTCTCCGCCGACGAGGCGACCCAGGACTCCGTGATGGCACTCGCCGTCAGCAACCCCACCACCGACTTCAAGACCGGCAAGGAGGCCGCTCGTGGCCACTGACACGCTCAAGAGGACACCGGGCGCCGGTGGCGCCGCCGGCGGACTGCGCCGCCTGCTGCTGGAGAACGGCGCGCTCACCGCGCTGATCGTCCTCGTCATCGCCATGTCGGCGCTGTCAGGCGACTTCCTGACCACCGACAACCTGCTCAACGTCGGCGTCCAGGCGGCCGTGACCGCCGTCCTCGCCTTCGGCGTCACCTTCGTCATCGTCTCGGCGGGCATCGACCTGTCGGTCGGCTCGGTGGCGGCCCTGTCGGCCACCGTCCTCGCCTGGACCGCGACCTCGCACGGCGTACCGGTCTTCATAGCGGTGCTGCTGGCCGTCGCGACCGGCATCGCGGCCGGACTCGTCAACGGCTTCCTCATCGCCTACGGCAAGCTCCCGCCGTTCATCGCGACGCTCGCCATGCTCTCGGTGGCCCGCGGTCTGTCGCTGGTGATCTCCGAGGGCTCCCCGATCCCCTTCCCCGACTCGGTCTCGCACCTCGGCGACACGCTCGGCGGCTGGCTGCCGGTGCCGGTCCTGGTGATGATCGTGATGGGTCTGATCGCCGCCTTCGTGCTCGGCCGGACCTACATCGGCCGCTCGATGTACGCGATCGGCGGCAACGAGGAGGCCGCGCGCCTGTCCGGCCTGCGGGTGAAGAAGCAGAAACTCGCCATCTACGCCCTGTCCGGCGTGTTCGCCGCCGTCGCCGGCATCGTGCTGGCCTCGCGGCTGTCCTCCGCGCAGCCCCAGGCCGCCGACGGCTACGAGCTGGACGCGATCGCCGCGGTCGTCATCGGCGGCGCCTCGCTCGCGGGCGGCACCGGCAAGGCGTCCGGCACCCTGATCGGCGCGCTGATCCTCGCGGTGCTGCGCAACGGCCTGAACCTGCTGAACGTGTCCGCCTTCTGGCAGCAGGTCGTCATCGGCGTCGTGATCGCGCTGGCGGTGCTCTTCGACACGCTGCGCCGCAAGGCCGGCGCCACCCCGGTGGCCGCGGGCACGGGTGCGGGTGGCGGCAAGGGCAAGCAGGCCGGGACGTACGCGCTCGCGGCGGTCGTCACCGTGGCGATCGTCGGCGCGACCTCTTTCCTGCACAACGGCTCCTCCTCGTCGGCCGACCGGAAGGTGGGCCTGTCCCTGTCGACCCTCAACAACCCCTTCTTCGTGCAGATCCGGGCGGGCGCCGAGGCCGAGGCGAAGAAGCAGGGCGTGGACCTGACCGTCACGGACGCCCAGAACGACGCCTCGCAGCAGGCCAACCAGCTGCAGAACTTCACCAGTTCCGGCGTCGGCGCGATCATCGTCAACCCGGTGGACTCGGACGCGGCGAGCAACTCCGTGAAGGCCGCCGACAAGGCGGACATCCCGGTGATCGCCGTCGACCGGGGGGTCAACAACGCGAAGACGGCGGCCCTGGTCGCCTCCGACAACGTCGCCGGCGGTGAGCTCGCCGCCAAGTCGATCGCCGAGAAGCTCGGCGGCAAGGGCAAGATCGTGATCCTCCAGGGCCAGGCCGGTACGTCCGCCGCCCGCGAGCGCGCCCAGGGATTCGCGAACGGCCTCAAGGCCTTCCCCGGCATCCGGGTCGTCGCCCAGCAGCCCGCCGACTTCGACCGCACCAAGGGCCTCGACGTGATGTCGAACCTGCTCCAGGCGCACCCGGACGTGCAGGGCGTCATCGCCGCCAACGACGAGATGGCGCTCGGCGCGATCAAGGCGCTGGGCTCCAAGGCCGGCAAGTCGGTCTCGGTGGTCGGCTTCGACGGCACGCCGGACGGCCTGAAGGCGGTGGAGGGCGGCTCGCTGTACGCGTCCGTCGCCCAGCAGCCGACCCAGCTCGGCCGGATCGCCGTGGACAACGCGCTGAAGGCGCTCGACGGCGAGCCCGTCCAGCAGACGGTGAAGGTGCCGGTGAAGGTGGTCACGAAGGAGAACGTGGCGGGCTTCAGCGGCTGACATCGGCCGGTGTCCGCCGACATCGGCGAACGGCGAACGGACGGGCGGTCGTTGCAGGAGCATGGACCTGGGGGCGGCCGCCCGCCGCACGTCACCACGGGGACTATCAGGGGAGCGATCTCATGTACGACTACGACCTCCTGGTCGTAGGGTCGGCCAACGCCGACCTGGTGATCGGTGTCGAGCGCCGGCCGGGTGCCGGCGAGACCGTGCTCGGCTCCGATCTGGCCGTCCACCCGGGCGGCAAGGGTGCGAACCAGGCGGTGGCGGCCGCCCGGCTCGGCGCCCGCACGGCGCTGCTGGCCCGCGTCGGCGACGACGCGCACGGCCGGCTGCTGCTGGACTCGCAGCGGGAGTCCGGCGTCGACACGGTGGGCGTCCTCGTCGGCGGCGCGCCGACCGGCGTCGCACTGATCACGGTGGACCCGTCCGGGGACAACAGCATCGTGGTGTCGCCGGGCGCGAACGGCCGGCTCACCCCGGGCGACGTCCACGCCGCCGCGAGCCTCTTCCAGGCGTCGCGGGTGGTGTCGGCGCAGCTGGAGATCCCGCTGGAGACGGTCGTCGAAGTGGTCCGCAGCCTCGCGGAGGGCAGCCGGTTCGTCCTGAACCCCTCGCCGCCGCGCCCGCTGCCCACCGAGGTGCTGGCGGCCTGCGACCCGCTGATCGTGAACGAGCACGAGGCAAAGGTGATCCTCGGCGACTTGGCGGTGGGCGACACCCCCGAGGACTGGGCGCGGATCCTGCTGGCCAGGGGCCCGCGTTCGGTGGTCGTGACGCTCGGTGCCGAGGGCGCGCTGGTGGCTTCCGCGCAGGGCACGGCCCGGATCCCGGCCGTCAAGGTGGACGCGGTGGACACGACGGGCGCGGGCGACGCGTTCACGGCGGCGCTGGCCTGGCGGCTCGGCACCGGCGCGTCCCTCCCGGAGGCGGCGGCGTACGCGGCCCGGGTCGGTGCGGTGGCCGTGACCCGGCAGGGCGCGCAGGTGTCCTTCCCGACGGCGGCGGAGGTCGACGCCCTGCGCTGTGCCGATCCGGGGGACGCCCCCCGGACAGACGGCAGAGGGTCGGGCAGCGCCGCCGGTATGCCGTCGCGAGACGAGGTTCGGTGAAGCGCGCCGGCATCCTGAACCGCCATCTCGCCGGCGCCCTCGCCGAGCTGGGCCACGGCGACGGCGTCCTGGTCTGCGACGCGGGCATGCCGATACCCGACGGTCCCCGGGTCGTGGACCTGGCCTTCCGCGCCGGGGTGCCCTCGTTCGCCGAGGTGCTGGACGGGCTGCTGGCCGAGCTGGTGGTGGAGGGCGCGACGGCCGCGAAGGAGGTCCGGGACGCCAACCCCGCGGCGGCCGCCCTGCTGGAGGGCGAGTTCCCCGAGCTGGAGCTGGTCCCGCACGAGCGGCTCAAGGAGCTGTCGGCCGGGGCGCGGCTGATCGTCCGCACCGGCGAGGCACGGCCGTACGCGAATGTGCTGCTGCGCTGCGGCGTCTTCTTCTGACACCACGGCCGATACCACGGCCCGGAGACGTTTCGAGGGGCTCGGTCTGCAGACCGAGCCCCTCGGGTTTTCCCCTCCTGTCAGAACCCCCGCGATCCCCCCGGATCCCCCTCCAAGAGTCCTGATGCCAAGTACGACCGGCGAGGTGGGGGGAGGGTTGTACGCCTTGCCAAGATTCTTTCTGCGGGTGGGCAGGGAACTGTCGACGTCAGCGTTCGCCACCGGGTGAGGTGCCTCATGTCTTGCAGGACGCACGTCACAGCTAGCTAAAATGCCTCACGACCATCGGGGGGCGCTGTGGAATCCGATCTCGTGTTACCACTTCATGCCGTCAGCGTCACCGGCATCGTTCTGAAGGACGATGGCCGCCTCCTCGCGATCAAGCGGGTGGACGACGGCACCTGGGTGCCGCCGGGAGGGCTACTAGAAGTCGGCGAAGGGCTGGAGCGGGGACTTGTCCGCGAGGTCCTGGAGGAGACCGGCGTCACCGTCCGTCCCGTGAAACTGACCGGGGTCTACAAGAACATTTCTCGCCGGACGATATCCATGGCCTTCCTCTGTGAGGTAGTGGAGGGCGAGCCGCGTGTCTCGGACGAAGCTTCGGACGTCGTGTGGATGACCCCGCGGCAGGCCTGCGCAGTCATGCCACCGCTGCGGGTTCTCAGGGTCAGCGACGCTCTGGACGCCAACGGCCCTTTCGTCCGGTCCTATTAGCGCGGCAGGAGGTGCGTATCACGTTCTACGCGCGCGTGTTGTGGGTGCCCGTACTGCTGATGATCCTGGCGACCCTCGCGGTTCACGAGGCGACCGAACGGTTGTCGATCAGTCACGACACCACGGTCATGGGGCTGCTCTCGCAGTTTGACGGCACGGCTACCACAGTCTTCGTGGCCCTTGCCACGTTGCGTACGTCGACGAGATCCACGACCCCGAAGGGAAACGCGCGCATGTGGCGTCGCACAGTACGGTTCCAATTCGCGGCGGCGTTCGCGCTCGCCGCGTTCGTCGTCGCGACCGCCGCAGCGCATTACACCAGTCTGGGCTCATGGGCGGTGGCACTCAACGTGACCACGGCAGCCGCAGTGCTCTGGGCACTCATCGGCCCCCTCGACCCGGCATGACGTTACGGCTCGAGTACGACCTCGTCCTCGCCCCGTCCTCACATGTGGACCGGGTCGTGGCAGCCGTCCGGGCAGGACTCCTTGCCCACCGGACCGACAGCCAGGCGGAAGTCGACATGACGTACCGCGTGAGCACCACACCGGACGACTTGCGTTTGTCCCTGAGCGTCGACCTCGAACTGAGTTCCATCGGCGTGGCAGAGCGCGGCTCGGCGGGACTGGTCGCAGTACTCGGCGGCACAAGTTTCCGCGATCCCGCCATCAGAAGCGTGACGCTCAGCGCATTCAGCTGCCTCCGCAACGACACGTTCTTCCCCGGTCCGGTCCACGGAACCGGCCTCCTGGATGGCTCCGCCGCTCCCGCCCCCTGGCTCTCGGTGCCCGTGCCGAAGACGGCAGCCCGTCAGTCGTGGGACGAGGTGAGCCGCGCCCTGGTAAAAGCCGGCGTACAGGTGGTCACCGACCTCAGTCTGAATGTGACAGACCAGGAATTGACCGCACGCGCTGCCGCCGTGGCGGAGGAAGCAACTACGGGCCGCCCTGTAGCTCTTTTCTTCAACGCGACGAGCCGGCTGGAGTACGCAGTCCGGCTGGTCGAGAAGATCGCCACGACGCTGCAACCAACGGTCCCAAACGTCACAGTGGGCATCCGTATGTGCCCGGTAGCAATGGGATTCTCCGTCTTCGAGTACCTGCGGACCTGGAATGTGCCCATCTTCGCGTACACCCTGACCTCGTACCCCTCGGGCCGTACGTCCTGGAGCCAGGCCGCCTATGCCTCGATGATCCATGCCATGGGCGGGGACGTCGTCAACATAGGGCTGCTGAGCATCCCCGCCCTACGCAGCGGAACACTCTACGAAGCCATCATGCCGCTGTTGAGCACGAGAAACACCAGTAAGGCCAGCCTGCCGGCGCTGACCGGCGGCGTAGAACCGCGCGTGGCGTACGAGTACGCCGCCGCGGTCCGTGATCCGGTACTTCTGCACACCATGACCCCGATCTTCCGGGGCGGCCTGGAACGGCGGAGCATCCGAAAACGCGTCAAGGCACTCCGCGAAGCGGTGGAAGCAGGTCGCCAGTCACTGGACATCGAGCGCCTGTTCGCCGAGCGCAATTCCAGTGTGCGCAACTGGCAGGAACTCGAAGAGGAAGGATGAGAGGACGTAAGTGAACGAAGAACGACGCACATTGCATGTACTGGGGAGCGGTTCGGCCAAGCCGAGCGCACTACGAGCCAACTCCTCGTATCTCATCGAGGCGAGCGACGCGTTGTTGGCGATCGACTGCAGTGGCAGCCCCACGCACCAGATCCTGCACCGGGGCCTCGACCCAGGGGCCCTTCGCCATCTGTACCTGACCCACGGCCATGTCGACCACATCTACGGCCTGCCCAGCCTCATCCACTCCCTGTGGATGCTGGGCCTCTTCCGGCAGGAGTCGCTCACGGTCCATGGCACACCGGAAACGATCCGTATCGCCAGGTCGCTGCTCACCCCCTTCGGACTGGAGGAACGGCGCAACGCCCCCCGCATCGACTGGAGGCCGGCCGATGCGGACCGCTCCGGTGAAATCGAGGGTGCCGCAGGACTGCCGGTCATCGCTTTTCCCGTCACGCACGCGGGCACAGAGGCCCTCGGCTATCGGGTAGGCGACACGGTGTTCTCGGGCGACGCCATCTGTGACAGCCGTCTGCTGAGCGCGGTGGACGATTCTGCGCGGATGCTCGTCGTCGACTGTGGCGGCGGCGTAGCCGGAAACGCCGGGCATGCAGGAGCAGTTGACATCGCCGAACTGGTGCGTAAACGCGAGTCGCTGCAGTCCGTACTCCTGACACACATCGGATTTCCACCGTCGGAGAACGACGCGGTACTCGGCGCCTTCGACGGGTGTCGGGCGGAAGTTCACATTCTCTCGGACGGTGATCGCTTTGAACTCGTCTGACCCAGTGATCTTTTGCAGCATGGGCGGATCAGGCTCGACCTATCTGAGACATGCTTTGGCGCGGGCCGGCCTGACCGTTCACAACAAGCCGGACATCATTCACCATCGTTACTGGGTGAAACAAGGGCGTGCCGCGCAGCGAGAGGAGTTCACGCGGCGGACCGACGGGTTCGCCCTGGACGCCACCGGACTGGCGGGCATCCAGCAGTACCTCGACCGCCTGGCCGCGACCTCGGCAACAACCGCCGTACTGAGTACCTGGGCGGAGCAGCAACTTCTACGGCACACCACGCCACGGCGCGTCGTCTTTCTCCTGCGCGAACCCGCAGCGGCCTACCGCTCCATGTGCGACCCCCGTCGGCACGGGGACATCGCCGAACAGTACGGCGGTCCTGACTCCTGGTACGCCGTCTTCTATGCCGAACGCTGGCGGAAGATCGCCGAGGAATACCTGGCACTGCGCGCGGTCGGCTGGGATGTCTCGCTCTGGTCCTATGAGCAGTTACCCAATCACGCGCGCAGGGACGGCTACGGCGAGATCGTCACCGAATGGCGACGCTCCGAACCCTGCCTGAAGCCCGCGCTGAGCGAGGACACGATCGAGCTGATCAGAATGTGCACCGGTGGCGTACGCAAAGCCCTGGACATGCCCGATTGGTGAGAGGCGGCTGCCATGGTCAAGGAGCCGACGACAATCGGCGACGTCACAATGGGTCGGGGAAACACATTCCAGCACGGCGTGGTGATCCACGGCCCGGCGGTCATAGGGGACGACAACTTCTTCGGTGCCTATTCGGTCATTGGGGGGCGGTGTCGACAGGCGCATCGGCAGCGCGCCACGCGCCGAAGAACCGGCATGGTCAGCATCGGATCCGGCAATTACTTCGGCGAGCACTCCGTCATGCACGCTCCGGTCGACAGGAATACTGCCCTGGGCGACAACAGCTCCGTGGGCGCGGGAAGCCTGCTCGCACATGACTCGTGGATCGGCTCCCACGTCACTCTGTCGGTCCACTGCACGGTGGGGGGACACAGCATCATGCTCGACTGGAGTGGCCTGGGCATCGGAAGTTCCCTGCACCCCCGCACGGTGATGGGCCACTGGTCCTTCGCGGGCATGGCAGCCGTGGTAACCCGCACTGTGGGCATAGGCCACCTTGTGGTGGGCAACCCGGCCGGCTTCCTCCGCCTGAACTACGAGGCGTTCGTCCGATCCGGCCTGGACAGCGCCGCCCTGGCCCAGCTCCGCGAATTTTTGGACGCCGGGAAGATGCCGACTGGTTCGAACCCCGTCTCCCGTGCGGTAGCGGAGTTCCAGGCCGCTACATCACGGACGGTCAGGAATCCTGTATTGCGCAGTTGGTCGGACGTGGAGCGGTCGCGTGAGGGGGCACATTGACCAGTGCTCTGTCGGCCCCGGTTCGTCCATTGCCCTCGAAGCTCGCCGCACGGTTCGTGTGCGGGCTGCATCGCAGGCAGCTGACGGCAGCCAACGCCCCACGCCTGACATGGGGAACCGCCCTGGTCGCGACGACCGGCGCGGGACCTACCGCCCGGGCATTGCGCTCCGTCGTATACGGGGCGAGAGGCGCCACGGACGTGTGGCGCCACCGGCAGGCGATCAGGCAGAACCATCCGCTTCTCGACGCCCTGTTCATGGCACTGCGCACCAGCTGCGACAGCCGTGACATCGCGGCGCTCGGCAAGTGCGGCGGACGGAATTTGGCGGCATTGCACGGAGTGGTACCGCGAGCACGTCGCACCGAGTACCGCGATTGGAACAACTGCGCCGTGGCGGCCGCACTCGTCAACGACAAGGCGGAGTGCAACCGTCGGCTTACCGCCGCCGGAATCAGGGTTCCGTACCAGACCTCTCTCGGCCCAGGGGCGATGGTGTGGTCTGTCACCCACACCGGAGGCATGACGCGCGGCATGCTGGAGTTCTTCGACGCGAAAGTCCCTCTCGGAACGCATTGGATGCTGAAGGATCGATACGGCCTGCAGGGAGACTCGGTATGGGCCGCACGGGCGGTGGACGGGCCGGGCGGCGGAAGACCTGAACTGCGGGACCTCCTTCTCTCAGGCCGACTTGTGGCCGAGGAACTGCTCCGCCCGGAGGAGTGGTTCGCTCGGGAGGGCGACACCGCTCTGCCGACCCTGCGGGTTGTCACTTCCCGGCTCCGGGAAGGTACGGAAGCCATGGGAATGGTCCTGTTCCGAGGTGCCCCGGGAACGATAGCGGCCAACCGAAGACAGGGCGGTACCGCCCACTTGGTCCACGACGACGGTTCGTGCGAGGACGGGCTGGACGCGTGGGGCGCGAACAGGGGCCGATGTTCCTACGTACTTCCGCCGTCCCGGGCGAGGACCGCGCGACGTATGTGCATCGAGGCACACGATCTGTTTCCCTGCGTCGGATCGATTGGCTGGGACGTGGGACTGTCTGACCGCGGGCCCGTCCTCCTGGAGGGCAACCCGAATTGGGGCATGAACGTGCCGCAGTTGATGCCAGGCAGGCCCATGCTCGAGGAGTTCAAAAGCGCCCGCTTCCGCGCCGGTTGGCAGGTCGAGCGTTGAGCCTCCGGGGGCTTGGGGGACTCTTGATCGAGAAGACGGACGTTCGCATAGAGCGACTCGACCACCGACGGATGGCCGCATTCATTTCGTTCGCGGATCGGGCCACCCTGGACAGCCTTGCCCACATACGCGCCATCCGCCGCCCCGCCTTCGGGCAGACCTATCTCTGCGCCCTGTACCGGGATCAGGTGATCGGCTGCACATCCTGGCACGAGAGGCATCGACACGAGTACGTGAGCCTGGAGGGAAGGAAGACCCACACCACGAGCGTTTACTTGTGCTCCTCAGAAATTCTGCCGGAGTTCCGCGGCAAGGGAATCGGCGGCATGCTCTATGCACACCGCCTTGCCGCATGCGGCAGGGACGCTGCGGCCGTCAGCGTCGAGATCCTCGGACAGGGAACTCCCCTATCCGTCGACGCCGACGCCCGGCCTGGCCTTGTCTGGCACCTCGCGCATGGCTTTGTGATCATCGGCCACAGCTGCGCTGCGGACGCCGGCCCAGTACTCGCCCGCTACTCAGCCACACCCTCCTTCACATCCGACTGAGACCCGGTGAACCGACCATCCGCCACGCTCGATGCCCAGATCTGCGGGACAGCGCATCGAGCGTGAGTCAGGCCGGATCACTGGTGTGCTCCACGAAACGCCGGGCCGTCTCCGCCAGCACCTCCCGGCCGTCCCGGGCCCACAGTCCGTCGTTGAAGAGCTCGACCTCGATGGCGCCGTCGTACCCGGCCGCCTCGACGTACCCCTTCCACTCCCGCATGTCGATCGCCCCGTCGCCGATCTGCCCGCGTCCGGTGAGCACGCCCTCGGGGAGCGGGGTCGTCCAGTCGGCGAGCTGGAAGGTGTGGATACGGCCGCCCGCGCCCGCCCGGGCGATCTGCGCCGGAGCCATGTCGTCCCACCAGATGTGGTACGTGTCCACCGTGACGCCGACCTGGTGGGCCGGGAAGCGTTCCGCGAGGTCGAGGGCCTGGGCCAGGGTCGACACCACGCAGCGGTCGGCGGCGTACATCGGGTGCAGCGGCTCGATGGCCAGTTTCACGCCCCGCTCCTCGGCGTAGGGGCCGAGCTCGCCGAGCGCGTCGGCGATCCGCTCCCGCGCCCCGTGCAGGTCCCTGGACCCGGCGGGCAGTCCGCCGGAGACCAGCACCAGGACGTCGGTGCCCAGCGTGGCCGCCTCGTCGACGGCCAGCCGGTTGTCGTCGAGCGCCTTCGCCCGCTCGTCCGGTTCGATCGCGGTGAGGAAGCCGCCGCGGCACAGGGTGGTGACCGTCAGGCCCGCGTCGCGGACCAGCTCGGCCGTCGCCGCCAGGCCGTACGACCGCACGGGCTCGCGCCACAGGCCGACGTTGCCGATGCCCAGCCGACCGCATTCCTCGACGAGTTCGGGCATCGACAGCTGCCTGACCGTCATCTGGTTGATGGAGAAGCGGGAGAGATCGCCGGTGTTCACTGGGCCACTCCGTACAGGGCGAGCAGGTTCCTCATCCGTTCCTCGGCCTGCTTCGGGTCCGGGAACAGGCCCAGTCGGTCGGCCAGTTCGTAGGCGCGGGCGAAGTGCGGGAGGGAACGGGCCGACTGCAGGCCGCCGACCATGGTGAAGTGGCTCTGGTGGCCGGCCAGCCAGGCCAGGAAGACCACGCCCGTCTTGTAGAAGCGGGTCGGGGCCTGGAAGAGGTGGCGGGAGAGCTCGACCGTCGGGTCCAGCAGCTCCCGGAACCCGGCCACGTCCCCCGTGTCCAGGACCCGGACGGCCTCGGCGGCCAGCGGGCCCAGCGGGTCGAAGATGCCGAGCAGGGCGTGGCTGAAGCCCTTCTCGTCGCCGGCGATCAGCTCGGGGTAGTTGAAGTCGTCGCCGGTGTAGCAGCGCACGCCCTGCGGGAGCCGGCGGCGGATGTCGATCTCCCGCGCGGCGTCCAGCAGCGACACCTTGATGCCGTCCACCTTGTCGGGGTGCGCGGCGATGACCTCCAGGAAGGTGTCCGTGGCCGTGTCCAGGTCGGACGAGCCCCAGTAGCCCTCCAGCGCCGGGTCGAACATCGGGCCGAGCCAGTGCAGGATCACCGGCTCGCGGGCCTGGCGCAGCAGATGGCCGTAGACCTCCAGATGGTCCTCGGGCCCTGAGGCCACGGCGCACAGCGCCCGGGAGGCCATCAGGATCGCCTGGGCGCCCGACTCCTCAACCACCGCGAGCTGCTCCTCGTAGGCGGCCCGGACCTCCCCGAGGGACCCGGCGGCGATCTGGTCGGTGCCGACCCCGCAGGCGATCCGCCCGCCCACCGACGTCGCCTCGGCGGCGCTGCGGCGGATCAGCTCGGCCGCGCCCGCCCAGTCCAGGCCCATCCCGCGCTGGGCGGTGTCCATGGCCTCGGCGACCCCGAGCCCGTGGGACCACAGATGGCGGCGGAAGGCGAGCGTGGCGTCCCAGTCGACGGCGGCGGGCGCGTCGGGGCTCGTGTCGGCGTACGGGTCGGCGACGACGTGCGCCGCCGAGAAGACCGTACGGGAGGTGAGGGGCGCGCCCGGGGTGAGCGCGAGGGGCTCGGCGCGCGGCTCGTACGCCCGCAGGCCGCCCCGCAGGTCGGGCAGTCGGATCGTCACGGCTGGATCTCCGGTACGTCGATACGGCGGCCCTCGGCCGAGGACTTCAGGCCCAGTTCGGCGAGCTGGACGCCGCGGGCGCCGGCGAGGAGGTCCCAGTGGTAGGGGGCGTCGGCGTGGACGTGCCGCAGGAACAGCTCCCACTGCGCCTTGAAGCCGTTGTCGAACTCCTCGTTGTCCGGGATCTCCTGCCACTGGTCGCGGAAGGAGTAGCCGGCCGGGATGTCGGGGTTCCACACCGGCTTGGGCGTCGTGCTGCGGTGCTGGACACGGCAGTTGCGCAGGCCCGCGACGGCCGAGCCCTCGGTGCCGTCGACCTGGAACTCGACGAGCTCGTCGCGGTTGACGCGCACGGCCCAGGACGAGTTGATCTGCGCGACGGCGCCGCCGTCGAGTTCGAAGATGCCGTAGGCGGCGTCGTCGGCGGTGGCGTCGTAGGGCTTGTCGTTCTCGTCCCAGCGCTGCGGGATGTGGGTGGTGGCGATGGCCTGGACGGACTTCACGCGCCCGAAGAGCTCGTGCAGCACGTACTCCCAGTGCGGGAACATGTCGACGACGATGCCGCCGCCGTCCTCGGCGCGGTAGTTCCAGGACGGGCGCTGCGCGCTCTGCCAGTCGCCCTCGAAGACCCAGTAGCCGAACTCGCCGCGCACGGACAGGATCCGGCCGAAGAAGCCGCCGTCGATGAGGCGCTTGAGCTTGAGCAGGCCGGGGAGGAAGAGCTTGTCCTGGACGACGCCGTGCTTGATGCCGGCCGCGTCGGCCAGGCGGGCCAGCTCCAGTGCGCCCTGCAGACCGGTGGCCGTGGGCTTCTCGGTGTAGATGTGCTTGCCGGCGGCGATCGCCTTCCTGATCGCCTCCTCGCGGGCGGAGGTGACCTGGGCGTCGAAGTAGATCTCGACGGAAGGGTCGGCGAGGACCGCGTCGACGTCCGTCGAGATGTTCGCCGCGTCCAGTCCGTGCTGCTCGGCGAGCGCCTTCAGGGCGTGCTCGCGGCGGCCGACCAGGACCGGCTCCGGCCACAGCAGGGTGCCGTCGCCCAGGTCGAGGCCGCCCTGCTCGCGGATGGCCAGGATGGAGCGGACCAGGTGCTGGCGGTAGCCCATGCGCCCGGTCACGCCGTTCATGGCGATACGCACCGTCTTGCGTGTCACGTCGTTCCCTTCCAGTCGTCGTGCGCAACGTTCGTGCGCGCCTCGTACACGGTTGTGCGCGCCGCGTGCGCCTTTCCCTGCCAAGCGTCACAGCAAGCGCTTTCTATCTGATGAGAAGCTAGCCTCTGAGCAGCGGTGCAGACAAGACCGTGACGGGGTTGAGTTGTTCGAGGGGACGAACAACCGGGGTTGTTGGCCTTAAGGTCTGCTCGACATACACGGAACCGTGGTCGCGGATGGCCTGTCTACGAGGGGGCAGGACCTGTCCGTGAACACGTGGTGACCACTCACGTACGACAGGTGGTACGACGAGATGCGCGACCGGAGGACGACGAGATGACGGTGACCCTTGCGGACGTGGCGGCCCGCGCCCAGGTCTCGCCCGCGACGGTGTCGCGCGTGCTGAACGGGAACTATCCCGTGGCGGCCTCCACCCGCGAGCGGGTGCTGCGCGCGGTGGACGAGCTGGACTACGTGCTGAACGGTCCCGCGAGCGCGCTCGCCGCCGCCACCTCCGACCTGGTCGGCATCCTGGTCAACGACATCGCCGACCCCTTCTTCGGGATCATGGCGAGCGCGATCCAGTCGGAGATCGGGGGTCCGGGCGGCCGGGCGGGCGGCGAGCGGCTGGCGGTCGTCTGCAACACCGGGGGGTCGCCGGAGCGCGAACTGACCTATCTGACCCTGCTCCAGCGTCAGCGGGCGGCGGCGGTGGTCCTGACCGGCGGCGCCATGGAGAACGCCCCGCACGCGGCGGCGGTCGCGGCGAAGCTGCGCAAGCTGGCGGAGGCCGGGACACGGGTGGTGCTGTGCGGGCGGCCGCCGGCCCCGGACACCGGTGCGATCGCGCTGACCTTCGACAACCGCGGCGGCGGACGCGAGCTGACCGAGCACCTGATCGGCCTGGGCCACCGGCGGCTGGGCTACATCGCGGGCCCGGAGGAGCGCACCACGACCCGGCACCGCCTGGAGGGCCACCGGGCCGCGCTGGAGGCGCACGGCATCGAGGAGGACACCGGCTGGACCGTCCACGGCCGCTACGACCGCCAGTCCGGCTACGAGGCCACGCTGGAACTGCTGCGCCGGGACCCGTCCCTGACGGCGGTGGTCGCGGCCAACGACTCGGTCGCCCTGGGCGCGTGCGCGGCCCTGCGGGACTCCGGTCTGCGCATCCCCGAGGACGTCTCGGTGGCCGGCTTCGACGATCTGCCGTTCAGCATCGACGCGGTGCCTTCGCTGACGACGGTGAGGCTGCCGCTGTCGGAGGCGGGGGCGCGGGCCGGGCGGATCGCGATGGGGCGGGAGGAGCCGCCGCCCGGGGGGATCGCGACGATTCGGGGCGAGTTGATGGTCCGGGGGTCTTCCGGGGGTCCCAGGAGGTAGGGGCGGACGCCGTCCCTCACGGGCCGGTGTCCGCCACACGGTGGACGCCGGGCCCCGCGGCTCAGGCGCCTATGCGGTCCGCCTTCACCGCGTCGACGAACGAGGCCCAGCCGTCCGCCGAGAAGAGCAGTGCGGGGCCGGGTATGGCCTTGCTGTCGCGGACGGGGACGGTGTCGTGGCCTCGGGCGACCTCAAGGCAGTCCCCCTGGTCGCCGCCGCTGTAGCTGGACTTGTACCACCCGGTGAGGGTGGACGAGTCGGAGACCGTGTGCTCACTGCTCACCATGCGCGTGATCCTCTGCTGCCGCCCGGACGAGGGCCAGTGACTGCTGCTGCGACAACGCGTCGCTCAGCGCAAGAGCGTAGGCGGTCTGACTGGCGGTCACCAGCGCCGGATCGTCCATCAAATGGCCGGTGAGAAAGGCTTCGACGTAGGCCACGGGGGCAGAGTCCTCAAAGCTCATGAGGGTGAGATAGCTCTGCTGGAGCGCGTGTGCGCCCACGCCGTACGGCAGCACATGCAGGCGCAACCGTCCCGCCTCGGCCAAGTCCGCGATCTTGTGGAGTTGTTCCGCCATGACCTGCGGGCCGCCGACGCGTCGCCTGAGCACACACTCGTCCAGCAGCGTCCAGATGACCGGTTGCAACGGCCCATCGAGAATCCGGGCACGCCTTGTTCGAATGACAACGGCTTCGTCAAGTTCCTCTGCGGTGTGGTTCGACCGGTAGGCGCGGAACACGGCACGCGCGTAGTCGTCGGTCTTAACACCTCGGCGGCACACCGCACGCCCGATACAACCGATACCCAGGAGTGAGCCCCATGCGCATCGTGATCACCGAGTTCATCAGCCTCGACGGCGTCGTCCAGGCCCCCGGTGGCCCCGAGGAGGACACCGACGGCGGGTTCGCGCACGGCGGCTGGTCGCACCCGTACTTCGACGCCGAGGTCCTCGGCGGTGCCTTCGACGCGGGGATGCGGAGCGCCGACGCGCTGCTCTTCGGGCGTCGTACCTGGCAGACCATGGCGGGGGCGTGGCCGGAGCGGGCCGGGGACCCCTTCGCCGACCGGATGAACTCGATCAAGAAGTACGTCGTCTCCGGCACCCTCACCGACGCCGATCTGACCTGGAACAACACCACCCTGATCCCCGGTGCCGACGCCGTCGCCCGGGTGCGGGAGCTGCGCGCGGCCGAGGGCGGCGACCTGGCGATGATGGGCAGCCCCACCCTCGTACGCACCCTCATCCAGGAGGGTCTGGTCGACGAGCTGCAGCTCATCGTGATGCCGGTGCTGCTCGGCGGCGGAAAGTCGATCTTCCCGGCCGACGGCGGCAGGCGTCCGCTGGAACTCGTCTCCACGACCACCGCGAAGACCGGGGCGCAGGTGTGCGTGTTCCGGCCGGCCGCGGAGGGATGACGGCCGAGGGGTAGCCGCGAGGGCGCGGGCGTCCTACGCTCGAACCGACGGAATCTCTGACTGAGTCAAACATCGGCGACACGCCTCGCCACGGAGTCCACCGGGGTCGACGATCATGAGCGTCCACGACATCCGCGCCTTCAACCGCTTCTACACGAACGTCATCGGCGCCCTCGACTACAGCCGCCACCTCTACGCGCCGTACACCCTCACCGAGTCCCGCGTCCTGTACGAGCTCGCGCACTCCCCGCGTACCGACGCGGCCGATCTGCGCACCGAGCTCTCGCTGGACGCGGGATATCTGAGCCGGATCCTGAACAAGTTCGAGCAGGACGGGCTGATCGAGCGCACCCCCTCGCAGCAGGACCCGCGGCGCCGGCGCGTCACGCTCACCGCGCGCGGCCGGGAGACCGGCAAGCTGCTGGAGGAGCGGGCGAGCGAATCGGTCGGCGCACTGCTGTCGACCGTGCCGGCCGCCGAACGGCCCCGCCTCGCCGAGGCGATGACGACCGTCCGCACGATCCTGTCCGAGGGTCGCCCTCCCCGCCGCGAGGACGTCCTGCTGCGCGAGCCCGGCCCCGGCGACCTCGGCTGGATCGTGCAGCGCAACGCGGCCCTGTACGCGGCGGAGTACGGCTGGAACGCCGACTACGAGGGGCTGGTCGCGAGGATCGTCGCCGACTTCGCCGAGGACCACGACCCCCACCTGGAGCGGGTGTGGATCGCCGAGCTGGACGGCCGCCCGGTGGGCTGCGTGATGTGCGTCCGCGACGAGGCCCCCGCCACGGCCCGGCTGCGCCTGCTGCTGGTCGAGCCCGACGCCCGCGGCCTGGGCATCGGCGACCGCCTCGTGACGGCCGTCGTCGACTTCGCCCGCGGCGTCGGCTACCGCGACCTGGTGCTGTGGACCAACGACGTCCTGTCCGCGGCCCGCCGCATCTACCAGCGCCACGGCTTCGTCCTGGCCGCCGAGAAACCCCACCGCTCCTTCGGCAAGGACCTGACGGGCCAGGACTGGCGTCTGGACCTGCACGGCACGACGGAGTGAGGCCGAGGATCCGGGCATACGGCTCCCGAACGCCCGGCCGGATGGGCGTCCCTCCGTTTCCCTGGCAAGGTGGAGGCATGAAACTGGCGTTCTCCACCCTCGGCGTCCCCGGTCTCCCCCTCCCCGACGTGCTGCGGCTTGCGAGTGTGCACGGGTATCACGGGGTCGAGTTGCGTGCGCATCCGGAGGAGCCGGTGCATCCGGGGCTCGGGCCCGGGGAACGGGCCGATGTGGCGGCCGAGTTCAAGGCCGCCGGGATCGAGCCGGTGGGGATCGCCGGGTATGCCCGGGTCGCCGCGCCGGGTGACGACGGGCCGGTGATCGAGGAGGTCCGCAGGCTCATCGATCTGGCCCACGATCTCGGCACGCCCTTCGTCCGGGTCTTCCCGGGCGCCGATCCCGAGCAGAGCCGTGAGTCGGCGGACGCGATCGCCGCGCGGCGGCTGGGCACGGCCGCGGAGTACGCCGCCGACATGGGCGTACGGATCCTGCTGGAGACCCACGACTCGCACCGCGCCGCCGGCGACGCGATCCGGGTGCTCGGTCTGGTCGGCCACCGGCACGTCGGCTCGCTCTGGGACGTCATGCACACCTGGCTGGCCGGCGAGCAGCCCACGGAGAGCTACGCGGCCCTGTCGCCGTACCTCGGCTACGTCCAGGTCAAGGACATCGCCTCCGCCGACGACACGACCCCGGTGCCGCTCGGTGCCGGGGTGCTGCCGCTCGCCGAGTGCGTGGAGGTCCTCTCCCGCCACAGCTGGGACGGCTGGCTGTGCTGGGAGTACGAGAAGCGCTGGTACGAGGACGTGCCCCCGCTGCCCGAGCTGCTCGGCGCGGGGCGGGAGCACCTGTCGCGGCTGTTGAACGAGTCGGCCTAGAAGCCGGAGAGGGGCGTCCCCTAGCGGCGGTTCCGGTGGCGGTGGGCGTGGCCGAACGCGGTCACCGCCAGGGCGGTCAGCACGACCACGCCGGCCGTCTCGACGTACAGGGTCGGACGGACCAGCTCCGCGTCGATCGACTCGCCGAATCCGAACAGGATCGCGTTGAGGCTCAGGAACAGCGCGCCCAGCGTGCCGGCCGTGAACAGCGCGGTGCCCGCCGCGACGAAGCCGAGCAGGCGCAGGGGCGCCACCAGCAGGGCCAGTGCGAGCAGGATGCCGACGACGCCGTTGAGCAGGAAGAGCGGCCCGATGGTGGCGAGGTCCCGGTAGCCCCCGGCCCACAGCCGCAGATGGATCGCGGCCATCGTCGCCGTCAGCCCGGCCCCGGCCAGCCGCAGGACGAGCCGGACGGCGGCGCCCTCAGTAGCCATTGCCGGGAGAGGCGTTGCCGTCGGTCGACGGTGCCGGGGCTCCGCCGACGGTGATCTCGGTCTTCATGCCGAGGTCCTTGTGTCCGTCGACCGGGCAGTAGACCTCGTAGGAGCCGGACTTCAGGTTCACCGTGAGGGTCGTGGACTGCCCCGGCTCGATGTCCTTGCTGCGGTTCTCGCCGCCGGGGCCCTCGATCTGCAGGCCGTGCGTGTGCCCGCCCTTGTTGTGCACGGTGAAGATGTGCTCGCCGGGCTGGAACTTCTGCGTCGAGAGGTCGATGTGGAAGTCGGTCATCTCCGCGGTGACCTGGGTACCGGAGCCGGAGCCGGTGCTGTTGTCGCTGCTGCTGTCGCCACTGCTGCTGCCGTTGCCGCCGCCTCCGCAGGCGGCGAGGACGGCGGCCAGGCCCCCGGCGGCCACGCCGAGGAGCACGCGGTTTCGGATGTGCGGGATGGTCATGAGTCGGTCCTCCGGAACGTCCCCCCGCAAGGGGTACGGCGCTCCCGGACCGAGGGATTGAGGCCCCGCGGAATGGCGCGGGCGGAGAATGGACCCACGGCACATCCGCACATCCGCACATCCGCACATCACGTACGGCAATCCCTTCCGGGCGACGGAACGTATCCCTGATATGTGGCGCAAGGGCCTTTCCCTCGGGCGGGTCCCCGACGAGGCACTCCTCTCCGGCCTGACGACGGGCGATCCCGAACTCGCCGTCGCGTTCGTGCGCCGGTTCCAGCGCACGGTCTTCGGCGTCGCCGTGAGCGTCCTGGGCGACCCGCAGCTCGCCGAGGACGTCGCCCAGGAGACCTTCGAGCGGGCTTGGCGCCACGCGCAGGTGTACGACCCCCGGCGCGGTTCGGTACGGGCCTGGCTGACGGCCATCGCGCACAATCTGGCCATCGACGCGGTACGGGCCCGGCGGGCCGGCCCCGTCGCCCCGGAGGACCTGGACGCCCTGCTCGGCATCGTCACCGAGACACCGGAGCGTCGGGCCCTCGCCGACGACAGCGCGGAGCGGGTGCGGCGGGCCGTCGCGGAGCTGCCCCGGGAGCAGGCGCGGGCCCTGGTGATGGCCGGGATCTACGGGATGACGGCGCGGGAGGTCGCGGACTGCGAGGGCGTTCCGCTGGGCACGGCGAAGACCCGGATCCGGACCGGGACGCTCAAGGTACGGGCCCTCCTCGACGCGGCGGAGAAGCGGTGAGCGGCATGGAGTGCGAGCGGCTGCGGGAGCTGGACGCCGAGCTGGCGCTCGGGGTCCTGCCCGCTCGCGAGCGGGCCGAGGCGGTCGCGCATCTGGACCGCTGCCCGGACTGCCGGGAGCACATCGAGCGGCTGACCACGGTCGGCGACGGTCTCCTCGCCCTGCTGCCGGGCGCCGAACCGCCGGTCGGCTTCGAGAGCCGCGTCGTGCGGGCACTGGGCGCCGCACCCGCGCCCAGGCCCCGCAGGCACCGGCTCCGGCTGGCGGCGGCCGCCGTGGCGACGGCCCTGGCCTGCGGCTTCGGCGGCTGGGCGGTCGGCACGGCGGTCGAGGCCGCGCCACCGCCGCCGGCCCAGCGGACCCACGACAGCCTGCGCGAGGCGTCCCTGATGTCCGAAGGCCACGAAGTCGGCCGCATCTACGCGCACGCCGGCGACGAGGGCTGGGTGTACATGTCCGTCGACCTCGACGGCTCCGGCCGGGGCCCGGTGCGCTGTCTGCTCGTGCACGCCGACGGATCGACCGTCCCGGCGGGTTCGTTCCCGCTCAAGGACGGCTACGGCTACTGGGCGACGCCCGCCGGAACCGACCCGGCGGCCCTCACCGGCGCCCGCCTGGTGGCCGCGGACGGAAGCGTCCTGGCCACGGCGTCCTTCCCGACCGGCTAGGCCGATTCCAGGCGTGCGCGCAGCGCCCCGAACTCCTCGTGGAAGCCGGGGAAGGTCTTCCGTACGCAGCCGGGGTCGTCGAAGGAGATGCCGGGCACCCGCAGCCCGGTGACCGCGAAGGACATCACGATGCGGTGGTCGCCGTGGGACTTGATGTCCGTGCCGCCGACGAGGGGTGCGCCGGGGCGGATCTCGATCCAGTCCGGGCCCGTCGCCACGTCCGCCCCGAGCCGGCGCAGGTTCTCCGCGCAGGCCTCCAGGCGGTCGCACTCCTTGACCCGGGTGTTCGCCACGTCCTCGATGCGCACCGGGCCGGACGCGAAGGGGGCGATGGCCGCGAGGGTCGGCATGGTGTCGGAGATGTCGCGCATGTTGACGGTGAGGCCGCGCAGTTCGCCGGTGCCGCGGACGGTCGTGGCGTCCGGGCCGACCGTCACCCGCGCGCCCATCCGCCGCAGCACCTCGACGAAGCCCAGGTCGCCCTGGAGCGCGCCCTCGCCCAGGCCCGGCACCGTCACCTCGCCGCCGGTGACGGCCGCCGCGGCGAAGAAGTAGCTCGCGGTCGAGGCGTCCGGCTCCACCGAGTACGTCGTGGCGCGGTAGCCGCCGGGCGGGACCACGAAGGTGTCGCCCTCGCGGCGCACCTCCACGCCGAAGGCCCGCATCATCGCGATCGTGATCTCGACGTACGGCACCGAGACCAGGTCGGTGACGGTGATCCTCAGTCCCTCGCGGGTCAGCGGGCCGAGCAGCAGCAGCGCCGTCAGGTACTGCGACGACTGCCCCGCGTCCAGCGTCACCTGCCCGCCCACGACGCCGGCCGCCCGCACGGTCAGCGGGTGGTGGCCCTCCCGCTCCTCGTGCCGCAGGTCCACGCCGAGGTCGCGCAGGGCGCGGGTCAGCGGGAGCAGCGGGCGGCGGCGCATCTGCGGCGAGGCGTCGAAGCGGTAGGTGCCGTGGCCGGCGGCGGCCAGCGTGGGCAGGAAGCGGGCCGTGGTCGCGCCGTCGCGGCAGTAGACGTCCGCCTCGGCGGCCGCGGGGCCCTGCGGGCGGCCGTCGACCTGCCAGGTGTCCGGGGTCCGGCCGACCCGGTGGCCGAGCCGGGTCAGCCCCTCGGCGAAGCCCTCGGTGTCGTCCGAGCGCAGCGGCCGCAGCAGGGTGGTGACACCGTCGGCCGCGGCCGCCAGGAACAGGGCGCGGGCGGTGATGGACTTGGAGCCGGGAACGGCGACTTCGGGCATGCGCCCATGATCGCCCGGTCGGCCGTGCGGGTGCCCGGACGTCCACGGGATGGACCCGTGCCGGTCGCCGGCCGTCGCCCTTCCGTCTGCTCATCCGTCACGCCCGCCTCCCGCTCACCGACTTCGCCGTTTCCGCCCGTCGCGGGGAACCCAGCCCCATGCCCGCTCGTCCAACACGCAAGCTGCCGGAGAGTCACCGTGGTGCGGTGTCGGCCCTCGCTGCTGGCTGCGATCGCTGACCAACCCTCTCCGCCGTGCCGCGGCCGGCAGCACGCCGCCATCGGCGCGCCCCCCTCCAACTGCGCCGATGGCGGCCCCTTTCCGGCCGCCGTCCGCCTTCCGGTCACGGCCGATTCCCTTGACTGGCAGAAACTTCCCGGTTATTGGTGACTCCTGGAAGTTTCCTTCAGCGCACCACCTCCGGAAGGAGCGCACGTGCCCGACAGCAGCACGGGAAGCAGAGGAAGCACAGGAAACACAGGAAACACAGGAAACACCGCACCACCGTCGAGACGTACGGTCCTCGCGGCCGGCGCGGGCGTCACCACCGCGCTGGCCCTGGGCGGCACCGCGCACGCCGCGCCCGACGACCGGAAACTGCGCGCCCTCATCGCCCGGATGACCCTGCCGGAGAAGGTCGGCCAGCTTTTCGTCATGCGGGTCTACGGCCACTCCGCGACCGCCCCCGACCAGGCCGACATCGACGCCAACCTCAAGGAGATCGGCGTCCGCACGGCCGCCGAGCTGGTCGCCGAGTACCGCGTGGGCGGCATCATCTACTTCACCTGGGCGCACAACACCCGCGACCCGCACCAGATGGCCGACCTGTCGAACGGCATCCAGCGGGCGTCCCTCAGCCGGCCCCGCGGCCTGCCCGTGCTCATCTCCACCGACCAGGAGCACGGCATCGTCTGCCGGGTCGGCGAGCCCGCCACCCTGTTCCCGGGCGCCATGGCCATCGGCGCCGGCGGCTCGCGCACCGACGCCCGCACCCTCGGCCGGATCGCCGGTCAGGAGCTCAGGGCGCTCGGCATCCGGCAGAACTACTCCCCCGTGGCCGACGTGAACGTCAACCCGGCGAACCCGGTGATCGGCGTGCGCTCCTTCGGCGCCGACCCGGTCGCGGTGGCCGGCATGGTCGCCGCCGAGGTGGCCGGATACCAGCGCGGCCGGCAGGTCGCCTCGACCGCCAAGCACTTCCCGGGGCACGGCGACACCGCCGTCGACAGCCACTACGGCTTCCCCGTCATCACCCACACCCGGGAGCAGTGGGAGACCCTGGACGCGCCGCCCTTCCGGGCCGCCGTCCGCGCCGGCATCGACTCGATCATGACCGCGCACATCATGGTCCCGGCCCTCGACGACTCCGGCGACCCGGCCACCCTCTCCCGCCCGATCCTCACCGGCATCCTGCGCGAGGAACTGGGCTACGACGGGCTGGTGGTGACGGACTCGCTGGGCATGGAGGGCGTACGGACGAAGTACGGCGACGACCGCGTCCCCGTCCTCGCGCTCAAGGCGGGTGTGGACCAGCTCCTCAATCCGCCGTCCCTCGACATCGCCTGGAACGCGGTCCTGAAGGCCGTGCGGGACGGCGAGCTGACCGAGGCGCGGCTGGACGAGTCGATCCTGCGGGTGCTGCGGCTGAAGGCGAAGCTGCGGCTGTTCGACACGCCGTACGTCAGCCAGGACGGCGTCGACCGGAACGTCGGCACCCCGGCCCACCTCGCGGCCGCCGACCGTGTCGCCGAGCGCACCACGACCCTGCTGGTCAACGAGGGCTCGCTGCTGCCGCTGTCCCGACGCACCCACCCGAGGGTCCTGGTGGTGGGCGCCGACCCGGCCTCCCCGTCCGGCACGACGGGCCCCCCGACCGGCGTGCTCGCCACCGCCCTCGGCGAGCTGGGCTTCACGGCGACGGCCCTGTCGACCGGCACCGCGCCGTCCGCGGCGACCGTCGCGCGGGCCGTCGCGGCGGCGGGCGAGGCGGACGCGGTGGTGGTGGGGACGTACAACGTCACGGCGGCCAGTGCGCAGAAGGTGCTGGTCGAGCAGCTCCTCGCGACGGGGCGGCCGGTGGTGGCGGTGGCGATCCGCAACCCCTACGACGTGGCGCAACTGCCCGCCGTGCGGGCCGTCCTGGCGTCCTACTCCTGGACCGACGTCGAACTGCGGGCCGCGGCCCGGGTGATCGCCGGACGGGTGGCCCCCCGCGGACGGCTCCCGGTGCCGGTGCAGCGGGCGGACGACCCGGCCGAGGTCCTGTATCCGGTCGGCCACGGACTGACGTACGGGCACCGCTAGCGACCCGTAGCACTTTGGGCGTAGACCGCGTACGCCGCACCACGGCCACTCTCACCCCCAATCTACGCAAAGGACACCAATCGCCTGGCGTGCGCCCGCTACGACGGGCCACGCTGGACAGGGGTCGCCGGGGGGAGTGCGATGGGTGGGAGACGTGTTGCCGGGGTGGCGTGCGCACTGCTTGTGCTGCTCGTCGGACTGCTGACGGGATGCCAGAGTCAGTCACGGGCGGCAGGGGAGGACGGGCGGCTCGCGGGGAGCGGGAGCGCCACCGCGAGCGGGCGGCAGGTGTCGCCGACGCGGCCCGCCGGGTACGGCGCGCTGTTCCTCGGCGTCGACGAGTGCAGTTCCTTCGGCACGACGAGCTTCACCGAGGTGTCCTGCGCCGGCGAGCGGGCGGCGGCACGGGTCGTCGCGCGGCACGACGGCAAGGTGGGCGACGGCCCGCTGTGCCCGGCGACCACGGACTTCGTGCTGCACATCAGCGAGCAGAGCCGCACCTCCGACGAGGACGGCGACGGCGCGATCCCGCAGGGCTACGCCTGTATGCGCAATCTCACCGCGCCCCACCCCGGCGACCCCGGCGGCGGAGGCGGCCCCCGCACGATCGTCGGCGACTGCGTCTACGACTCCGGCGACGGCCAGGTCCGCGAGACGTCCTGCGACGGCAAGGCGGAGCAGAAGCCGGAGTACGAGGTGACGAAGGCCGCCGACCGGCGGACCGACTGTCCGCTGTCGACGGCCCTCTACGTCCAGCTGGGCGGCGAGAAACCGGTGGGCTGCGCGCGACCGGTGTGAGGACGTACGGCCCGTGGCCACCGGCCGGCGCACCTCACGGCCGCAGCGCGAACTCCCGTTCCGGTTCCCGGACGTCGAGCCTCGCGTCGAACTTCGCCAGCGGCCTCGGCTCTGCCGCGGTGGCCGCGACGCCCGCCCAGTGCAGGATGCGGGCCGTGGCCAGGGTGCGCTCCCGCTCCACCAGTCCCGCGACGAGGGCGCCGTGGTTGGCTCCCGGCGCGGCGAAGACGTACGAGTCGCGTGCGCCCTTGCCGACGCGGAAGCGTTCCGCGCCCCACGGGTCGTTCTGACCGTAGACGAAGAGCATCTGCCGGGCGTGGTGCCGGACCCAGGTGTCCACGTCGCGCATGGCGTGGGGCTGGAACCTCGTCGGGATCTCGCGCGGGACGAAGTCGCGGGGCGGGAGGTAGCCGTAGCGGATCAGCTTGCGCTCGATGTGGGGGAACCCGATCATCGGCGCGCCGAGCTGGGTGGCCGCCTGGTAGTAGTACGGCGTGTACGGCTCCAGGCCCTGGTCCGTGTAGAAGTCGAAGCCGCCGCTCGCGTCGATGGCGTCCCAGATCGCCTGGTCGGTGGCGTGCGCCGCGTCCGCCGGGACGGTCTCGCAGTCCTTGAGCAGGCTGTACTGCCAAAAGCCCCAGACGTAGTCGAGGACGACCGCCTCGTACGCCTTGTCCAGGCTGCCGATGGTGCGGAAGGTGTAGCCGTGCTCGGCCGCGTGCGCCGCGAACCGTTCCTTCATCGGCTCCCGGCGCACCAGCGCCTCCCGCTGCACCGCGTTCACCCGGTCCCGGCACTCCTTGGTGCCGACACGGGCGAAGAAGCGGTCGTAGGCGGAGTCCTCGTGGTCGACCACGTCGTTGGGGGCCACGTAGGCGACGACGCCGTCCATGTCACGGGGGTAGAAGCGCTCGTAGTAGGTGGCGGTCATGCCGCCCTTGGAGACGCCGGTGGAGAGCCACTTGCGGTCGTAGACCGGCTCCAGCGCCTTGAAGATGCGGTGCTGGTCGGAGGCCGCCTGCCAGATGTCCAGCTTCGTCCAGTCGGCCGGCTCGGGCCGGGACGGCGTGAAGAAGCGGTACTCCATGGAGATCTGGTTGCCGTCGACGATCTGCGTCGGCTCACGGCGGCTGGGCCGCGTGGAGACCTCGTAGCCGCTGGTGTAGAAGACGGTCGGGCGGGAGACGTCCCTGTGCAGCACGGTCAGGCGCTGCTGGAAGGTCCCCGCGGACGGGTTCCGGTGGTCGACCGGCTGGGTGTACGACAGGACGAAGAAGCGGTAGCCGGGGTACGGCTTCTCCTCCACGAGGCTCATGCCCGGTATGGACAGCAGCCGTTCCTCGATGTCCGGCTCGGCGGCGGTGGCCGCCTTTGCCGTGGCCGTGCCGAGCGCGCCGGTCAGCAGCGCGAGCGCCAGCAGCCATCTGAGGGTCTTGCGGACCATTCACCCTCCCCTGGGAAGCGGATGTGCGCCGCAAGCTAGCGAGCAACTACCAACCGCACCAGGGGAGATGGGGAATTCGCCACGGGGATGGCCGAACGACGGCGAGGGGCACCGCTCAGCAGAGGATCCAGCCCTTGCTGACCGAGCCCCGTCCCACCCGGCCCTTCACCCACACACAGCGCTGCCCGGCGTGGACGGTGACCGGGCCGGCCCGGCGGGAGCGCCGGCCCTCGTCGGCGACCGGGTGCGCCCGGTACGCCTGGACGCTGGCCTTCATCCACTGCGAGCGGCCGGGGTTCTTGGGCAGGGTGACGACGCAGACGTGACCGCCGCGCTTGTAGACGTAGAGCGTGCCGGTCGAGAACGGGTACGTCTTCACCTTGCGTCCCTCGCAGCGCGTGGGCGCGGCGGCATGCGCCTGCGCCGGAACCGCCACCGCGAGCACACCGGACGCCGTCAGCAACGCCAGGCCGACCGCCAGTCGTCGGCGTATCGCACCTTTGTCCACCGTCTTGTCCTCCCCGTACACCGGCAATGAGCGTACTGATGTACGGACGCACGGCGTATGCCGGATGGTTGCACGACCGTCACGGCGACACGGGGCGGGACCTCACCGGGCCGCCCCGACCGGCTCCTCCGGCTCGGCCTCGCCGAGGAAGGTCCGCCACAGCTCGGCGTACTGCCCGCCGAGCGCCAGCAGCTCCTCGTGCGTGCCGTCCTCGGCGACCCGCCCGTGGTCCATGACGACCACCCGGTCCGCGCGGGCGGCCGTCGTCAGCCGGTGGGCCACCACGAGGGTCGTACGGCGACCCGCGAGGCGGTCGGTGGCCTGGTTGACCTGGGCCTCCGTGGCCAGGTCCAGCGCGGCCGTCGCCTCGTCGAGGAGCAGGACGTCCGGGTCGACCAGCTCGGCGCGGGCCAGCGCGATCAGCTGGCGCTGGCCGGCGGAGAGGTTGCGGCCGCGCTCGGCGACCTCGTGGAGGTAGCCGCCCTGAAGCGTCGCGATCATCTCGTGCGCGCCGACCGCCCGGGCCGCTGCCTCGACCTCGGCGTCCGTGGCCTCGGGGCGGCCGTACGCGATGGCGTCGCGGACGGTGCCCTGGAAGAGGTACGCCTCCTGCGGCACGACCCCGAGACGGTGCCGGTACGACGTGATGTCCAGGGCCCGCAGGTCCTGGCCGTCGGCGGTGACCCGGCCACCGGTCGGGTCGTAGAACCGTGCCACCAGCTTGACCAGGGTCGACTTGCCGGCGCCGGTCTCGCCGACGAACGCGACCGTCTGCCCGGCGGGGATGCGGATGTCGATCCCGCCGAGCGCCTCCTCCTCGTCGCCGTAGCTGAAGTGCACGTCCTCGAAGGCGACCTCGCCGCGCAGCGACAGCACCTCCAGCGGCTCGGCGGCGGACTTCGTCGAGGTCGGTTCCCGCAGCAGTTCCTGGATGCGGCCGAGCGAGACCGTGGCCTGCTGGTAGCCGTCGAAGACCTGGGAGAGCTGCTGCACCGGGGCGAAGAACAGGTCGATGTAGAGCAGGTACGCCACCAGCGCGCCGGTCGTCAGCGTGGCCGCGTCGATCCGTGCGCCGCCCACGATCAGCACCGACGCCGCGGCCGCCGACGACAGGAACTGCACGAAGGGGAAGTAGATCGAGATCAGCCACTGGCCCCGGATACGGGCCTGGCGGTAGCTGTCGCTGCGCTCGGCGAACCGTGCGCCGCCGTCCTGCTCGCGCCGGAACGCCTGCACGATCCGCAGCCCGGACACCGACTCCTGGAGGTCGGCGTTGACCACCGACACCCGCTCACGGGCGAGTTCGTACGCCTTCACACTCGCCCGGCGGAAGTAGTAGGTGGCCACGATCAGCGGCGGCAGCGTCGCGAACACGACGAGCGCGAGCTCGATGTCGATGACCAGCAGGGCGACCATGATGCCGAAGAAGGTGACGACCGAGACGAACGCGGTGACCAGGCCGGTCTGGAGGAACGTCGACAGCGCGTCGACGTCCGTGGTCATCCGGGTCATGATCCGGCCGGTCAGCTCGCGCTCGTAGTAGTCGAGGCCGAGCCGCTGGAGCTGGGCGAAGATCTTCAGCCGCAGCGAGTACAGCACCCGTTCGCCGGTGCGCCCGGTCATCCGGGTCTCGGCGATCTGCGCCGCCCACTGCACGATCACCGCGCCCAGGCCCAGCAGGGCCGCCGCCCAGACCGCGCCGAGCGCCGCCGCCGTGACACCGTCGTCGATGCCGTGCCGGATCAGCACGGGCAGCAGCAGCCCCATGCCGGCGTCCATGGCGACCAGGCCGAGGCTGATCAGCAGCGGCGGCCCGAAGCCGCGCAGCAGCCGCTTGAGTCCGTAACTCTCCTCCGGCCGCACCGCGCGCGCCTCGTCGATGTCGGGGACGTCGGTGGCCGGGGGCAGCGCCTCGACCTGGGCGAGCAGCTCGGGCGTCGCCGGGGACTCCGCGAGCGCCAGGCCCTTGGGCTCCCGGTCCCCGGTCCACAGGCGCGGCGTCACCCCGCGTTCGGCGTCGAACTCCGCGTCCAGTTCGTCGCGTACGGAGGTGTCCTCGCGCGGGCAGGCCGGCTGGGCGTGGCCGGGTGAGACGCCGCCGAGTTCGTCGGGGTCGGTGAGCAGGCGCCGGTAGAGGGCGGAGCGTTCCTGGAGCTCGTCGTGGGTGCCGATGTCGGCGAGGCGGCCGGCGTCCAGGACCGCGATGCGGTCGGCGAGGCCCAGAGTGGAGCGGCGGTGGGCGATGAGCAGGGTCGTGCGGCCCTCCATCACATGCTTCAGCGCCTCGTGGATCTCGTGCTCGACGCGGGCGTCCACCGCCGAGGTCGCGTCGTCGAGGACGAGCAGCCGGGGGTCGGTGAGGATCGCGCGGGCGAGTGCGACGCGCTGGCGCTGGCCGCCGGAGAGGGTGAGGCCGTGCTCGCCGACCTTGGTGTCGTAGCCCTCGGGCAGCTCGGCGATGAAACGGTCCGCCTGGGCGGCGCGCGCGGCGGCGGCGATCTCCTCGTCGGTGGCGTCGGGGCGGCCGTAGGCGATGTTGTTGCGGACGGTGTCCGAGAAGAGGAAGGAGTCCTCCGGCACCAGTCCGATGGCGGCCCGCAGCGAGTCGGTGGTCAGCTCGCGCACGTCGTGGCCGCCGACCAGGACGGCGCCGCGCGTGACGTCGTAGAAGCGCGGGAGGAGGAGGGAGACGGTGGACTTGCCGGAGCCGGAGGAGCCGACGACGGCGAGGGTCTCGCCGGGCCGGATCTCGAAGCTCAGCCCGTCGAGGACCGGGCGCTCGTCGGCGTAGCCGAAGGCCACGTCGTCGAACTCGACGGTCGCGGGCGCGTCGGCGGGCAGGGTCTTGGTGCCGTCCTTGATCGACGGCTCGGTGTCGATCAGCTCAAGGACCCGCTCGGTGCCGGCGCGGGCCTGCTGGGCGACCGTGAGCACCATCGCGAGCATGCGGACCGGGCCGACCAGCTGGGCGAGGTAGGTGGAGAAGGCGACGAACGTACCGAGGGTGATGTGCCCGCGCACCGCCAGCCACCCGCCGAGGGCGAGCATCGCGACCTGGCCGAGGGCCGGTACGGCCTGGAGCGCCGGGGTGTACTTGGAATTGAACCGGATGGTGCGCAGACGGCCCGCGAAGAGCCGGCGGCCGACCTCGCGCAGCTTGCCGGTCTCCTGGTCCTCCTGCCCGAAGCCCTTCACCACGCGGACGCCGCTGACGGCCCCGTCGACCACGCCCGCGACGGCGGCGGCCTGGGCCTGGGCGTACCAGGTGGAGGGGTGCAGCTTGGCCCGGCTGCGCCGCGCGATCCACCACAGGGCGGGGGCCACCGCGAGGGCGACCAGCGTCAGGGGCAGCGACAGCCAGGCCATGACGACCAGGGAGATCAGGAACAGGGCGAAGTTCCCGATGGTCATCGGGAGCATGAAGAGCAGGCCCTGGATCAGCTGGAGGTCGCTGGTGGCCCGGCCGACGACCTGCCCGGTGGACAGCTCGTCCTGGCGCCGGCCGTCGAGCCGGGTGATCGTCCCGAACATCTCGGTCCGCAGGTCGTGCTGGACGTCGAGGGCGAGACGGCCGCCGTAGTAGCGGCGGACGTAGGTGAGGACGTAGACGACCAGCGCGGCGCCCACCAGCAGCCCCGCCCAGACGGCCATGCTGCGGTTGTCGCCGCCGATCACGTCGTCGATGATCACCTTGGTGATCAGCGGCACGATCGCCATGACCGCCATACCGGCGAGGGACGAGCCGAGCGCGAGGACCACGTCCTTGGGGTAACGCCAGGCGTAACCCCACAGCCGTCGTGCCCATCCCCGTTGCGCTGCCACGCGGTGCCCTCCGATCGTCCTGATCTGCCGGAAGGCACCAACGCCGACGAGCCCCGATTTCATCCCGCCACGACGAACGCGGCGGGTGCCGTGCTCAGATCCGTACGCGCAGCCGGTAGAAGCGGGTCGTCTGAGCGGCGTTCTGGTTGTCGTCGCTGACCAGCAGCACCTTCAGGCGGCCCTTCGAGTACCCCGTGACCGCCATGCCCTCGATGTTGTCGAGGAGCGGGTTGGGCTGGGGCTGCTTGGCGGTCGCTCCCAGTGACGGGCAGTTCACGATGTCGGCGAGCAGGGTCTTCCTGATCAGGCGCACGTCGCCTTGGCCCGTGAGGTTCTCGACACCGCTCGTGTCCGTCGCGCGGCGCGGGTCGGCCAGGTAGAGGCGGACCGTGTTGCCGACACCGGCGGTGAAGCCGCGCTCCAGGACGAGGAGGCGGCCGTCGGGGGTGGCCTGGACCTCGGGGACGCCGAGTCCGGTGTCGGTGCGGTAGGCGTACTGGCGGCCGAGCTCGAAGCGGTCGCCCCTGGTCCGGTTCCAGGTCTGGAAGCGGACGATGCCCGCGCTGTCACCGGCGAGCGCGTACTCCATCGACGCGAGCAGGGTGCGGCCGCCCGGGAGCAGGGTCAGGCCCTCGAAGGTGCCGTTGGAGACGGCGCGGCCGGCCGGGGCGACCCGCAGGGCGTCCGGGACGGGGAGGCGGTCGAGGATCCTGCCGTCGCGGGAGTAGCGGCGCACGGACGGCTCGGTCTCACCGGAGACCAGCCGGGTGCCGTCCCGGTCCACGACCAGGCCCTCGGAGTCGAGGGCGGCGCCGCTCTCGTCGGCGAGCGGGACGACGCTCTCGGGCGCGAGGGTCCTCCCGTCCAGGCCGAAGAGGGCGGAGCGGTCGGAGACGGCGGCGAGCGAGCCGTCCCGGTCCACGGCGAGCGCGGAGAAGTTGCCGACGAAGGTGCCCTCGTAGGTCGTCTTGTCGAGCGCGTCGGAGAAGCGGTCGATGGAGACGGTGGGCGAACAGGCGTGGCCGGCCGAGGAGTCGGGGCGGGCGTTCGCCGGGCCGGCGGCGGTCAGACAGGTGGCCGCCGCCAGGCCCGCTGTGGCGGTCGCGAGTACGGTTCTCAGGCGCATGGAGTCACCGTAGGGCGGGTCGGTGACGCAGGGGAGACCGGCTCGTGAAGCGTCGTCCTCGGCTCCCCCGGACCGTCAGCTCGCCGCGAGATCCTTGTGGACGGCCTTGGCCACGCCCTGGATCGTCGCGATGCCGTAGTTCATGGTGCTGTTGTCGTGGGTCAGCACCGTGATCACGTAGTCGTGGCCGCCGCCCTTGAACGCGCCGACGCTGTGCACCCGCCAGCCGTGCGTCGAGCGGGACAGCCAGCCGTTCTTCACGGCCACCGAGACACCGGACGGCACCCCGTACGGGGTGCCCCAGCGCTGCGAGGAGACGACCTGGCCCATCAGCTTCAGGATGTAGGCGCGGGCGTTGTCGCTGAGCACCGTGTTCCTAGCGGTGACGAGCTTCAGCAGCTTCTGCTCGTCGGTGACGGTGATCTGCGTCAGACCCCAGTAGCCGTTCGCACCGGGCTTGGTCTGGGTCATGCCGGCGGCGGCCAGGAAGCCCTTGACCTTCGTCATCCCCAGCTGCTTCCAGAGCGTGCTGGTCGCGGCGTTGTCCGACTTGGTGATCATGGCCTTGCTGAGCGAGACCTCGCGGTCGGTGAGATAGCGGTTGTGCTTCTTCGCGTCCCACAGCAGCGTGGCCAGCACGGTGACCTTGACGACGCTGGCGGAGTCGTAGGCGCTGGAGGCCCGCAGGCCGCAGTTGGTGTTCGTCGAACGGTCGTACAGCCCGACGGCGACCGTGCCCTTGCGGCCCGCGAGAGCCGCCGTGATGTCCTTCTTCAGCTTGGTGGCGAGGCCGGCCTTGGCGGACGTACAGCTGACGGTGGGTGCGGCGGCAACGGCGGGTGCGGCGGCAGCGACGGACGCTATGACGACGCCGACACCCACACCCGCCGCGACGACCGTTCTCGCGCGTCTGGAGACGCCCCTCGACTTCTCGTGCGTTGTCCCGTGAGTCATGTCCTGATGACCAACGAGGGCGCGTGAAAGGTTGTACGCATAGTGCCCGCCGACGGCCTATCGCTCCGCCGTGCGCCTGCTCCACCGGGCGCGGCCCGGCCGCGGACTGCGGCAGGCGCGGCAGTCATGCGCCCCGGCTCTCCGCGATACGAAGCACGTCGGTCAACGACTCACTCATCCGGGCCGGCAGGAACCTGAGCTGCCCGGGTGTCGCCCGGCGGTCGGCGAGCATGTCGGCCGCGTGGTCGAGGAGGTCGTCGGCCCTTCCCAGCTGCACTCTCTCGACGGTGTCGGCAAGGCGGGCGACCGGGCCGAGGCCGTCGCTCACGAGATAACAGGGCTTGCCCTGCACCCCGGCCCAGGGCAGAAGCCGTACGCCCGCCCAGGGCAGAAGCCGTACGCCGCTCATGTCGCCCCTCACTTCCTGCCCCTCACGACCACCGAGGGCATACCGACCGACCCGACGCCGACCCCGAGTACGGCGGCGGGCCGTGCGGCAGGGGAAGGCCGGGAGCCGAGGTGGTGGACGGTCGGCCCGACGGGACCGGACGAATACCGGCCGGGCCGGCGCAGAAGCCGTGGCAACGGCCCGAAGAGAATTGGGCGGTTGGCGAAAGTCGTCCTACAGCGGAACTGAGGCCGACAGCTGCCTCGAAGTCCTCGACAACCACCCCTCCGGCGTCCCCGTCCGCGACTCCAAGACCCCGCACGGCCCGGCGCTGGTCTTCTCCGCCGCCGACTGGTCGGCCTTCGTCGCGGCCGCGAAGGACGGCGAGTTCAGCGGCTCCCGGCCGATCTGAGTCGTCAGGACGTGCGAGCGTCGTAGTTCTCGCGGTGTGCGAGGACCTCGGCCATGTGCGTCTGCGCCCAGTTTCTGAGTCCGCGCGTCATGTGGTGGAGCGAGAGACCGAGGTCGGTCAGTTCGTAGGAGACCGTGACGGGGACCGTCGGCGTCACGGTACGGGTGAGCAGGCCGTCGCGCTCCAGCGACCGTAGCGTCTGGGTCAGCATCTTCTGGCTGACCCCGGCCAGAAGACGGGAGATCTCCGAGTACCGCATCGCCTTCGACGCGTCTGCGCTGTTGTCGCCGCCCAGCGCACACAGGATCAGGACGACCCACTTGTCCGAGATCCGGTCGAGCAGCTGCCGGCTGGGACACCCCGCCAGGAACGCGTTGTACTCCACCTTGGCCTGAGCCCTCTTCCGGGCCGCGTTCGTCGTCGTCACTGATCGCACCTCTCACCGATGGGTGGGTTACGCACTCCAAAGTACCTACTTCCTGACAGGAAGTTTCTCTCCAATGCTGGTACAGGGAGGCAGCAGGCGCCCCCCAAGTGCGCGACGAAAGGCAACAAGTTGAACACCCCCTCCCCCTCCCCCTCCCTTCCAGGCGGCACCTGGACTCTGGGCGACCTGACCGTCACCCGGTTCGGCTACGGCGCCATGCAACTGGCCGGCCCCTGGGTCATGGGGCCGCCCGCCGATCGCGAGGGCGCCCTGGCCGTTCTGCGTGAAGCGGTCGACGCCGGCATCACCCATATCGACACCAGCGACGCCTACGGGCCGCGCGTCACCAACGAGTTGATCCACGAGGCACTGCACCCCTATCCCGAGTCGCTGCGCATCGCGACCAAGGTGGGCGCGACCCGCGACGAACAGGGTGGCTGGCCCACGGCCCGGCGCCCCGAAGATCTGCGCCGCCAGGTCCACGACAACCTCAGGTCCCTCCGGCTCGACGTACTCGACCTGGTCAACCTCCGACTCGGCAACGCCGAAGGTCCCCAGCCCGGCTCGCTCGCCGAGGCGTTCGAGACGCTCGCCGAACTCCGGCAGCAGGGCCTGATCCGCCACCTCGGGGTCAGCAACGCCACCGAGGAGCAGGTCACCGAGGCACAGAGCATCGCGCCGATCGTGTGCGTGCAGAACATGTACAACCTCGCCCACCGCCACGACGACAAGCTCATCGACCGGCTCGCCACCGACGGCGTCGCCTACGTGCCCTTCTTCCCCCTCGGGGGCTTCACCCCGCTGCAGTCCTCGGCACTCTCGGCGGTCGCCGCCCGATCGGGGGCGACATCGATGTCGGTCGCACTGGCCTGGCTGTTGCGGCGATCACCGAACATCCTGCTCATCCCCGGCACGTCGTCGACAGCACACCTGCGTGAGAACATCGCCGGCGCGGGACTCCCCCTCTCCCATGAGGACTTGACCGAGCTGGACGACATCGACCGCTGAAGGCCCACCCCGCACCCCACGGCCCCCGGCTCACCGCCGGGGGCCGTTTTCGGCGCGTCAACTCGCGTAGCGCTGCCCCGATTTGCCGTTCCCCGTCACCCAATGGACACGTGCAAGCCCTCGACAGCACTGCATGTTCATGCCACTCTCCCGTTTGCCGCCTCCGTTCAACCCGCGTAGATCCCTGCGTAGATGGGAACCCCACATGCTGGCGACACACATAGGCCGCCGCTGGAAGTCAGTGGCGCTGACGACGGCCGCCGTCCTGGTCGGCCTGACCGCCCCCGCGCTCACCGCCTCCCCGGCCGCGGCGACGACGACGGAGTACGACGACACGTACTACGCCGATGCGATCGGCAAGACCGGCACGGCGCTGAAGGACTCACTGCACACGATCATCAGCGACCAGTACGCGATCTCGTACTCGGCCGTCTGGAACGCCCTGAAGGTCACCGACCAGGACCCGAACAACAGCAGCAACGTGATCCTGCTGTACAGCGGCATCTCCCGCAGCAAGTCCCTCAACGGCGGTGACGTCGGCGACTGGAACCGTGAGCACGTCTGGGCCAAGTCCCACGGCGACTTCGGCACCTCCACCGGCCCCGGCACCGACCTGCACCATCTGCGCCCCGAGGACGTCCAGGTCAACAGCATCCGCGGCAACAAGGACTTCGACAACGGCGGCAGCAGCTTCACCAACTCCGGCGGCAGCCTGACCGACTCCAACTCCTTCGAGCCGCGCGACGCCGTCAAGGGCGACGTGGCCCGCATGATCCTGTACATGGCCGTCCGCTACGAGGGCGACGACAGCTGGGCCGACCTGGAGCCCAACGACAGCGTCAACAACGGCTCCAGCCCCTACATCGGCCGCCTCTCCGTCCTCAAGCAGTGGAACGACGAGGACCCGCCGGACGCCTTCGAGGAGCGCCGCAACGAGGTCATCTACGACTCCTACCAGGGCAACCGCAACCCGTTCATCGACCACCCGGAGTGGGTCGAGGCGATCTGGTAGGCGACCGGACCCTTCCGGCAGCCGTGGACGCGCCAGGGGCCCCGTCGGCCCCGGCGCGTTCATTCACCACCTGTGCAGCGGAGTGACCTGCGCCGATCCGATGCCGTTGACCCGGCCATGAAGAAGATCAGCGCGCTCGCCGCGTTCACCATGGCAGCCCTCGTACTCGCCGCCCCGGCCCAGGCCGACGACGGCGACCGGGGTCGTATCACCATCGCCGGCCACTCCGGCGCCGGCCTCTGCAGGGAAACACTCGCGCTCGTCCCGTGGGCCCTGCCGCTGACCGGCCCCGCGGTGGACGACGCCTGTCACAACCGCGACCACGACGACATGCGTGACCGGTCCGCCGGGCCGGTCCCGGTCCTCACGCCGTGAGGTGAGTCGGCTCGAACATCCGCAGTACCGCCGGGAGTACGACCACCGAAGGGCCGGGCTCGGACAGGGCCTTGGTCAGGTCGGCCTCCAGGGTCTCCGGGGTCGTGCGGACCCCGGGGACGCCGAAGGACTCGGCCAGGGCCACGTAGTCCGGCCGGGTCAGCTCGGTGGCCGTCGCCTGGCCGAAGGCGTCGGTCATGTACTCGCGCAGGATGCCGTAGCCGCCGTCGTCGACGATGAGCCAGGTGACGTTCAGGTCGTACTGGCGGGCCGTGGCGAGCTCGGCGATCGAGTACAGGGCGCCGCCGTCACCGGACACCGCGAGGACCGGACGGGTCGGATCGGCCACCGCGCCGCCGAGCGCCGCCGGGAAGCCGTAGCCGAGGCCGCCGGCGCCCTGGGCGGAGTGCAGGTGGTTGGGGCCCTTGGCGTCGAAGGCCGACCAGGCCCAGTAGGCCAGGATCGTCATGTCCCAGAAGGACGGGGAGTCGGCGGGCAGGGCGCGGCGCACGGACGCCAGCACCTGCTGTTCCAGGGTGAGTTCCTGGGCGGCGATGCGCTCGGCGACCTTGGCCAGGACCGTCGCCACCCGCTCGGGTGCGGTGGGGTCGGTGCGCCCGGACACCGTCTCCAGCAGGGCCTGCAGCGCGAGGCGGGCGTCCGCGTGGATGCCGAGGGCCGGGTGGTTGGACTCCAGCTTGCCGAGGTCGGCCTCGATCTGGACGACCCGGCCGCGCGGCTTGAACGTGTGGTAGTTGGAGGACAGTTCCCCCAGTCCCGAGCCGACCACCAGCAGTACGTCCGCGTCCTCCAGGAACTCGGTCGTGTACCGGTCCTCGATCCACGACTGGAGCGAGAGCGGGTGGTTCCAGGGAAACGCCCCCTTGCCGCCGGGGGTGGTGACCACCGGCGCCTGGATCAGCTCCGCGAGCTGTCGCAGCTTGCCGCTCGCGTCGGCCCGTACCACTCCCCCGCCCGCGATGATCGCCGGGCGGGCCGCCTTCGACAGCAGGTCGGCGGCGACCGCGGTCAGTTCGGGGCGCGGGGGCAGTTCCTCCGGGAACGCGTCGCCGCCCGTCACCACCGGGACCGACGTCCCGGCCAGCAGCACGTCCTGCGGGATCTCCACCCACACCGGCCCGTGCGGGGCCGTCAGCGCCGACTTCCAGGCCGCCTCGATCGCGGACGGGATCTGGGACTGGGTGCGGACGGTGTGGACCGACTTCACCACACCCCGGAACGAGGCCGACTGGTCGGGGAGTTCGTGCAGATAGCCGTGCCGGCCGCCGCCCAGGCCCGCGGTGGGGACCTGGCTGCTGATCGCCAGCACGGGGGCGGAGGCCGCGGCCGCCTCCTGGAGCGCGGCCAGCGAGGTGAGCGCGCCCGGTCCGGTCGACAGCAGCAGCGGGGCCGCCTCGCCGGTCAGCCGGCCGTACGCGTCCGCCGCGAACCCGGCGTTGTTCTCCACGCGCAGGCCGATGTAGCGCAGATCGCTGCGGCGCAGGGCGTCGAACATGCCGAGGGCGTGCTGGCCGGGGAGGCCGAAGACCGTCGTCGCACCGAGCGCCGCCAGCGTCTCCACGACCAGGTCCCCGCCGCCTCGGCCGGGTGGAGGGTTCAGCGCCGCCTCCGTCTGGGCGGCGGTGGGGCGGAGTACCAGGTCGTGGTCGTGGGTCACTTCGCTTCCGAGTCCTTCCGGGCCGCCGCGATCTGGCGGGACATGATCGTGGTCAGTTCGTACGCGGTGTGCGAGGCCGCCACCGATGTGATCTCGGCGTGGTCGTACGCCGGGGCCACCTCGACGACGTCCGCCGACACCAGGTTGCAGGATGCCAGGCCCCGCAGGATCTCCAGCAGTTCGCGCGAGGTCATGCCGCCGGCCTCGGGGGTGCCGGTGCCGGGCGCGTGGGCCGGGTCGAGGCAGTCGATGTCGATGGAGATGTACAGCGGGCGGTCGCCGATGCGCCGGCGCAGCTGGTCGGCGACCTCGTCGGCGCCGCGGCGGTAGATGTCCGCCGAGGTGACGATGCCGAAGCCCATCTTCTCGTCGTCGGTGAGGTCCTGCTTGCCGTACAGCGGGCCGCGGGTGCCGACGTGGGAGAGCGCCTCGGTGTCGAGGATGCCCTCCTCCACCGCGCGCCGGAACGGCGTGCCGTGGGTGTACTCGGCGCCGAAGTACGTGTCCCAGGTGTCGAGGTGGGCGTCGAAGTGCAGCAGCGCGACCGGGCCGTGCTTCTTGGCGACCGAGCGCAGCAGGGGCAGCGCGATGGTGTGGTCGCCGCCGAGCGTCATCATGCGGGCGCCGGTGCCGAGGAGGTCGTCGGCGGCGGCCTCGATCGTCTCGACGGCCTCGTTGATGTTGAACGGGTTCGCGGCGATGTCCCCGGCGTCCGCGACCTGGGCGAGCGCGAAGGGGGACGCGTCCTGCGCCGGGTTGTACGGGCGCAGCAGCCGGGACGCCTCGCGGATGGCGTTGCCGCCGAAGCGGGCGCCCGGCCGGTACGAGACGCCCGAGTCGAACGGCACGCCGACCACGGCGACGTCGGCGCGGCCGACCTCGTCGAGGCGCGGGAGCCGGGCGAAGGTCGCGGGTCCGGCGTACCGCGGGATGCGGGAGGAGTCGACAGGGCCGCGGGGCGTCTCGTTGCTGGTCATATGGAAATGCCTTCTTTCCTACGCTTCATCGCGTATGCGGGATATCTGCCTATGACTCTACTGGTGAGCCGGTACCGGTTCGGACACGAGTTCGGGGTCCCGCCCGGCCAGGCGCTCGCGCCAGGCGGCGAGTACGGCGGCATCGGTCGGCTTCGTCAGCAGGGAGACGGCGACGTACACGGCGAGGGAGGCAAGCAGGCCGTAGTACACGGGCTCGTTGGCGAGGATGCCGTAGGTCGCCATCAGGCCGATGACGGCGAGGCCGCCGACCGCGACGGAGGCGAGCGCGCCCTGGGCCGTCCCGCGCCGCCACAGCAGTCCGCCGAGGATCGGTACGAGCAGTCCGCCGACCAGGAGGTTGTAGGCGACGGTCAGCGCCTCGACGACGTTGTTCAGCGCGATGGCCGTACCGATCACGGCGAGGCCCATGACGAGGATGAACGCGCGGTTGCCCTTGACCTCGTCGTGCGCCCGGCCGTCCGGGCGGACCACGCCGCGCAGCCGGGACCAGATGTCGTTGTTGGCGACGGTCGCGCAGGCGATGAGGGCGCCGGAGGAGGTGGACATCACCGCGGCGAGGGCGGCGGCGAGCACCAGGCCCCGCACACCCATGGGCAGTTCGTCCTTGACGATGGTCGCGAAGGCGTCGTCCGGGCTGCCGAGCTTGGGGTAGAGCACCTTGGCCGCGGTGCCGATGACGGCGCCGGCGAGGGCGTAGGCGAGGCAGTAGGTGCCGGCGACGGTGCCGCCCCACTTGGCGGTCGTGTCGCTGCGCGCGGTGAACACGCGCTGCCAGATGTCCTGACCGATCAGCATGCCGAAGGTGTAGATCAGGACGTAGGTGAAGATCGTCTCGCCGCCGATGCCCAGCGGGTCGAAGTACTCGGTCGGCAGCTTCGCCTTCATCTCGCTGAACCCGCCGGCCTTGACGACGGCGATGGGCAGGAGCAGCAGGAGCACGCCGATCGTCTTGACGACGAACTGCACCATGTCGGTGAGGGTGATCGACCACATGCCGCCGAGCGTCGAGTAGGCCACGACGATCGAGCCGCCGAGGATGATCGCGACGGTGCGGTTCATGTCGAAGAGGACGTCGAAGATCGTGGCGTACGCGATGGTCGACGTGACGGCGAGCATGAGGGTGTACGCCCACATGACGAGGCCGGAGATGACGCCGGCCCGGCCGCCGTAGCGCAGGTCGAGCATCTCGGAGACGGTGTAGACCTTCAGCCGGGCTATGCGGGCGGAGAAGAAGACGCTCAGCGCGAGCAGGCCGAGGCCGATGGTGAACACCATCCAGGCGCCGGAGAGGCCGTACTGGTAGCCGAGGCCCACGCCGCCGATGGTGGACGCGCCGCCGAGGACGATCGCCGCCATGGTGCCGGAGTACATCGTCGGGCCGAGCCGGCGGCCGGCGACCAGGAACTCGCTCTTGGACCTGGCGCGGCGCATGCCCCACCAGCCCATGGCCAGCATGCCGGCCAGATAGACGACGATGACGGTGTAGTCGACGGCCATGGTGGGGCCTCCTTCACGAACATTCCGGTGGCGTGTCGTGCAAATGGGGGGTGGGGACGGTCGGCAGCGGCTCGCGGGGACATCCGCCCGTACCCGCGGCTGCCGGTCCGGAACGACAGTAGGTGGCCGGAAAGTGACTGCGAAGTGTACGTTTCATCCATCCGAGACCGCGTGAGTGTAGGAAACGTCCCATGCCGGATCCCGCTGTTCCGCCCACACCCCCCGTAGCGCTGTCGGCGCTCCTGGCCCGTGCGGACCTTGGCCTGCGCCAGATCGCCGGCCCCACGGACAGGGACACGGTGATCCACTGGGCGCACACCTCGGAGATGGCCGATCCGTACCCCTACCTGCTGGGCGGGGAGCTGCTGCTGTCGGCCGGGGTGCACATTCCGGAGGCGGCGGGGTCGGATGGGGGTCCCCCCTGCTCGAGCGAAGCCGAGAGCTTGGGGGACTACTTCGACGCCTACGTGTCGCGGATCGTCGCGGCGGGCGGCGCCGCCCTCGGCTTCGGCCTCGCCCCGGTGCACGACACGGTGCCGCGCGCCCTGGTGGAGGCCTGCGACACCTATGAGCTGCCCCTGCTTGAAGTCCCGCCGCAGACCACGTTCTCGGGCGTGGCCCGCGCGGTCTGGCAGCTCATGGCCCAGGCCCGCCACGCCGAACTGCGCCGGGTGACGGAGGCCCAGCAGAGCCTGGCGGCAGCGGCCTCACGCCCGGACCCGGTACGCGCGGTGCTGCGGCAGCTCGCCCAGCGGGTGGGGGGGTGGGCCGTGCTGTACGGGCCGGAGGGGACGGAGAGCGCGCCGGCGCCACCGGGTACGGAGGGCAAGCCGACCGGGCGAGGTCCGGAAACCACGTCCACCGGGCAGCCGGCGGAAACCACAGGCGCCAGACGGCGAACCGCAGCCCCAACGGCCGGCCCGAGAGCGGAGGGCGTATCGGCCGCGCCGGGGCCGGAGGACGTATCGGCCGCGCCGGGGCCGGAGGGCGTATCGGCCGGGCAGGGGCCGGAGGCCGCGTCCGCCGGGCGGGCGGCGGCCGTCACGGCTGCCGGGCAAGGGCCGGAGGCCGCGTCCGCAGGGCGGGCGGCGGCCGTCACGGCTGCCGGGCAGGAGCCGGGAACCACGCCCACCAGACAGGCGGCGGCAGCCGCGTCCGCCGGGCAAGGGCCGGGAACCACGCCCACCGGGCAGGCGGCTGCCGGGCAAGGGCCGGAAACCACACCCACCAGACAGGCGGCGGCAGCCGCGTCCGCCGGGCAACGGCCGGAAACCACACCCGCCAGACAGGCGGCGGCAGCCGCGTCCGCCGGGCAACGGCCGGGAACCACACCCACCGGGCAGACGGCGGCCGTCACGGCTGCCGGGCAAGGGCCGGAGGCCGCGTCCGCCGGGCGGGCCGGGGAAGTCGCGTCCGCCGGGCGGGAGCCGGGGGACGTGGTGCGTGGGGCGTTGGCCGAGCTCGCGGCGGTCGTGCGCCCCTCGGGTCCCGGGACACCCACCTCCGCCACCGACACCGCGGCCGGCACCCACCTCGCCGCATACGCCCTCGGCGCAGGTCAGGGCTTCGTTCTCGGTGTCGCCGCCCCGCAAAGGGACACCGGCGACCACACCATCGCCTCCGTGGCGGCCGTGCTGCTCTCCCTGCTCACCGGCGAGCACCAGAGCGGCTCCGGCGCCGCCCGCTCCTCCGCGCTGGTGCGGCTGCTGCTGGGCGCCGAGCCGCAGGCGGTGGCCCCGCTGCTGGGCGGCGACGGCTGGCTCGTGGTGCACGGCAGCCCCGACGCCCAGCCCTGCGACCCCGTGGCGGCCGCCGCGCTGGGCGCGGCCCTCGGCTCCCCGCTGGTCGACCTGGCCCGGGACGTCGTACGCGTCCTCGTCCCGGCGGACCGCGAACCGGCCCCGCAGCCCGGCTGGACCCTGGGCGTCAGCGCCCCCGCGTCGGCTCGGGACTGGCCGGCGGCCGACACCCAGGCGGCCCGTGCCCTGTCCCGCGCGCGGGCCACCCGCACGCCCCTGCACCGGCACGGCACCCACCGCCCCGCCCTCACCGACCTGCTCTCCCCCGGCACGGCCGAGGCCCACGCCCGCGCACTCCTCGCCCCCCTCACCCCGCCCCTCGCCGAGACGCTGCGCACCTGGCTCTCGCTGCACGGCAGCTGGGACCGCACGGCCGTGGCCCTCGCCGTGCACCGCAACACCGTCCGTCGGCGCATCGCCCGCTGCTCGGCAGCGCTCGGCACGGACCTGGACGACCCGGACGTACGAATGGAGCTGTGGTTCGCCCTGCGGCACGGCGAGCGATGATCCGCGCAGTGACCCATGTCGCACGCACCCCGGAGGCGGCCGTTCCCGTAGTTGTCTGCCTCACAATGGGAAGCATGCCGATACCCGGGACACCCAGCCGCGCCGAGCTCGTCGACCACCTCGTCAGAACCCGCATCGCGGGCGACGTCGCCACTCCCCGCGAGAACAACCTCTCCCACTACCGCAAGCTGGCGAACGGCGACCGTCACTACTGGCTCGGCCTGGAGCTCGGCGAACGCTGGACCGACGAGCAGGACGTGCTCGCGGTGATGGCGGAGCGCGTCGGCGTGAACGACGACGCCGAGCACCGCCACGGCCAGGACACCATCGACCCCGAGCTGACCGTGGCCGCGCTGGAGCGCATGGCGGCCCGGCTGCGCAAGGCCGCGGACGGCGGCCAGCGCGTCCTGTTCGCGACCGGCCACCCCGGCGGCCTGCTGGACGTGCACCGCGCGACGGCCGACGCGCTGCGCGCCGCCGGCTGCGAGATCGTCGTCATCCCCGAGGGCCTGCAGACCGACGAGGGTTACGTCATGCAGTTCGCGTCCGTCGCGGTCCTCGAACACGGCGCCACCCTCTGGCACACCCACTCCGGCGAGCCGATGAAGGCCATCCTCAAGGGACTCGAGCGCGAGGGACGTCCGCTGCCGGACCTCGTGGTGGCCGACCACGGCTGGGCGGGATACGCCGGCCGGCACGGCGTGGACTCCGTCGGCTACGCCGACTGCAACGACCCGGCGCTGTTCCTCGCGGAGTCGGAGGGCACCGTGCAGGTCGTGGTACCGCTCGACGACCACGTCGTCAGCCCGCGCCACTACGACCCGATGACGGCGTATCTGCTGCGTGAGGCGGGCCTGGTCGAGTAAGGGCGGTACTCGACCGGTCCAAATTGATCCCCGCCCGGCGGCGGAACGCGGCGCGGGGTACGAGGTACCGGGGCCCGGCGGGCCCCGGCACTCAGCGCGGGACGCGGACCACGCCCTCCTGGATCACGGACACCGCGAGCCGCCCGTCCTGTGTGTAGATCCGCGCCTGTCCGAGCCCGCGCCCGCCGTACGCGGACGGTGACTCCTGGTCGTACAGGAGCCACTCGTCGGCCCGGAAGGGCCGGTGGAACCACATCGCGTGGTCCAGCGAGGCGCCGACCACGTCCCCGACCGCCCAGCCGCCCCGGCCGTGCGCGAGCAGGACGGAGTCGAGGAGGGTCATGTCGGAGACGTACGTGGCGAGCACGACGTGCAGGTGCGGGTCCCCCCAGACGGCGTCCGGGGGAGGGTCGTCGGCGAGCTTGCCGTTGGTGCGGAACCAGACCTGGGAGTGCGGCTCGCGCGGCTCGCCGAACCTGCCGTACGGCGGCTCGTCGACATAGCGCAGTTCGATCGCCCGGCGTGCCTCCAGGAACCGCTCGACGACGGCCGGGTCGAGGTGGTCGTAGCCGCGCAGGCGCTCGCCGGAGGCGGGAAGCGTCTCCGGGTCGGGCGAGGCCGGCATCGGGGCCTGGTGGTCCAGGCCGTCCTCGTACTTCTGGAAGGACGCCGACAGCCCGAAGATCGGCTTGCCATGCTGGACGGCGACCACACGGCGGGTGGTGAAGGAGCGGCCGTCGCGCATGCGGTCGACGTTGTACACGATGGGCGCGCCCGGGTCCCCCATGCGCAGGAAGTACGCGTGGAGGGAGTGGGCGGGCCGGTCCGCGGGCACCGTGCGGCCGGCGGCGACGAGCGCCTGGGCCGCGACCTGACCGCCGAAGACCCGCGGGACGACGGCGGAGCGGGACTGGCCGCGGAAGATGTTCTCCTCGATCTGTTCCAGGTCGAGCAGATCGAGGAGATCTTGAAGTGCCTCGTTCATGGCACCTTTTCTTCTACTGGCAGGGGATGTAAGGAGCCTTACAGGCCCATGTCCTTCGCGATGATCGACTTCATGATCTCGCTGGTGCCGCCGTAGATGCGGTTGACGCGGTTGTCCGCGTACAGGCGAGCGATCGGGTACTCGTTCATGAAGCCGTAGCCACCGTGCAGCTGGAGGCAGCGGTCGATCACTCGGTGGGCGACCTCGGTGCAGAAGAGCTTCGCGGAGGCGGCCTCGGCGGGCGTCAGCTCACCGGCGTCCAGGGCCTCCAGTGCGCGGTCGGCGACGGCCTCGGCCGCGTCCACCTCGGCCTGGCAGGCGGCCAGCTCGAACTTGGTGTTCTGGAACGCGGCGACGGGCTTGCCGAAGACGGTGCGCTCGGTGACGTACTGCTGGGCGAACCGCACGGCGGCCTTGGCCTGGGCGTAGGCGCCGAAGGCGATGCCCCAGCGCTCGGAGGCCAGGTTGTGGCCGAGGTAGCGGAAGCCCTTGTTCTCCTCGCCGAGGAGGTCCTCGACGGGCACCTTGACGTCGACGAAGGCGAGCTCGGCGGTGTCGGAGGTGCGCAGGCCCAGCTTGTCCAGCTTGCGGCCGATGGAGTAGCCCTCGGACTTGGTGTCCACGGCGAACAGGGAGATGCCGTGGCGGCGGTCCTCGGCGCTGGGCGCGTCGGTGCGGGCGCAGACGATCACGCGGTCGGCGTGCACACCACCGGTGATGAAGGTCTTGGAGCCGTTGAGGACGTAGTGCGTGCCGTCCTCGGAGAGCTTGGCGGTGGTCTTCATGCCGGCGAGGTCGGAGCCGGTGCCCGGCTCGGTCATCGCCAGCGCCCACATCTCCTCGCCGGAGACGAACTTCGGCAGGAAGCGCTTCTTCTGCTCGTCGGTGGCCAGCATCTTGATGTAGGGCAGGCCGAGCAGCACGTGCACGCCGGAGCCACCGAACTGCACACCGGCGCGGGCGGTCTCCTCGTACATCACCGCCTCGAACTTGTACGAGTCGATGCCGGCGCCGCCGTACTCCTCGTCGACGCGGATGCCGAAGACACCCAGCTCGGCGAGCTTGTAGTAGAAGTCGCGGGGCGCTTGGCCCGCCGCGAACCACTCGTCGTAGACCGGCACGACCTCGGCCTCGATGAAGGCGCGGATGGTCTCCCGGAACGCCTCGTGATCCTCGTTGAACACCGTACGGCGCACGCCGCCACCTCCACCGGTACATGTCTAAGCGCTTGCTCACTCAACCGTACCGGCGAGTACGAACAGCCGTCCAGGGGTCCGGCTCCGTAACGCTCGTCACTCCCCGGCCCTGCCGTAGCGGCGGAACTCGCGTCGGTGCAGCTCAGCCGCCCGCCGCCCCGAACGCCCCCCGCGCCATCCGGTGCAGCAGCACCGCCGTGACGCCACGGCCCGGGAGCGCCCCCGGCCGGCCCAGGTGCGGTGTCGAGTTGAGCAGACCGAAGACCGAGTGCACGGCCGAGCGGGCCGTCGGTTCGGTCAGGCCCGGGTACACCTCGCGGACCACCTCCACCCACAGCTCGACGTACTGCCGCTGGAGCTGGCGCACGAGCTTGCGGTCGCTGTCGCGCAGGCGGTCCAGCTCGCGGTCGTGCAGGGTGATCAGGGGGCGGTCGTCGAGGGCGAAGTCGATGTGGCCCTCGATGAGGGAGTCGAGGACCGCCTCGGCCGGCACCCCGTCGGCCTCCGCGAGGCGTCGCTTCGCGCCCGTCAGCAGCTGACCGCTGATGCCGACCAGCAGCTCGGCGAGCATCGCGTCCTTGCCGGCGAAGTGCCGGTAGAGACCGGGGCCGCTGATGCCCACGGCGGCGCCTATCTCGTCGACTCCGACGCCGTGGAACCCGCGCTCGGCGAAGAGCCGCGCGGCCTCCTTGAGGATCTGTTCGCGGCGGGTGGGGGCGTCGGTTCTGGTGGCCATGGAGGCAATTCTAGACAGGGAGGTTAGCGGTCGTTAACCTGAAGGAAATGGTTAACGCTCATTAACAGTCGCTCATGAACAGTCGATCACCGGGTGAGGGGACCGCAGGATGCATGAGGCACCGGAGCTCCACAGCGATGGGGGTCCCCCCGCGCGAGTCCTTTCGAGCGTGGGGGAAGATCCCGCGTCGGAGGCCTTTCGGTCCAACGAGGAGGCCCACCGGGCGCTCGGCGAGGAGCTGCGCGGCAAGCTCGCCGCGGCCCGGCTCGGCGGCGGCGAGAAGGCCCGCGCCCGGCACACCGCACGCGGCAAGCTGCTGCCGCGGGACCGGGTGGACACCCTCCTCGACCCCGGATCGCCCTTCCTGGAGCTCGCTCCGCTCGCCGCCGACGGGATGTACGACGGCCAGGCCCCGGCCGCCGGTGTCATCGCCGGGATCGGGCGGGTCAGCGGGCGCGAGTGCGTGATCGTCGCCAATGACGCCACCGTCAAGGGCGGCACGTACTACCCGATGACCGTGAAGAAGCACCTGCGCGCGCAGGAGGTGGCCCTGGAGAACCGGCTGCCGTGTCTGTACCTGGTCGACTCGGGCGGCGCCTTCCTGCCGATGCAGGACGAGGTCTTCCCGGACCGGGAGCACTTCGGGCGGATCTTCTACAACCAGGCCCGGATGTCGGGCGCGGGCATCCCGCAGATCGCGGCCGTGCTCGGCTCGTGCACCGCGGGCGGCGCCTACGTCCCCGCCATGAGCGACGAGGCCGTCATCGTCCGGGGCCAGGGCACGATCTTCCTCGGCGGTCCCCCGCTGGTGAAGGCCGCCACCGGCGAGGTCGTCACCGCGGAGGAGCTCGGCGGCGGCGAGGTCCACTCGCGGGTGTCCGGCGTGACCGACCACCTCGCGGAGGACGACGCGCACGCGCTGCGCATCGTGCGCAACATCGTCGCCACCCTGCCCGCGCGCCGCGCCGTCCCCTGGGAGGTCGTGCCCGCCGCGGAGCCGAAGGTCGACCCCTACGGCCTCTACGGCGCCGTCCCCGTCGACTCCCGCACCCCCTACGACGTACGCGAGATCATCGCGCGCGTGGTCGACGGCTCCCGTTTCTCGGAGTTCAAGTCCGAGTTCGGGCAGACCCTGGTCACCGGCTTCGCCCGGATCCACGGCCACCCGGTCGGCATCGTCGCCAACAACGGCATCCTGTTCTCCGAGTCCGCCCAGAAGGGCGCCCACTTCATCGAGCTGTGCGACCAGCGCGGCATCCCGCTGGTCTTCCTGCAGAACATCTCCGGGTTCATGGTCGGCAAGGACTACGAGGCCGGCGGCATCGCCAAGCACGGCGCCAAGATGGTGACGGCGGTGGCCTGCACGCGCGTGCCGAAGCTGACGGTCGTCGTCGGCGGTTCGTACGGCGCCGGCAACTACTCCATGTGCGGGCGGGCGTACTCGCCCCGCTTCCTGTGGATGTGGCCGGGCGCCAAGATCTCCGTCATGGGCGGCGAGCAGGCCGCCTCGGTCCTCGCGACCGTCAAGCGCGACCAGCTTCAGGCGCGCGGCGAGGACTGGCCCGCGGAGGCCGAGGAGTCCTTCAAGGCGCCCGTGCGGGAGCAGTACGAACGCCAGGGCAACGCCTACTACGCCACCGCCCGCCTCTGGGACGACGGCGTCATCGACCCGCTGGAGACCCGGCAGGTGCTGGGCCTGGCACTGACCGCCTGCGGCAACGCGCCCCTGGGTGACCCCCAGTTCGGCGTCTTCCGGATGTGAGGGGGACTTTGATGAGCATGTTCGAAACCGTCCTCGTGGCCAACCGGGGCGAGATCGCCGTCCGCGTGATCCGCACGCTGCGCTCGATGGGCGTGCGCTCGGTGGCCGTCTTCTCCGACGCGGACGCCGACGCCCGGCACGTGCGTGAGGCCGACACGGCGGTACGGATCGGTCCCGCCCCGGCGTCCGAGAGCTATCTGTCCGTGGAGCGGCTCCTGGAGGCCGCCGCCCGCACCGGCGCCCAGGCGGTCCACCCCGGCTACGGCTTCCTCGCGGAGAACGCCGAGTTCGCGCGCGCGTGCGCCGACGCGGGGCTCGTCTTCATCGGGCCGAGCGCCGACGCGATCTCCCTGATGGGCGACAAGATCCGCGCCAAGGAGACGGTGAAGGCGGCCGGCGTGCCGGTCGTGCCCGGCTCCAGCGGCAGCGGCCTCACCGACGCCGAACTCGCGGGCGCCGCCCGTGAGATCGGCATGCCGGTACTGCTCAAGCCGTCCGCCGGCGGCGGCGGCAAGGGCATGCGGCTGGTGCGGGACGAGGCGCAGCTGGCGGACGAGATCGCCGCCGCCCGCCGCGAGGCCCGCGCCTCCTTCGGCGACGACACGCTCCTCGTCGAGCGGTGGGTGGACCGGCCCCGGCACATCGAGATCCAGGTGCTGGCCGACGGCCACGGGGGTGTCGTCCACCTCGGCGAGCGCGAGTGCTCGCTGCAGCGCCGGCACCAGAAGATCATCGAGGAGGCGCCCAGCGTGCTCCTCGACGAGGCCACGCGCGCGGGGATGGGCGAGGCGGCCGTGCAGGCGGCCCGCTCCTGCGGCTACCGGGGCGCGGGCACGGTGGAGTTCATCGTGCCCGGCGGCGACCCCTCCTCCTACTACTTCATGGAGATGAACACCCGCCTCCAGGTGGAGCACCCCGTCACCGAGCTCATCACCGGCCTCGACCTGGTGGAGTGGCAGCTGCGGGTGGCGGCCGGCGAACGCCTGGCCTTCGGGCAGGACGACGTGACGCTCACCGGCCACGCGGTCGAGGCCCGTATCTGCGCGGAGGACCCCGCGCGCGGGTTCCTGCCGTCCGGCGGCACGGTCCTCAGGCTGCGCGAGCCCCAGGGCGACGGTGTGCGCACCGACTCCGGGCTCAGCGAGGGCACCGAGGTCGGCAGCCTGTACGACCCGATGCTGTCCAAGGTGATCGCGTACGGCCCCGACCGCGCGACCGCGCTCAGGAAGCTCCGGGCGGCGCTCGCGGAGACGGTCACGCTGGGCGTGCAGACCAACGCCGGGTTCCTGCGGCGGCTGCTGGCCCATCCGGCGGTCGTGGCGGGCGAGTTGGACACGGGCCTGGTCGAGCGTGTGGTGGACGACCTGGTCGCCACGGACGTGCCCGACGAGGTGTACGAGGCGGCGGCGGCCGTACGGCACGAGGCGCTGCGGCCGAAGGGCGAGGGCTGGACGGACCCGTTCTCGGTGCCCAGCGGCTGGCGGCTGGGCGGCACCGCGCGGCCCGTGAGCTTCCATCTGCGCGCCCAGGAACCGGTGGAGTACACCCCGCGGGGTTCCGCGGCGGTCTCGGACGACGGCGTGTCCGTGACCCTCGACGGCGTACGCCACACCTTCCACCGCGCCGCCGACTGGCTGGGCCGGGACGGCGACTCCTGGCACGTGCGCGACCACGACCCGGTGGCCGCCTCGCTCACCGGAGCCGCCCACGCGGGCGCCGACTCGCTCACCGCGCCCATGCCGGGGACGGTGACGGTGGTGAAGGTCGCCGTCGGGGACGAAGTGACCGCCGGGCAGAGCCTGCTGGTGGTGGAGGCGATGAAGATGGAGCACGTCATCTCCGCCCCGCACGCCGGCACGGTCGCCGAACTGGACGTCACACCCGGCTCCACGGTCGCCATGGACCAGGTCCTGGCGGTCATCACCCCGGTGGAGGAGGACTGATGACGCTGCCCATGACGGTGCCGGCGGCGGACCTGCCCGCCCGGGTCCGCATCCACGAGGTCGGCGCGCGCGACGGCCTGCAGAACGAGAAGTCGACCGTGCCCACCGAGGTCAAGGCGGAGTTCGTGCGCCGGCTCGCCGACGCGGGGCTGACCACGATCGAGGCGACGAGCTTCGTGCACCCGAAGTGGGTGCCCCAACTCGCCGACGCCGAGGACCTGTTCCCGCGTGTCTGCGGCCTGGCGGGCGTGCACCTGCCCGTCCTGGTGCCCAACGCCCGCGGCCTGGACCGCGCCCTGACCCTGGGAGCCCGCCGGATCGCGGTCTTCGCGAGCGCCACGGAGTCCTTCGCCAAGGCCAACCTCAACCGGACCCTGGACGAGTCCCTCGGCGTCTTCGACCCGGTGGTCCGCCGCGCGAAGGACGAGGGCCTGCACGTCCGCGGCTATGTGTCGATGTGCTTCGGCGACCCCTGGGAGGGCGCGGTCCCCCTCCACCAGGTCGCCCGGGTCTGCAAGGCGCTCGTCGCGATGGGCTGCGACGAGCTGAGCCTCGGCGACACCATCGGCGTCGCGACCCCGGGCCATGTGCTCGAACTGCTCTCCCTGCTGAACGAGGAGGGTGTGCCGACGAACGTCATCGGCGTGCACTTCCACGACACCTACGGCCAGGCGCTCGCCAACACCTACGCCGCCCTGGAACACGGCGTCACGACCGTCGACGCCTCGGCCGGCGGCCTGGGCGGCTGCCCGTACGCCAAGTCCGCCACCGGAAACCTCGCCACGGAAGACCTCGTGTGGATGCTGCGGGGCCTCGGCATCGACACCGGAGTCGACCTCGACCGCCTCGTCGCCACGAGCGCGTGGATGGCCGAACAACTGGGCCGACCCAGCCCGTCCCGCACCGTACGAGCCCTCTCCCACAAGGAGCAGTGAACAGCCATGAACCACCGTCTGACCCCCGAACTGGAGGAACTCCGCCGTACGGTGGAGGCGTTCGCCCACGACGTCGTGGCGCCGAAGATCGGCGATTTCTACGAGCGTCACGAGTTCCCGTACGAGATCGTCCGGGAGATGGGCCGCATGGGCCTGTTCGGACTGCCGTTCCCCGAGGAGCACGGCGGCATGGGCGGCGACTATCTGGCGCTGGGCATCGCGCTGGAGGAGCTGGCCCGGGTGGACTCCTCGGTCGCCATCACGCTGGAGGCGGGCGTCTCGCTGGGCGCGATGCCGATCCACCTCTTCGGCACCCAGGAGCAGAAGCGCGAGTGGCTGCCCCGCCTGTGCGCCGGTGAGATCCTCGGCGCCTTCGGCCTGACCGAGCCCGACGGCGGCTCCGACGCGGGCGCGACCCGCACCACGGCCCGCCTCGACGAGTCGACGGACGAATGGGTGATCAACGGCACCAAGTGCTTCATCACCAACTCCGGTACGGACATCACGGGCCTGGTCACGGTCACGGCGGTGACCGGCCGGGGGCCCGACGGCAAGCCGCTGATCTCCTCGATCATCGTCCCGTCCGGCACCCCCGGCTTCACGGTCGCCGCCCCCTACTCCAAGGTCGGCTGGAACGCCTCCGACACCCGTGAGCTGTCCTTCCAGGACGTCCGCGTCCCGGCGGCCAACCTGCTGGGCGAGGAGGGCCGCGGATACGCCCAGTTCCTGCGCATCCTGGACGAGGGCCGGATCGCGATCGCGGCGCTCGGCACGGGCCTGGCGCAGGGCTGTGTGGACGAGTCGGTCAAGTACGCCAAGGAACGCCACGCCTTCGGCCGCCCCATCGGCGCCAACCAGGCCATCCAGTTCAAGATCGCCGACATGGAGATGAAGGCCCACACGGCCCGCCTCGCCTGGCGCGACGCGGCCAGCCGCCTCGTCTCCGGCGAGCCCTTCAAGAAGGAGGCGGCCCTGGCGAAGCTCTACTCGTCGACGGTCGCCGTGGACAACGCCCGCGACGCCACCCAGATCCACGGCGGCTACGGCTTCATGAACGAGTACCCGGTCGCCCGTATGTGGCGCGACTCCAAGATCCTGGAGATCGGCGAGGGCACGAGCGAGGTCCAGCGGATGCTGATCGCCCGGGAACTGGGGCTGGTGGGCTGAATCCACCGCCCGCCCGCACGAGGCTCAACGTCCCTTGATTGCAAGGGCGTTGGGCCTCAGTCGTCATGTGAGACACCCTCACAGCAGGCGAACAGCTTCGATCACAAGGACCCCCACCCCCTGGACATCAGCTCAGGTTAGGCTAACCTACCTTCGAATTGTCCGGCGGGTGATCCGCCCTGTTCGAAAGCAGCGTACCCATGCCCAACGCCAGAGCCACCCACCTCACCCGCCGCGGCATCCTCGCCGCGGGCGGCGCCCTCGGCCTCGGGGCCGTGCTGGCAGCGTGCGGGGACGACGACGGGAAAAGCGGTGGCTCCGGCGATGCCACGACCGCTGCCAAGTCCGGCCCCTGGACGTTCAAGGACGACCGCGGCACCACGGTGAAGCTCGACAAGGTCCCGACGAAGATCGTCGCCTTCGTCGGCGTCGCGGCCGCCCTGTTCGACTACGGCATCGAGGTCAAGGGCGTCTTCGGCCCGACCAAGACGCAGGACGGCAAGGCCGACGTCCAGGCCGGCGACATGGACGTCAGCAAGCTGACGGTCTTCGGCAACGTCTGGGACCAGTTCAACGTCGAGCAGTACGCGGCGTTCGCCCCCGAGGTCCTCATCTCCACGACCTTCGACAGCGCCGGCACCCTCTGGTACGTCCCCGAGGCGTCCAAGGACAAGATCGCCAAGCTCGCGCCGAGCGCCGCCATCTCCGTCTACGACCGCCAGATCACCCAGCCGCTGGAGCGGATGTGGGAGCTGGCCGAGTCCCTCGGCGCGGACCTGAAGGCCGACAAGGCCGTCCAGTCCAAGAAGGACTTCGAGGCCGCCGCCGAGCGCCTGCGCAAGGCCGCCAAGTCGCGCCCCGAGATCAAGGTGATGGCCGGTTCCGCCAGCCAGGACATCTTCTACGTCTCCGGCACCAACCTCTCCATCGACCTGGAGTACTTCAAGGCCCTCGGCGTGAACTTCGTGGAGCCGCCGGAGAGCGCCAAGAAGGAGGGCGGCGGCTGGTTCGAGAGCCTGAGCTGGGAGAACGTCGACAAGTACCCGGCCGACATCATCATGATGGACGACCGCACCTCGACGATCCAGCCGAAGGACATCACCGAGGCGACCTGGAAGAAGCTGCCGGCGGTCAAGGCCGGGCAGGTCATCGCCCGTTCGCCCGAGCCGATTCTGTCGTACGCCAAGTGCACGCCGCTGCTGACGAGCCTGGCCGAGGCCATCGAGAAGGCCAAGAAGGTCGCCTAGACAAGGGCCACTTGGGATCACGGGGCGACTGCGGGTCCGTTGTGGCCGGTCGCGCAGTCGCCCCGCGCCCCCGAAATCAGGTCGGATTCCCTGACGTCGATTCAGGAGTTGCCCCCCATGACCACCGCCGTAGCCGCCCCGTTCCGTTTCTTCTCCCTCCAGGTCGTACGGACGAGGCGGCTCGGTCCGTCTCTGGTGCGCGTCACCTTCGCCGGGGAGGACCTGCAGTACTTCTTCTCCGACGGCTGCGACCAGTCCCTGTCGCTGTTCCTGCCGCACCCGGGGCAGAGCGGACCGCAGGTTCCGGTCGAGCTCGGCGACGGATGGTGGCAGGGGTGGCGTGAACTGCCGGACGACGTGCGGGCGGTGATGCGGTCGTACACGCTGCGGGCCCTGCGCCGGGACCCCGACGAGATCGACGTCGACTTCGTCCTGCACGGCATCGAGCCCGGCGCTGCCACCCCGGCCGGTCCCGCCTCCCGCTGGGCCTCCCGGGCCGCCGCCGGTGACCGGGTCCTGCTGCTCGGGCCCGCCGTCGCGGACAACCGGGCGATCCGGTTCCGGCCCCCGCAGGACACCGGCCTCGTGGTGATCTGGGGCGACGACACCGCCGTTCCCGCCGTCTCCGCGATCCTCGAAACGCTGCCGGCAGGCACCCGTGCGCGGGTGTGGCTGGAGGTGCACGACGCCCGGGACATCCAGGACCTGGTGACCGAGGCCGACGTCGAGATCACCTGGCTCGTGCAGGAGGAGACGCACGCCGAGGGCTCCCCCATGGCCCTCGACGCCATCCGGGACGCCCGGCTCCCGGCCGCCGAGCACCCGTACGTCTGGATCGCGGGCGAGTCGGGATGCGTGAAGGCACTGCGCCGGCACTTCGTCGGGGAGCGCGGGGTGGACCGGCGCCGGGTCACCTTCGTGGGGTACTGGCGGCGGGGGCTGAGTGAGGAGCAACTGCGCGAGCAGGCGTAACTGCCGCTGAAAGCAAGGCGATCGGGCACCTACCGCGGCGTAAGTGATCGTAGTCACCCGCGATGCCACCCTGATCCAATGGAACTTAGGTTAGGCTAACCTAAGTTGAACGCCACGCCATCCCCTGCACGGCACCCCCCGCACGGCACCCCGCACTTCACGGCCCGTCCCCACCGGAGGACCTCCCCATGCGCTCGCACCTGCTCAATGACACGACCGCGGAGCGGTACCGCAGCTCCGTGACCGAAGGTATAGAGCGGGTGGCAGCCAAACTCGCCGCCACCGACCGTCCGTTCACCGGTGTCACCGTCGACGCCCTCGCCCCGGCCATCGACGCGATCGACCTCGACAAGCCGCTGCTCGACACCGCCGCGGTGCTCGACGAGCTGGAGGACGTCTACCTCCGGGACGCGATCTACTTCCACCACCCCCGCTATCTCGCCCACCTCAACTGCCCGGTCGTCATCCCGGCCGTGCTCGGCGAGGCGATCCTCTCCGCCGTCAACTCCTCCCTGGACACCTGGGACCAGTCGGCCGGCGGCACCCTCATCGAGCGCAAGCTCATCGACTGGACGACGGCCCGAATAGGTCTGGGCGAGAACGCCGACGGTGTCTTCACCTCGGGCGGCACGCAGTCCAACCTCCAGGCGCTGCTGCTGGCGCGCGAGGAGGCCAAGTCCGACTCGTTCGCGAAACTGCGCATCTTCGCCTCCGAGGTCAGCCACTTCAGCGTGAAGAAGTCGGCGAAACTGCTCGGCCTGAGCCAGGACGCCGTCGTGTCGATCCCCGTCGACCACGACAAGCGGATGCAGACCGTCGCGCTCGCCCATGAGCTGGAGCGCTGCACGAAGGACGGCCTGGTGCCCATGGCGGTCGTCGCCACCGCCGGCACCACGGACTTCGGCTCCATCGACCCGCTGCCGGAGATCGCCGAGCTGTGCGAGCAGTTCAACACCTGGCTGCACGTCGACGCCGCATACGGCTGCGGTCTGCTCGCCTCCGTGAAGTACCGGGGCCGTATCGACGGCATCGAGCGGGCCGACTCGGTCACCGTCGACTACCACAAGTCCTTCTTCCAGCCGGTGAGTTCGTCCGCCGTGCTGGTCCGCGACGCCTCGACCCTGCGCCACGCCACCTACCACGCGGAGTACCTCAACCCGAAGCGCATGGTGCAGGAGCGCATTCCCAACCAGGTCGACAAGTCCCTCCAGACCACCCGCCGGTTCGACGCCCTCAAGCTGTGGATGACGCTGCGCACGATGGGTGCCGACGGCATCGGGCAGCTCTTCGACGAGGTCTGCGACCTGGCCGTCGAGGGCTGGCAGCTGCTGGCGTCCGACCCGCGCTTCGACGTGGTCGTGGAGCCGACGCTCTCCACCCTCGTCTTCCGCTACATCCCGGCCGCCGTCACCGACCCGGCCGAGACCGACCGCGCCAACCTGTACGCCCGCAAGGCCCTGTTCGCCTCCGGCGACGCGGTGGTCGCGGGCACCAAGGTCCAGGGCCGCCACTACCTGAAGTTCACCTTGCTCAACCCCGAGACGACGACCGAAGACATCGCCGCCGTCCTCGACCTGATCGCCGGCCACGCCGAGCAGTACCTGGGAGAGTCCCTTGACCGCGCGTCCTGAAAACCCGACCAAGACCCATGACTTCGTGGGGATCGGGCTCGGCCCGTTCAACCTCGGCCTCGCCTGCCTGACCGAGCCGATCGACGAGCTCGACGGTGTCTTCCTGGAGTCGAAGCCCGACTTCGAGTGGCACGCGGGCATGTTCCTGGACGGCGCCCACCTTCAGACCCCGTTCATGTCGGACCTGGTCACCCTGGCCGACCCGACCTCGCCGTACTCCTTCCTGAACTATCTGAAGGAGAAGGGCCGACTGTACTCGTTCTACATCCGCGAGAACTTCTACCCGCTGCGGGTCGAGTACGACGACTACTGCCGCTGGGCCGCGGGCAAACTGAGCAGCATCCGCTTCGGCACGACGGTGACGGAGGTCACGTACCAGGACGAGGACGCGGTCTACGTCGTGCGGACCACCGCCGGTGACGTCTACCGCGCCCGTCACCTCGTCCTCGGCACGGGCACCCCGCCCTACATACCCGAGTCCTGCCGGGAGCTCGGCGGCGACTTCCTGCACAACTCCCGTTATCTCCAGCACAAGGCCGAGCTCCAGAAGAAGGAGTCGATCACGCTGGTCGGCTCCGGGCAGTCCGCGGCGGAGATCTACTACGACCTGCTCAGCGAGATCGACGTCCACGGCTACCGGCTGAACTGGGTCACCCGCTCCCCGCGGTTCTTCCCCCTGGAGTACACCAAGCTCACGCTGGAGATGACCTCGCCGGAGTACGTCGACTACTTCCGCGAGCTGCCGGAGGCGACCCGCTACCGTCTCACCGCCGAGCAGAAGGGCCTGTTCAAGGGCATCGACGGCGACCTGATCAACGAGATCTTCGACCTGCTCTACCAGAAGAACCTCGGCGGCCCGGTCCCGACGCGTCTGCTCACCAACTCCTCGCTGAACGGCGCGAAGTACGAGAACGGCACGTACACCCTGTCCTTCCGCCAGGAGGAGCAGGGCAAGGACTTCGACCTCGACTCGCAGGGCCTGGTGCTGGCCACCGGCTACAAGTACGCCGAGCCGGAGTTCCTCACGCCCGTGAAGGACCGCCTGGTCCACGACTCCCAGGGCAACTTCGACGTCGCCCGCAACTACGCGATCGACGTCACCGGCCGCGGGGTCTTCCTGCAGAACGCCGGTGTCCACACCCACAGCATCACCAGCCCCGACCTCGGCATGGGCCCGTACCGGAACGCGTACATCATCCGCGAGCTGCTCGGCACCGAGTACTACCCGGTCGAGAAGACGATCGCGTTCCAGGAGTTCTCCGTATGAGCATCGGCACGTTCACCCTCCGCGCGCTCGACCCGCTCAAGGACGCCGAGCTGCTGCACGGCTGGGTCACCGACCCCAAGGCGGCGTTCTGGATGATGCAGGACGCGAAACTCCAGGACGTCGAGCGCGAGTACATGCGCATCGCGGCCCATGAGCACCACCACGCCTACCTGGGCCTGCACGACGGCGAACCGGCCTTCCTGATGGAGAGCTACGACCCCCGGTACGTGGAGCTGGTCGGCCTGTACGAGCCCGAGCCCGGCGACGTCGGCATGCACTTCCTGGTCGCGCCGACCGACCGGCCGATCCACGGCTTCACCAAGGCGGTCATCACCGCCGTGATGGACGAGCTGTTCGCCGACCCGGAGACCCGGCGGGTCGTCGTCGAGCCCGACGTCGGCAACAAGGCCGTGCACGCGCTGAACGAGGCCGTCGGGTTTGTGCCCGTCCGTGAGATCGACAAGCCGGAGAAGCGCGCCCTGCTGAGCTTCTGCACCCGCGACCGCTTCTTCAACAGGCACAGCCTGGCCGCCCGAGGAGTTGCCGTATGACCCTGTCCGACGCCGTGGCGCACCTGTCCCCCCACCGCTGGGCGCGGGCCAACCGCCTCCTGATCCGCAAGGCCCTCGCCGAGTTCGCGCACGAGCGGCTCATCACGCCGGAGTCCACCGGCGCCGGCGAGTACGTCGTCCGCAGCGACGACGGCCTGACCCGGTACACCTTCACCGCGGTGCTCCGCGCGCTCGACCACTGGCAGGTCGACGCCGGCTCGATCACCCGGCACCGGGACGGGGCCGAACTCCCGCTCGCCGCCCTGGACTTCTTCATCGAGCTGCAGAAGTCCCTCGGCCTGAGCGACGAGGTCCTGCCGGTCTACCTGGAGGAGATCTCCTCCACCCTCTCCGGCACCTGCTACAAGCTCACCAAGCCCGAGGTCACGGTCGCCGAGCTGGCCGGGTCCGGCTTCCAGGCCATCGAGACCGGCATGACCGAGGGCCACCCCTGCTTCGTCGCCAACAACGGACGGCTCGGCTTCGGCATCCACGAGTACCTGTCGTACGCCCCGGAGACCGCGAGCCCGATCCGGCTGGTGTGGCTGGCCGCGCACAAGTCGCGAGCGGCGTTCACCGCGGGAGTCGGCATCGAGTACGAGGCCTTTCTGCGGGACGAGCTGGGCGATGTGACGCTGAACCGTTTCCGCGACACACTCACCGACCAGGACCTCGACCCCGCCGACTACCTCCTCATCCCCGTCCACCCCTGGCAGTGGTGGAACAAGCTCACGGTCACCTTCGCCGCCGAGGTCGCCCGCGGGTACCTGGTCTGCCTGGGCGAGGGCGACGACGAGTACCTGGCCCAGCAGTCCATCCGGACCTTCTTCAACACCTCAAGCCCCGAGAAGCACTATGTGAAGACGGCCCTGTCCGTCATCAACATGGGCTTCATGCGCGGTCTTTCGGCGGCCTACATGCAGGCCACGCCCGCGATCAACGACTGGCTGGCGCAGCTCATCGACAACGACCCGGTCCTCAGGGCCACCGGTCTGTCGATCATCCGCGAGCGTGCCGCCGTCGGCTACCGGCACCTGGAGTACGAGGCCGCGACGGACCGCTACTCGCCGTACCGCAAGATGCTCGCGGCCCTGTGGCGCGAGAGCCCGGTGTCCTCCCTGCGCGAGGGCGAGTCGCTGGCGACCATGGCCTCCCTCGTCCACGTCGACCACGAGGGCGCCTCCTTCGCGGGCGCGCTGATCGAGCAGTCGGGTCTGACGCCGGCGGAGTGGCTGCGCCGCTACCTGAAGGCGTACTTCACCCCGCTGCTGCACAGCTTCTACGCCTACGACCTGGTGTACATGCCGCACGGCGAGAACGTCATCCTCGTCCTGAAGGACGGCGTCGTGGAGCGGGCGATCTACAAGGACATCGCCGAGGAGATCGCCGTCATGGACCCGGACGCGGTACTGCCGCCGGCGGTCGAGCGGCTGCGCGTGGACGTGCCGGAGGACAAGAAGCTCCTGTCGATCTTCACCGACGTCTTCGACTGCTTCTTCCGCTTCCTCGCCGCGAACCTCGCGACCGAGGGGATCCTGCAGGAGGACGACTTCTGGCGCACGGTCGCCGAGGTCACCCGGGACTACCAGCACTCGGTGCCCGAACTCGCCGACAAGTTCAAGCAGTACGACATGTTCGCCCCCGAGTTCGCCCTGTCCTGCCTCAACCGCCTCCAGCTGCGCGACAACAAGCAGATGGTGGACCTGGCGGACCCGGCGGGCGCCCTCCAGCTGGTCGGCAACCTGAAGAACCCCATCGCGGGGCTGTAATCACGGCCCCACACGGACAGACGGGCACCCCGGGGTACGGTCCCCCGGGGTGCCCGTCGGCGCGTTCTAAGGGGCCTTGGCGGCAACGCGCCCAAGGGGCGCGGGGAACTGCGCGACCAGCCCCCACCGGGCCCGCAGCCGAATCACTGTGCCGACACCGTGTCCCACGGAACCTGCGGCGACCGGTAGAAGTCGATCCCGAGCGCCTCCCACCGCACAGCCTGCGCAGCCAGCCGCACCTTGTAGGCATCCCAGTCATGCGTCGCAGCCGGCGACCACCCCAACTCGGCCACCCCCGGCAGCCTCGGGAACGCCATGTACTCGATGTCGTCGGAGTTGGTGAGCGTCTCCGACCACAGCGGCGCCTCCACACCCCGGATCGCCGCAGCCGGCAGCCCCGGCAGATAGTCGCCCGGGTCCCAGTCGTACGACCGCTTCACCTCGACCAGCCCGGCCCAGTCCAGCCCCAGGGGCGTGTCGGCGGTGTACTTCATGTCGAGGTAGATCCGGTCGGCCGGAGACAGCACGATCCCCGTCCCGTTCCGCGCGGCGGCCGCGACCTGCGCCTTCTCCTCGGCACTCGTACCGTCCAGCCCCCAGTACTGCGCCAACGCCCCCCGCGAGGGGTTCGCCCCGGTCAGCTGGTGCCAGCCGATCACGGTCTTGCCGTACCTGGCGACGAGCGGCTGCACACGGTCCATGAACGTCACATAGTCCGCGTGGCTGGTGGAGTGCGCCTCGTCGCCGCCGATGTGCAGGTACTTGCCCGGCGTGAGCGCGGCGAGCTCGCGGATCACGTCGTCCACGAAGTCGTAGGTGATCTCCTTGTTCACGCACAGCGAGCTGAAGCCGACCTCGGTGCCGGTGTAGAGCGGCGGCGCGACGCCGTCGCAGTTGAGCTCGGCGTAGGAGGCCAGCGCCGCGTTGGTGTGGCCCGGCATGTCGATCTCCGGGACGACCTCCAGATAGCGGGAGGCCGCGTAACGGACGATCTCCTTGTAGTCGGCCTTGGTGTAGTACCCGCCGGGGCCGCCGCCGACCTGGGTCGAGCCGCCGTGGGCCGCCAGCCGCGGCCAGGAGTCGATGGCGATGCGCCAGCCCTGGTCGTCGCTGAGGTGCAGATGCAGCTTGTTGATCTTGTACAGGGCGAGCTGGTCGATGTAGCGCTTGACCTGGTCGACGGTGAAGAAGTGCCGGGAGACGTCCAGCATCGCGCCGCGCCAGCCGTAGCGCGGGGTGTCCTTGACCGTGCCGCCCGCGACCAGCCAGGGGCCGGGCTGGACGGAGTCGTTCTCGACGGCCGCCGGGAGCAGCTGGCGCAGGGTCTGGACGCCGTGGAAGAGCCCGGCGGGGGCCGCGGCGGTGATGGTGACGCCCTTGCTGCCGCTGTCGAGGCGATAGCCCTCGGGCCCGAACGAGCCCTTGGACAGCCGGAGTCGAATGCCTCCGGCGCCGCCGTCCGTGACCGGGAGGCGGTAGCCGGTGGAGGGACGGAGGATGCCCGCGAGGTACTCGCCGACGCGGCGGCTCTCGCGGGAGTCGTCGACCCGGATCCGAGTGTCGCGGGTGATCCGGTAGGGGGTCGCGCCCGGGGTGACCGACGCGGGCGCGGGGACCACGCGGTCGAGCGGGGTGGGCCGGGCCGCCTGGGCGGGGGCGGCTCCCGTCACCGAGGCGCCCACCGCGACCAGCAGCAGGGAACCGAGAAGGCGGAGCGTTCTGTGGTGCTGTCTCACGCGGCGATCTCTCACAGAAGTGTCCCTTCCTTGAGCCATGGCGCTCCAAGAGGTCTGGACCACTCTCTCGTGAGTCTGGTGGAACAATCCACCCCATGGCGGAAATCATCCAGAAGGACGGCACGTGGGTCTTCGACGGCGACGCACTGCGGCTGACTCCCGGACGGGACAAGAACGTCAGCCTGTTCCGCAAGACGCTGGGTGAACTGACGCTCCCGCTGGGGGCGCTGGCGGGGGTCTCCTTCGAGCAGGGCAAGAAGGCCGGACGGCTCCGGCTGCGCCTGCGCGACGGCGCCGACCCGCTGCTGCACGCCACCGGCGGCCGGCTGACCGAGCCCAACGACCCGTACCAGCTGATCGTGGAGTCCGACCGCTACGGCGTCGCGGAGTACTTCGTGGACGAGGTGCGCAACGCCCTGCTGCTGGACGAGGTGCCGGGCGACCCGGTCGACGCGTATCTGGTGCCGAGCCCCTCGGTCCCGCTGTCGGTCTCCGCCGGGGACGCCACCGCCAGCTTCGACGGCGAGCGGGTCCGTCTGGAGTGGAACTGGAAGACGGAGGACGCCAAGGCCGCCGCGGGCACCCGCTCCCTCACGCTGGCCGACATCACGGCCGTGGAGTGGCATCCGGCGGCGGGCCTGGAGAACGGCCACCTCCGCTTCACCGTCAGGAACGCCTCCACCAAGGCGCCGCCCAAGTACGACGCCAACGCCGTGGAGCTGTGGGGCTTCAAGAAGGACCCGCTGATGGCCCTGGTCGCAGCGGCGGTCCAGGCCCGCCTGCCGCATCCGGCCAGGGCCACCGCCGCGGACGTACCGCAGGCGCGAGCGGAACTGCCCGCCACCCCGGTCGCGTCCGCCGAGGACGACCACGACGCGCTCCTGCGCCGCCTGCGCGAACTCGGCGAGCTCCATCGCACCGGCGTACTGACGGACGAGGAGTTCACGATGGCCAAGCAGGCCGTGCTGAAGCGGATTTAGCACTTCTGGGTGACCTGGAGATGCCGAGGCCGGCGGGGATCTCGCACCCCCCGACACCCTCCTGCCCGAAATCGGGCAGAATTCTTGCGAAGCGGCCCCCGATACCCCAGGATCTACCGAGTGCACGACGACCTTGTTGATCATCTGACCCGGAGCACGCCCCTCAGCCGGGGCGAGGCGCTGCGGGTGATCCAGGACGTGCTCGCCTACTTCGACGAGACGACCGAGGAGTTCGTCCGTCGCCGCCACCGCGAGCTCCAGGCCCAGGGCCTGGTGAACGCGACGATCTTCGAGCGGATCGAGGCGGACCTGAAATACCGGACGGTGGCACCGCCGGAGCTCACGCTCCGGCAGCTGCGCCGGATCGTCTACGGCTAGGGATACCTATATATATGTGCGGAATCGTCGGATACATCGGGAAGCGTGACGTGGCCCCCCTCCTGCTGGAGGGGCTCCAGCGCCTGGAGTACCGCGGCTACGACTCGGCCGGCGTGGTCGTCTCCTCCCCGAAGGCGCCCGCCCTGAAGATGGTCAAGGCCAAGGGCCGGGTCCGCGACCTGGAGGCCAAGGTCCCGGCGCGCTTCAAGGGCACCACCGGCATCGCCCACACCCGCTGGGCCACCCACGGCGCCCCCTCCGACGTGAACGCCCACCCGCACCTGGACGCCGAGGGCAAGGTCGCCGTCGTCCACAACGGCATCATCGACAACGCCTCCGACCTGCGGCGCAAGCTGGAGGCCGACGGCGTCGAGTTCCTCTCCGAGACCGACACCGAGGTCCTCGTCCACCTCATCGCCCGCTCGCAGGCGGAGAAGCTGGAGGACAGGGTCCGCGAGACGCTGCGCCTCATCGAGGGCACGTACGGCATCGCGGTGCTGCACGCCGACTTCCCGGACCGCATCGTGGTCGCCCGCAACGGCTCCCCGGTCGTCCTCGGCATCGGCGAGAAGGAGATGTTCGTCGCCTCGGACATCGCCGCGCTGGTCGCCCACACCCGGCAGATAGTGACCCTCGACGACGGCGAGATGGCCACCCTCAAGGCCGACGACTTCCGCACCTACACGACGGAGGGCACCCGGACGACCGCCGAGCCCACCACCGTCGAGTGGGAGGCCGCCTCCTACGACATGGGTGGCCACGAGACCTACATGCACAAGGAGATCCACGAGCAGGCCGACGCCGTGGACCGCGTGCTGCGCGGCCGCATCGACGACCGCTTCTCCACCGTGCACCTCGGCGGCCTCAACCTGGACGCCCGCGAGGCCCGCCAGATCCGCCGGGTGAAGATCCTCGGCTGCGGCACCTCGTACCACGCGGGCATGATCGGCGCCCAGATGATCGAGGAGCTGGCCCGCATCCCCGCGGACGCCGAGCCGGCCTCGGAGTTCCGCTACCGCAACGCGGTCGTGGACCCCGACACGCTCTACATCGCCGTCTCCCAGTCCGGTGAGACCTACGACGTCCTCGCCGCCGTGCAGGAGCTGAAGCGCAAGGGCGCCCGGGTGCTGGGCGTCGTGAACGTCGTCGGTTCCGCCATCGCCCGCGAGGCCGACGGCGGCGTCTACGTCCACGCCGGCCCCGAGGTCTGCGTGGTCTCGACGAAGTGCTTCACCAACACCACGGTGGCCTTCGCCCTGCTCGCCCTGCACCTGGGCCGCACCCGCGACCTCTCCGTCCGGGACGGCAAGCGGATCATCGAGGGCCTGCGCAAGCTGCCCGCCCAGATCGCCGAGATGCTGGAGCAGGAGGAGGAGATCAAGAAGCTGGCCCAGGAGTACGCCGAGGCCCGTTCGATGCTCTTCATCGGCCGTGTCCGGGGCTACCCGGTCGCCCGCGAGGCCTCCCTGAAGCTCAAGGAGGTCTCCTACATCCACGCCGAGGCCTACCCCGCCTCCGAGCTGAAGCACGGCCCGCTGGCCCTGATCGAGCCGGCGCTCCCCACGGTCGCGATCGTTCCTGACGACGACCTGCTGGAGAAGAACCGCGCCGCCATGGAGGAGATCAAGGCCCGCAGCGGCAAGATCCTCGCGGTGGCCCACCAGCACCAGGAGAAGGCCGACCAGACGATCGTCGTCCCGAAGAACGAGGACGAACTCGACCCGATCCTGATGGGCATCCCCCTCCAACTCCTCGCCTACCACACGGCGCTGGCGCTGGGCAGGGACATCGACAAGCCGAGGAACCTCGCAAAGTCGGTCACGGTCGAATAGAGGCTTCTGGCTTTTGGGCTCTGGCTTTCAGGGGCGCGGGGCTGTATCGATCTGCGGCTCCGCCGCGTGGGCGCGATCAGCGCACACACACCCGCAGAGGCCAACGAAACAGCGACGAACCCCCCGTGATGCCACCACTGACGGGGGGTCCGTCATTTCGCCGGGGGGCCGCCCAACCCCCCAGCCTGCGCAGCTAACCGGCGGCCGTCACCCCCCGGCCCGCAGCGCGTCGAGGAAGTGCGGTAGGCCAGTGGGCCAGGGCGGCCGTCGCGGCGTACCAGGCAACGGCCCCCGCGGCGACGGCGAACCAGCCGCCCACCTTGGTGAGTCCGTCGTTGTCGGCGAAGCTCGCGATGGCCATGAGGAGCAGGCCGACGAAGAACAGCCCGTACGTGCCCTGACCGAGCTGGTCGCCACCGGCGAGTGTGAGGGACAGCGCCACGAGGGCGAACAGCAGCAGGAAGAGCCCCGCGGCATTGGCGGACACCTGGCTGCCGGCGGCGACGGCCCAGGTGAACCAGAGCGCGCCGAGGGCCACGAACGCGGTGCCGTTCGCGGCGTCACGATCCCTGAGGGCCATCAGCCCGGCGACGAAGAGGGCAATGCCGCCCACGTACTGGGCGATTGATACGGCGTCAGCGGCCGACACGCCGTCGATCACATCGGCGTACCCGAGGCCGAAGGCCAACAGGGTGATTCCGAGGGCGAGTCGGCCGACCACGCCGGTGATTCCGCTTCCCGCAGAGACGTCGTTGTCCACGGCGGGCTCCCTTCATGCATGTGCAGTTGTGCGGTGTGCGATATATGCCCTTCACAAGGGCACAAACACCTCTACGCCTGGGTAAGTTCACGCTTCGCAGATAAGGAGTGCGCCGTCCCGAACGACTCATCTCACCTGGGACAACGGCGAGTCACGGAATGACAACGACGGGACGCTTGGCCCGCTTGGCGAGCCGCCCCGCGACGGACCCGAAGATCCGCCCGACGATGCCCTGCGTGGAGCCGACGACGATCGCGTCCGCCTCGTACTCCCGCCCCACCTCTTCGAGTTCGTGGCAGATGTCGCCGCCGCGCTCGACGAGGATCCACGGCACCTCGGCGAGGTAGTCCGCGCACGCGAGTTCGAGGCCGAGGACCTCGGTGCGGTGGTCCGGTACGTCGACGAAGACCGGCGGCTCGCAGCCCGCCCACACCGTGGTGGGCAGCCGGTTGGCGACATGGACGATGATCAGGCCCGACCCGGAGCGATGAGCCATGCCGATGGCGTACGCGAGGGCGCGCTCACTGGAGGTGGAGCCGTCGAAGCCGACGACGACGCCGTGCTTGAAGGCTGGATCGCAGGAGTGGCGTGGCTCTTCCGCCGCCAGGGGCTCGGCCGCCGTGGGGTCGGCGACGGGCCGCTTGCGGTCCGCTGGTTCGAAGAATTCGTGACCGGCCATGGCTGTCTCGGCGTATTGATCCTTATATGGGGGCCCGCGAGCGGAGCTCGTTGATGGATGCGGCAGTGTGCGGCGGAGCTGTGTCCGGGAATGGTCTTCCCAACCCCATACCCCAAGGGTACGGCGGCACGCCTCCTTAGCCCAGATACCCGCTCACGGTCGGTGCGGGTTCCAGGGAGCATGCACGAGGGGACGCCCGTAACGCAATGCTTGCTGCGGTGTACAGGCGGTTTGCACAGGATTCACCTGCGCGCGCCGTACGGACGGCCGTTCACCAGTGACCGACCGCCCCGCCCCGCGTTGATCACCACGAGCCACCGCCCAGGCAGCCCAGGAGCACATATCCATGTCCGGACCTCGCACCCCCGCCGAGGACAGCACCACCGACGTGGTCCGCTGGGCGGCCTTCAGCTGCGTCCTGGTCCCCGTGGTCCTGCTCTGGTACGGCACCTCGTTCGCCGGCGCCACCGGCACGGCCCTCGGCCTCGCCGCCGTGACGGCCGTGTGCCGCCTGCTGCTGCGCCAGTCGGAGCGCGGCGCGACGCGGCTGCGGCAGGAGGAACTGCACGGCCCGTCGCCCCGGCGCCGCGGACGCCATCACCGCACCGGAACCGGGGCTCATAGAGGCGGACGTCACACTGGGGGAAATACACCGGTCGGCTGACCGGTTTTCACGCACGGGCACGCCACTTTTCAGCCAACTTCTGGCGCGCATGCATCCCCCGCCCAGAACACCCCCCAACCCCCGTTCCACCTGCACGGAAAGGGCCTCAGGGGGTCTGCGCACCCTACGTGGATTGGCCACTGCGACAAGGCGCACTTCCCTGCACGGCCCGCGAGTGCAACGCTTCGTGATCGAATGCTTCACGCCAAGTTGCCAAGTCGACAATGTGCCGAGTGCCGAACCGGCCACTGCGGCGCGACGCGACACAGTAGATTCGATCTTGACTGTCTACGGCGGGGGACTCGTGCAGGACCGAGGGGAAACGTGCAGGAGCGACACAACCGAGGAGCCGCGACCACCGAGGGGGGCTTAGCAGTATGAGCCACGACTCCACTGCCGCGCCGGAAGCCGCGGCCCGGAAGCTTTCCGGGCGACGCCGCAAGGAGATCGTCGCGGTGCTGCTGTTCAGCGGCGGCCCCATCTTCGAGAGTTCCATACCGCTGTCGGTGTTCGGGATAGACCGCCAGGACGCCGGCGTGCCGCGCTACCGACTACTGGTGTGCGGCGGCGAGGAAGGCCCACTGCGGACCACAGGGGGCCTGGAACTCACCGCGCCACATGGCCTGGAGGCGATCTCACGGGCGGGCACGGTCGTCGTGCCGGCCTGGCGTTCGATCACTTCGCCGCCACCGGAGGAGGCGCTCGACGCTCTGCGCCGGGCGCACGAGGAAGGCGCCCGCATCGTCGGGCTGTGCACCGGCGCCTTCGTCCTCGCGGCGGCGGGCCTGCTGGACGGCCGTCCCGCGACGACACACTGGATGTACGCACCGACGCTGGCCAAGCGCTATCCGTCGGTTCATGTGGATCCACGTGAACTGTTCGTCGACGACGGCGACGTGCTGACATCGGCCGGCACCGCGGCCGGAATCGACCTCTGTCTCCACATCGTGCGGACGGACCACGGCAACGAGGCGGCCGGAGCGCTCGCCCGCCGCCTGGTGGTCCCGCCGCGCCGAGCCGGCGGTCAGGAGCGCTACCTCGATCGATCTTTACCGGAGGAGATCGGCGCGGACCCGCTCGCGGAGGTCGTCGCCTGGGCGCTGGAGCACCTGCACGAGCAGTTCGACGTCGAGACGCTGGCGGCGCGCGCGTACATGAGCCGCCGGACCTTCGACCGCCGGTTCCGCTCGCTGACGGGAAGCGCTCCGCTCCAGTGGCTGATCACCCAGCGGGTCCTTCAGGCGCAGCGTCTGCTGGAGACGTCCGACTACTCGGTGGACGAGGTCGCGGGCCGCTGCGGCTTCCGTTCGCCGGTGGCGCTGCGCGGCCACTTCCGCCGCCAGCTCGGCTCGTCACCGGCCGCGTACCGGGCGGCGTACCGTGCCCGGCGTCCGCAGGGCGACAAGCCCACGGACCCGGAGCCCACGGTGGGACCGAGCATGACGCAGGGCCCACCGCCCTCCGTGTACCCCGACGCCGGACCGGTCCCGCTCCAGGCCCGGCGCACACCGGCGCCGATGGGCACGTCCGCGCCCCTCTCGGTGGCGTCGGACAACGGCCGCGAGGCGTACGCGGCCAGCCGCGCCGGCCTGCCGAGCCAGCGCAGCGGCATGTGACGTCGTAGACACCGGACGGGCCGATCCACTCGGCCCGTCCGGCGTTCGAGGACCTCCACACCGACGCGGGGCACCCAAGAACGGACGTCAGCCGTAGGGTGGGCGCATGAACGATCGCATGGTGTGGATCGACTGCGAGATGACCGGCCTCTCGCTGTCCGACGACGCGCTCATCGAGGTTGCCGCCCTCGTCACCGACTCCGAGCTGAACATCCTCGGCGAGGGTGTGGACATCGTCGTCCGCCCGCCGGACGCGGCGCTGGAGACGATGCCGGAGGTGGTGCGTCAGATGCACACCGCGTCCGGGCTGCTCGCCGAACTCGCCGGCGGCACGACCCTGAAGGACGCCGAGGAGCAGGTCCTCTCCTACGTCCGCGAGCACGTCAAGGAACCCGGCAAGGCACCGCTGTGCGGGAACTCCGTCGGCACCGACCGCGGCTTCCTGCTGCGCGACATGCCGACCCTGGAGGACTACCTCCACTACCGGATCGTGGACGTCAGCTCCATCAAGGAGCTCGCCCGGCGCTGGTACCCGCGGGCCTACTTCAACAGCCCGGAGAAGAACGGCAACCACCGCGCCCTCGCCGATATCCGCGAGTCCATCGCCGAACTCCGGTACTACCGCGAGGCCGTCTTCGTGCCCCAGCCCGGCCCCGACTCGGACACCGCGAAGGCGATCGCCGCGAAGCACGTCCTGCCTGCTCAGTAGGTGTGCGAGGGGGGTGCGCAAGGGTGCCGCGAAAAGGCGTGCGCGAGCACCCCTTCGGACCCTGTACACTTTTTCTCGGCCGGTCGGGGACTCCACGGACGTCAACAACCGGTCATGGTGGGTGTAGCTCAGCTGGTAGAGCACCTGGTTGTGGTCCAGGATGCCGCGGGTTCGAGTCCCGTCACTCACCCTTGGTGGTCAGCCGGTGACTTCGGCGATGAAGTCACCGGCTGACTGCGTTTCCCGGCGGTTCCGAACCTCGCGTATCCGCCGAGCCCCTGCGCGTCGAGCACGCCGAGGAGATGGCCGCCGTCCTCGCGGACCCCGCGCTGCACCGCTTCATCGTTACGAACGTCTCGTCGCCGGCTCCGGCGACCCGGCCGTGTCCCGGTGCAACTGGGTGCTGCGGCTGCGCGCCGGGGCGTGCCTCGTGGGCACGGTCCAGGCGACGATCACCGCGGACGGCGTCGCCGGGATCGCCCGGGTGATCGGCACGCCGTGGCAGCGGCGCGGCCCCGTCCGCACGGTCGCCGCGGCGGCGGGCCTCACCCCGACCGAGGAGCGGCAGGACGGGAAGGTCCGGTGGCACCGACAACAGTTGCCCCGGTGACGTCACACCGCGGCTGACGCCGGGTCCCGCACACCGGCCGCCCGGCGCGACCGGCGGTCGGAGCCCCCGCGTTCAGGACGACGCCCGCGTCACCAACTCCGTGGCCAGGACGGCCTGGGTCCGTTCCAGGTCCCTCGACGCCGCCGGGCGGCGGTCCGCGATCTCGGCGAGCAGGAGGTCGATCATGCGGCGGCCCATCTCCTCGATGGGCTGGCGGACGCTGGTCAGGGGCGGGTCCATGTGGCGGGCTATGGCGGAGTCGTCGTAGCCGACCAGGGCGACGTCCTCGGGGATGCGGCGGCCCGCCTCGCGCAGGGCCTGGCGGGCGCCGGCCGCGGTGACGTCCGATGCCGCGAAGACCGCGTCGAGGTCGGGGCGGCGGTCCAGCAGGGCCCGCATCGCGCGGACTCCCCCCTCCTCCGTGAAGTCGCCGGACTCGATCAGCCCGTCGTCCACCGGGCGGCCCGCGTCACGCAGGGCGTCGCGGTAGCCGTCGACGCGGCGCTGGGCGCCGTAGACGTCGAGGCGGCCGGTGATGTGCGCGATGCGGCCGCGGCCGCGGTCCATCAGGTGCTCGACGGCCGAGCGGGCACCGCCGTAGTTGTCCGAGTCGACCGAGGTCAGCGTCTCGGCGGCCGATCTCGGACCGCTGATCACCGCCGGGATCTCCAACTGGGCCAGCAGGTCGGGCAGCGGGTCGTCCGCGTGGACCGAGACCAGCAGGACGCCGTCCACGCGGTGCGCGGCCAGGTACTGGGCCAGGCGGCGCCGTTCCTTGTCGCTGCCCGCGAAGATCAGCAGCAACTGCATCTCGGTGTCACCGAGCTCGGCGCCCACACCCTTGAGCATGTCCGAGAAGTACGGCTCCGCGAAGAACCGGGTCTCCGGCTCGGGCACGACCAGCGCGATGGCGTCCGTGCGGTTCGCCGCGAGGGCGCGGGCGGCGGTGTTGGGGACGTAGCCGAGTTCGGCGACGGCCGCCTCGACCGCCGCGCGGGTCGCGTCGCTGACCCGGGGCGAGCCGTTGATCACCCGGGATACGGTGCCGCGTCCGACGCCCGCGCGGGCCGCCACCTCTTCGAGGGTGGGCCGACCGCCGCTCCGGCCCCGCGCTCCGTGGGTTGCCATGGGCTCCGCCTCCCGTTGACCATTCCGTTGGCCTGGAATTTAACAGTCCCGCCGCTGCCGTGACCGGCCGCGGGGACCGTGGATCAAGGCCCCCGCCGCGGCCGAATTCCCGCGATCTTGGCCGAGTTCGTACCCGTGCCACCAGCCCTGCCGAGTTAGCTAACGGGCCGATAACTGAACACATAACTCCGCGTCCGCTCCCTTGACACCCCCGCTCGGACCGACGAACCTTCAACACATCACCTGTGGGAGCGCTCCCACAGTACCTGACACCTACACATCCCGCACGTTCCCCGCCCGAGCCGCAGCGAGTACAAACGAACGGGCCCAACAATGCAGTTGGCCGGGGGGTCGGCACGTCAGGCAACAGGAGGACGCAATGCGCACGAGTACCCGCAGGTCCCGCCGGCTGATGGCCCTCGCGGCCGCAGCCGCGCTGACGACAGGGCTGCTCGCCGGCTGCGCCGAGGACTCGGACGACGGCTCTTCGAACGAGGGCGGTGGCAACGGAGGCGGTGGCAAGACCACACTCACCATCGGCACCTTCGGTGTCTTCGGCTACAAGCAGGCCGGCCTCTACGACGAGTACATGAAGCTCCACCCCGACATCAACATCAAGGAGAACGTCACCACCCGCACCGACGTCTACTGGCCCAAGACCCTCACCCGCCTCCAGGCCGGCTCCGGCACCGACGACATCCAGGCGATCGAGGTCGGCAATGTCACCGAGGCCGTGCAGACGCAGGCCGACAAGTTCGTCGACCTCGGCAAGGAGGCCGACAAGTCCCAGTGGCTGGACTGGAAGAACGCCCAGGCCACCACGAAGGACGGCAAGCTGATCGGGCTCGGCACCGACATCGGCCCGATGGCGATCTGCTACCGCAAGGACCTGTTCGAGAAGGCCGGTCTGGAGACCGACCGCACCAAGCTCGCCGAGCAGTGGAAGGGCGACTGGGGCAAGTACGTCGACCTCGGCAAGGACTACATGAAGAAGGCGCCGAGCGGCACCAAGTTCGTGGACTCCGCCTCCTCCGTCTACAACGCGGCCCTCGGCGGTGAGGTCGAGCGGTACTACGACAAGGACGGCAACGTCGTCTGGGACAAGTCCGCCGGTGTGAAGAAGGCCTGGGACGTCGCCATGGACGTGGCGACCAGCAACATGTCCGCGAAGCTGAAGCAGTTCGACAAGCCGTGGGACCAGGGCTACGCCAACGGCACCTTCGCCACCGTCGCCTGCCCGGCCTGGATGATCGGTTACATCCAGGAGAAGTCCGGTGAGGCCGGCAAGGGCAAGTGGGACGTGGCGGCGGCGCCGACCGCGGCCAACTGGGGCGGTTCGTTCATCGGTGTGCCGACGGCGAGCAAGCACCAGAAGGAGGCCGTCGAGCTGGCGAAGTGGCTGACCGCGCCCGAGCAGCAGGCGAAGGTCTTCGCCAAGCAGGCCAGCTTCCCGTCGGCCCCCTCGTCGTACCCGAGCCTGAAGCCGGCGGCCGCCACTCAGGCGTACTTCTCCGACGCGCCGATCACCGAGATCTTCTCGGCCTCCGCCGAGACCATCCCGACCCAGTACCTGGGCACCAAGGACCAGCCGATCGGCACCGCGATCACCGACATCGGCATCCTGCAGGTCGAGCAGAAGGGCAAGAGCCCGGAGCAGGGCTGGGACGCCGCGACCAACGAGATCAAGGACGTGCTCGGCCAGTGAGCAGTTCCAAGCAGGCCCTCGCGCATCCCGCGTCGAGTGCCGACGCCGCGCCCGGTGACCAGCCGGGCGCGTCCGGCCGCGCGCACGGTCGCGGTACCCCGCCGCCGGGGAGCAGTTCCTGGCGGAGCCGGCTGTACCGCTGGGACATGAAGGCATCGCCGTACGCGTTCATCGCCCCCTTCTTCATCGTGTTCGGAGCGTTCTCGCTCGTCCCGCTGCTGTACACGGCCTGGTACTCGCTGCACAACGTGCAGCTGGCCAATCTCGACGGCCAGACCTGGGCCGGCCTGAAGAACTACGAGAACCTGCTCTCCTCGGACTTCTTCTGGAACGCGCTGTGGAACACCTTCACCATCGGTGTGATCTCCACGGTGCCGCAGCTGCTGATGGCGATCGGCCTGGCGCATCTGCTCAACTACAAGCTGCGCGGCTCGACCGTGTGGCGGGTCGTGATGCTCACCCCGTACGCCACCTCGGTGGCGGCGGCGACGCTGGTGTTCGTGCTGCTGTACTCCTGGGACGGCGGCATGATCAACTGGCTGCTGGACTTCGTCGGCATCGACCCGGTCAACTGGCGCGAGTCCGACTGGGGTTCGCAGTTCGCGGTGTCCTCGATCGTGATCTGGCGCTGGACCGGCTACAACGCGCTGATCTACCTGGCGGCGATGCAGGCGATCCCGGTCGACCTCTACGAGTCCGCGGCGATCGACGGCGCGGGCCGCTGGCAGCAGTTCATCCATGTGACGATCCCGCAGCTGCGGCCGACGATCCTGTTCACGGTCGTCGTCTCCACGATCGGCGCGACCCAGCTCTTCGGTGAGCCCCTGCTGTTCGGCGGGGTCTCCGGTTCCAAGGGCGGCTCCGAGCACCAGTACCAGACGCTCGGTCTGTACATGTACGACCAGGGCTGGATCATCGGCAACCTCGGAAAGGCGTCCGCGATCGCCTGGTCGATGTTCCTGATCCTGCTGATCGTCGCCGTGATCCAGCTGCTGATCTCCCGACGGCTGAGGAAGTCGCAATGACCACGACCGAACTGACGACGCCTCCGTCCACGGAGCCCGTGAGGACCCGGCGCGAGCGGCCCCGGATCATGGGTGCCGGCAAGCAGCTGCACGCCGGCCCGCTCACCTATGTCGTCCTGTCCCTCTTCGCGCTGGTCTCGCTGGCCCCGCTGGTGTGGACGGCGATCGCGGCCTCGCGCAACAACCAGCGCCTCGCGGAGACCCCGCCGCCGCTGTGGTTCGGCGGGAACCTGTTCAAGAACATGGAACGGGCATGGGAGGAGGGCGGGCTCGGCACGGCGATGTTCAACACCATCTTCGTGGCGGGCATGATCACCATCAGCACGGTGCTGTTCTCCACGCTCGCCGGTTTCGCCTTCGCCAAGCTCCGCTTCAAGTTCTCCGGCGCCCTGCTGCTGCTGACGATCGGCACGATGATGATCCCGCCGCAGCTGGCGGTCGTACCGCTGTATCTGTGGATGGCGGACCTCGGCTGGTCGAACCAGCTCCAGACGGTCATCCTGCCGACGCTGTGCACGGCCTTCGGCACGTTCTTCATGCGGCAGTACCTGGTGCAGGCGCTGCCGACCGAGCTGATCGAGGCGGCCCGGGTGGACGGCGCGAGCAGTCTGCGGGTCGTCTGGCACGTGGTGTTCCCGGCGGCGCGGCCGGCGATGGCCGTCCTCGGACTGCTGACCTTCGTGTTCGCCTGGAACGACTTCCTGTGGCCGATCATCGCCCTGAACCAGGAGAACCCGACCGTGCAGGTGGCGCTCAACTCCCTGGGCACCGGCTATGTCCCCGACCAGGCGGTGATCATGGCGGGCGCGCTGCTCGGCACGCTGCCGCTGCTGATCGCCTTCCTGCTGTTCGGCAAGCAGATCGTGGGCGGCATCATGCAGGGCGCGGTCAAGGGCTGACGCCGCCGCGCCCCGCTCGGGCCGTACGACCCCAAGGGCCGAGTCACCGCTGCCTCGGCCCCCGGCCCCTCCCGCTCTCCCCCTTGTCCCCTCCTACTCGTACTCGTCGGTCTCCACGACCCCATATGGGAGCGCTTCCATGCCTGAGCCCATGACACCCGTGTCCTTTCCGCCCGCCTTCCTCTGGGGTGCCGCGACCTCCGCGTACCAGATCGAAGGAGCGGTCCGGGAGGACGGCCGCACGCCGTCGATCTGGGACACCTTCAGCCACACCCCGGGCAAGACGGCCGGCGGCGAGCACGGTGACATCGCTGTCGACCACTACCACCGCTACCGCGACGACGTGGCGCTGATGGCCGACCTCGGCCTGGGCGCGTACCGTTTCTCGATCTCCTGGTCACGGGTGCAGCCCACGGGGCGCGGGCCCGCGGTCCAGCGGGGCCTGGACTTCTACCGCCGGCTGGTGGACGAGCTGCTGGCGAAGGGCATCAAGCCCGCCGTCACCCTCTACCACTGGGACCTGCCGCAGGAGCTGGAGGACGCGGGCGGCTGGCCGGAGCGCGACACCGCCCACCGCTTCGCCGAGTACGCGCAGATCGTCGGCGCGGCGCTCGGCGACCGCGTGGAGCAGTGGATCACGCTCAACGAGCCGTGGTGCAGCGCCTTCCTGGGCTACGGCTCCGGCGTCCACGCGCCGGGCCGCACCGAGCCCGTCGCCACACTGCGCGCGGCCCACCACCTCAACCTCGCGCACGGCCTCGGCGCCACGGCCCTGCGCTCGGTGATGCCCGCCCGCAACTCGGTGGCCCTGAGCCTCAACTCCTCCACCGTGCGGCCGGTTTCGCAGGACCCCGCGGACCTGGTGGCGGCCCGGAAGATCGACGACCTGGCCAACGGGATCTTCCACGGCCCGATCCTGCACGGCGCCTACCCGGCCACCCTGTTCACGGCGACGGAGCAGCTGACGGACTGGTCGTACGTCCTGGACGGCGACCTGGCGGCGATCAACCAGCCGCTCGACGCGCTGGGCCTGAACTACTACACGCCCGCACTGGTCTCCGCGTCCGACGCCGAGCAGGCCGGCCCGCGCGCCGACGGCCACGGGGCGAGCGCGCACTCGCCGTGGCCCGGCGCGGACGACGTGCTGTTCCACCAGACCCCCGGTGACCGCACGGCCATGGGCTGGTCCATCGACCCGACCGGCCTGCACGAGCTGATCATGCGGTACACACGGGAGGCGCCGGGCCTGCCGCTGTACATCACCGAGAACGGCGCGGCCTACGACGACAAGCCCGACTCCGAGGGCCGGGTCCACGACCCGGAGCGCATCGCCTATCTGCACGGCCACCTCGCGGCGGTCCGCCGCGCGATCACCGACGGCGCGGACGTCCGCGGCTACTACCTGTGGTCCCTGCTGGACAACTTCGAGTGGGCGTACGGCTACGAGAAGCGGTTCGGCGCGGTGTACGTCGACTACGCCACCCTCACGAGGACGCCGAAGTCGAGCGCCCACTGGTACGCGAAGGCGGCCCGGACGGGCACGCTGCCCGAGGTGGACGAGGTGTTCTAGCCGACGGGGGTCCGGGGGACGGGGCGCGGCGCGGTGAGGGAGCGTGCCGCGCCCCGCGGTCGTGCGTGACCGCCGGGCCGGAGGGAATCTCCAGGGGCCCCGGACAGACATGCGCGCCCCGGCCGGATGGGGGGAAGACCGGCCGGGGCGCGCCCCCCGTGGTCGGGTGGGCCTACCGGGTCAGTTGTAGGCCGCGAACGCCTTCGAGAAGGCGAACTTGTCCTGGAGGATCGAGCTGCACGTGGCGTCGGCCGCCGGCTTCTCGCCGCCCGCGCACTGCTTGTCACGGGTGGCCGACCACATCGAGAGCCAGCCGAGGCCCTTGGACTTGGCGAAGCTCACCAGCTGGGCGGCGTCGTCGACCTTGAAGATCTCCGTGGTGACGTCGTTGACGCCGATCATCGGGGTGACCGCGACCGTCTTCCAGGCGTCGCTGTCGGAGAGGCCGAGGACGCTCTTGACCTGGGCCTGGGTGGCGGTGGCGGCCTGCTCGGCGTAGGTGCCCATGTCGCCGCTGTAGGCGGGGCCGTAGTCCATCGCCATGATGTTGACGGTGTCGATCCGTACTCCGTTCCGCTTGGCGTCGGCGAGCAGGTCCACGCCCGGCTGGGTCAGGCCCTCCGGCATGACGGGCAGGGTGTAGGAGACGTCCAGGTCGGCGTGCTGCTGCTGGAGCTTGGCTATCGCCTGGGCCCGGCGGGTGTTGGCCGCCGCGTCCGGCAGCGCGCCACCTTCGACGTCGAAGTCGACCTTCGTCAGCTTGTACGCGTCCACGACCTTGCCGTACGCCGCCGCCAGCGCGTCCGCAGAGGAGCACGTCGTCGCCAGCTCGCTGCCGGCCGCGCCGCCGAACGAGACCCGGACATCGCCGCCCTTGGCCCGCAGGTCACCGATCTGCGCGGCCACCGCGTCGGTGCCGAGGTCGGTGACGCCGCCCCACTTGGGGGTGCAGCCGCCGCCGTCGGTGATGAAGGCGAGGTTGTAGTTCTTCACGCCGGTCGCCTCGGCGCTCGCCGCCATGTCGAAGGCCGGGTAGAGCGAGGTGTCGATGTACGGGGCGAAGCCGGCGGATGCCTTCGTGCCGGTGCCGGGGCTCTGCGTGGGCTTGGCGGTGGGGGTCGCTGTGGGGGTGGCCGTCGCGGTGGGCTTCGCCGTCGCGGTCGGTGTCGGAGAGGGCGACTGCGGCTGCGTCGGGCGGCCGCTCGGCTCCGGGGTCGCGGTGTCGTCCGTGGAGCACTTGGCGTCGTCGATGAGGCAACCCGTGGGCGCGGCGGTGCCGTTGACCACGAAGCCGACGGTGACCGACTCGCCGGCGGCCAGGCCGTCGGTGTCCCACTTCGGCGGTGTCACGGTGACGTGGCGGCCGCTCACGCTCGACTCGGCGTTCCACAGGGAGCTCAGCTTCGTGCCCGACGGCAGGTCGAACTCCAGCTTCCAGTCCTTCTTGGTCTGCGCGCTGTTGTTCGTGACGACGTACTGGGCGGTGTAACCCGTCGACCAGTCACTGGTCTTCGTGTACGCCGCTCCGATGCCGGCCGCCTGGGCGGTGCCGGTGAACACGATCGCGCCCCCGCCGACCGCGGCCACGGCGACCAGTCCGCCGATCGCCTTGCTCCTGCCGCTGACCCTGCGCCGGTGCGTCCTCATCGCGTTCTGCCTTTGCTGTTCGGGGGTGGGGTGCGGCAGCACGCTAGCGACCCCGAATCGGGCAAAGTGCCTGATCCGGACGGGGGTTGAGGAGCTTATGGCGCCCTTAAGGAAGGGATCGGGGACGGTTAAAGGCAGAGACCAATCTGCCGGGCCGGCGGCGGCGAACGGACCCGCGGTGCCCTCGCCGAACCGGCTCCCTGCCGTCCAGCTGGATCCAGATCCGTACCTCGGTCCCGCCGAGCACCGACGACCCGATCCGTACGTCCCCGCCCGTCGACTCCGCGAGCCGGCGCACGATGTCAAGGCCGAGCCCGGTCGACCCGGCGCTGCCGGAGCCCCGTCCGCGCGCCATCGCCGCCTCGGGGTCGGATATGCCGGGTCCCGCGTCCGAGACGAGCACGATCACCGCGTCCTCGCCGTTGTGCACGTCGACCGCGAACGCCGTGCCCTCGGTGGTGTGCCGGAAGACATTGCCGAGCAGGGCGTCCAGCGCGGCCGCCAGATCCGCCCGGGCCACCGGTATCCGCACCGGCCGGTCCACGCCGGCCACCCGCACCTTGCGGCCCTCGTCCTCCGCCAGCGCCGACCAGAACGTCATGCGCTCGCGCACCACTTCGGCCGCGTCGCATCCGGCGCCGGGACCCGCGGCCACCGTCTGCGGCTTGGCCTCGCGGGCGGTACGGATGATGGTGTCGACCTCGCGCTCCAGCTGGGCGACGGCCGTCCGGGTCTGCTCGGCGGCCGGACCGTCCCCGAGCGAGGCCGCGTTCAGCCGCAGCACGGTCAGCGGGGTGCGCAGCCGGTGGGACAGGTCGGCCGCCAGCTCCCGCTCGTTGGCGAGGAGTTGCACGACCTGGTCGGCCATGGAGTTGAACGCCACCGCCGCCAGCCGCAGTTCGGTCGGCCCCTCCTCGGGAACCCGGGCGCCCAGCTTGCCCTCCCCCAGTTCGTGCGCGCCCTCGACCAGACGCTGCGCCGGCCGCACCATCCGCACTCCCAGCCGGTCCGCGACGGCGACCGAGCCGACGATCAGCGCGAGGCCGACCCCGGCGAGCACCGTCCAGGCCGTCGTGAGCCCGTTGGTGACCTCCGCGTCGGGGACGAACACCTCGACGACGGCTATCTCCCCGGAGCTGAGCGCGACCGGCTGGAGCAGCGTGGACCCGCCGGGGACGTCGCTGGTCGAGGCGCGGCCCAGCCGTCGTACGGTCGCGATGTCTGCGGCGGCGGCGCGCTGCCGGCCGAGGTCGACGGCACTCGTGCCGCCGGACGCCTTGTCGGCGGAGGCCGGAATGTGCACGGCCATGCCCGAGTCGGAGCCGGCCGAGGCGACGACCCGCTCCAACTGGTCCCGGTCGGTGGTGATGGACAGCGCCGGGGCGACGGCGGCGGCCTCCCGCTCGGCGTTGGAGAAGGCGCGGTCGCGGGCCATCTCGCGGATGACGAGTCCGAGCGGGACGGCGAAGGCGACCACGACCATGGTGGTGACCGCCAGGCAGACCTTGACCAGGGCCCATCTCATCGCGGCAGCTCCCCACCGGGCGGTTCCAGCTTCACGCCCACGCCGCGCAGGGTGTGCAGATAGCGCGGTCGCGCCGCGGTCTCCCCGAGCTTGCGCCTGAGCCAGGACAGATGGACGTCGATCGTCTGGTCGTCACCGTAGGACTGCTGCCACACCTCGGCGAGCAGTTCCCTGCGGGGCACGACCACGCCGGGCCGGGTGGCCAGGAAAGTGAGCAGGTCGAACTCGCGGCGGGTGAGGTCGAGTCGGACGCCGTCCAGCTCGGCCTGGCGGCGCAGCGGGTCGACGGTGAGGCCGCCGACGCGCAGCACGGCCTCCGGCGGCAGGTCACCGGCACCGGCCCGGGAGCGGCGCAGGACGGCCGCCATGCGGGCCGAGAGGTGCTCGACCGAGAAGGGCTTGGTGAGGTAGTCGTCCGCCCCCGCGTTGAGCAGCCGGACGATCTCCGTCTCGTCGTCGCGCGCGGTGGCGATGATCACAGGGACGTCGGTGATTCCGCGCAGCATCTTCAGGGCCTCGGAGCCGTCCAGATCGGGCAGTCCGAGGTCCAGGATGACCACGTCGAAACGGAGATGGGCGACCTCGCGCAGCGCCTCCAGCGCCGTCCCGACGCTGCGGACGGTGTGCGCCGCGTCGGTCAGGTGCCGGATGAGCGCCGAGCGAACGAACGGGTCGTCCTCGACCACGAGCACACTTGCCATGCGCCGCACCGTACGCCATGCCGCGGAGCCGGGTCCGGGCCTGTGGACAACTCACTCCCTGTGGACAACCGGGCGACACTCCTGGGACGCGTGAGGCAGTATGGCCGCGATGCGCAGAGGACTCGTTCACGTACTTGCCTGGTCGCTCGCCACCGGTGCGGCGGTCACGCTGTCGTGGTGGGGTGTCCACACGGTGATGGCGGGCACGGTCTACGACCGCCCCCGCGCACTGCCCATCACGGCGGCCGACGCGACGACGCAGGGTTCCAAGCCGCTCGCGTCCTCGACGCGGTCCCCCAAGGCGCCGACCCCGTCGAAGAGTCCCTCGCCGAAGCCGGCCGGGACGCCCCGCACCCCGACCCCGTCGAAGCCGACGACCAGCGCCCCGGACCCCTCCCCCACCTCGTCCGGCCAGGTCAAGGGCTACGACACCGACGGCGGCCGGGTGGTCTTCGACATCGGCGACGCCTCCGCGACCCTCGTCTCCGCCACCCCGGGCTCGGGCTGGTCGATGCAGGTGTGGAAGACGGAGACGTGGATCCGGGTGGAGTTCGGCGCGGGCGCGGACCGGGTGTCGGTGTTCTGCACCTGGCACGACGGGCCGCCACGGGTGGAGATCGGGAACTACTGACTCACCGCGGGGCTCCGGCTCACATGAAGCGGGTGCTCAGGTAGAGCGAGTGCTCAGGTGAAGACGGACGCCGGTGGTGCCGGCGACGCCACCGCCGCCGCGTCCGTGACCGGTACGGCGCCCCCCGTGAAGTCCCTGAGGGAGCGGCCGTGTTCGACCCGGGCGGGGTGCGGGTCGGAGGCGGCACGGCGGGTCAGCTCGGCGACCGGCAGCGGGAGGTCGGCGGCGACCAGGACCGCGTTGCCGAACCGCTTCCCGCGCAGCACCGCCGGGTCGGCGATCAGCGCCGGCTCGGCGAACCGGGCGGCGGCGGTGGCGATCTGGCCCCGCAGATGCGCGAGCGGCGGTCCGTCGGCGAGGTTGGCGGCGTACCAGCCACCGGGCCGCAGAGCGCGGCGGACCTCGTCGAGGAACTCCGTGGAGGTGAGGTGGGCCGGGGTGCGGGCTCCGCTGAAGACGTCGGCGATGACGAGATCGGCCCAGCCGTCGGGCACCTTGGCGAGCCCCTCGCGGGCGTCGGCCGAGCGCACCCGGACGCGGGCGGCGCGGTCCAGCGGGAGTTCGCGGCGGACCAGCCGGACGAGGGCGGCGTCGCGCTCGACGACCTGCTGGGTGGAGCGGGGCCGGGTGGCGGCGACGTAGCGGGCGAGGGTGAGGGCCCCGCCGCCGAGGTGCACGGCCCGTACCGGCTTGCCGGGCGCGGCGACGAGGTCGATGACGTGTCCGAGGCGGCGCTGGTACTCGAAGGAGAGGTGGGCGGGGTCGTCCAGGTCGACGTGCGACTGCGGCGCCCCGTCGATCAGGAGCGTCCAGGCCCGCGCACGGTCCCGGTCGGGTATGAGCTCGGCGAGTCCGCCGTCGACGCTCTCGACGACGGAGGCGAGGTCCGCGGCTGAGCGCCGGGGCTTTCTGGACTTTCCCACCCGGCCATTATCAGGGGCGGCGGCGGCACCGCGCCTGCGCCGGTCACCGGCAGTTGTCGGCCGCCTCGATCAGCCGCGCCGCCTCGCCCAGCGCCGCCCGCAGCACCGCGGGATCGGTCGCCAGGTCCGCCTCCCCGGGCGGCAGGAGCCAGTCCGAGCCCTCGACCGGCGGCTCGGGGTTCAGGTCGAGGCTCAGGCCCCGCCCGTCGGTCTCCGTGCAGGTGCTGCCCGGCACGTCCCAGGCGGCGGCCGTGCCCGGCGGGACCACGAAGCCGAGGGTGTCGCCGCCGTCGTCGTGCAGGACGGGCCCCACCGCCTCGCAGGCTCCCCGCCGCAGGATGTCGACGGCCTCCAGGCCCTGGCGCGCGGGGACGGTGACCACGTCGCACCCCGACTCCGGGTCGCAGCCCTCGCCCGGCGGCGCGCTGCACTCTGCGGTCGGCGCGTGCCTCGCCGTTGTCGACGGCGTACGAGGAACGACGCTCTGGCTGGTCTCCATCCCGACCTCCACCACGGAACCCCTTTTGCAGTCCGAAGAGTTCAACGCCTCGCGGCGTCAACGGCTACGGCGGAAGTCCGCCGCAAAGGATGGCAGTTCATGGCAGATCACGTATGAGATATCCGGTTTGTAGCCAAACCCTGCGTGGTGACTCCGCTACAGCAGGTACGTTCTTGCCCGCCGGACACAAGGGCACCACACGGATTTTCGGTTCAACTCGTCCTCGTCCCGGCATGGTTCGACGGTTCGCACGAGAGGACCCGGCCATGGCGTCGTCAGAGCTGACCTCGTCCCAGCCTTCGAGGCCACCACGGCCGAACATCGCGTTCCGGCAGTTGCGCGGACAGCGCTCGCCGGCCGAGTTCGCCGCGGTGGTGCGACGGGCCGCTCGCGAGATCGATGAGCGGGTCAGCTGTGACGCGCGCTACATCGGCAGAGTCGAGGCCGGCGAGATCCGCTGCCCCAACTACGCGTACGAACGGGTGTTCCTGCACATGTTCCCCGGTCGCACCCTCACCGACCTCGGCTTCGCGCCCCGCTCGTCCGTACGCGGACGCCAGGCGCGCGCCGAGGACGACGCGCCCCTGGCACGCACCACGTGCCCGGCGCACGCCACGAGTGAGACGCCAGGGGCTCACGAGCCGTATGACCCACTGAACCCGCAGGACCCGTACGACCCGTGTGACGCGTACGGCACAGCGCAGAACGACGAGAACCACGAGGAGAGCGACGTGCTACGTCGCGCATTCATGACCGGCGGAGGCGCCACGGTGGCCGCCGCCTCACTGAGCCCCCTGGGGCTCGCCCACGACGCCGCGGCCGCGGGGCGTCCCCACAGACGTGTCGGGGGGCGGGAGGCGGACGCGCTCGAGCAAGCCGTGCGCCGCATCCGGCTGCTAGACGACCGGCACGGCGCCGACGGCCTCTACCGCCGCGCCGCCGCCCCGCTGCGGGCCGCCTACGCGCTGCTCGACGCCGGTACGACCCGGCAGGCGACCGGCGACCGGCTCCACGCGGGCGCGGGTGAACTGGCCATCTCGGTGGGGTGGCTGGCGCACGACTCGGGGCGGTTCGACGACGCCCGCTCGCACTACGCGGAGGCCCTCGCGACGGCCCGGATGGCGGGCGACCCGGCCCTGGAGGCGCACGCCTTCTGCAATACGTCCTTCCTCGCGCGGGACGCGGGCCGGCCGCGCGAGGCGGTGCGGGCGGCGCAGGCCGCGCAACGGGTCGCGCGCACCCTGGGCTCGCCCCGGCTGATGTCGCTGCTCGCGCTGCGCGAGGCGGGCGGCTGGGCGGGGCTCGCCGACCGCACCGGCTGCGAACAGGCCCTCGCCCGTGCGCAGGCCTTCTTCCAGCGGGGCCGCTCGGAGCCCGACCCGGAGTGGATGAGCTTCTACGGGGAGGCCGAGCTGGAGGTCCTGGAGGCGCAGTGCTGGTCGACGCTGGGGAACTGGCAGCGGGCGGCGCGGCACGCGGGGCGGGCGGCCCAGCTCCAGGATCCGCACTTCACCCGCAACATCGCCCTGTACACCGCTCAGCTGGCGGACGACCTGGCGCGGGGCGGACGCCCCGACGAGGCGGCGGCCGCCGGGATGCGGGTGCTGGACCTCCTGGACCTGGTGCAGTCGTCGCGGGTCCAGACGATGCTCGCGGGCACGGCCCGGGTGCTGCTGCCGCACCGGCGGGCGAGCGGGGTGTCGGCGTTCCTGGAGCGGCACGCGACGGCGCCGCGCGCGGTGTGACCCGCGGGGCGACCGAGCGTTCCGCCAACAGGACTGCAATGGATGTACGGGCCGGCGGGGGGCCGGTCGCGCCCGCGCGGCGGTAGCCGCAGATTCGACACAGCCCCCCGCCCCTTACGGTGCCGACCGGGCGTTCCGCCGACAGGACGGCGATGGATGTACGGGCCGGCGGGGGGCCGGTCGCGCCCGCGCGGCGGTAGCCGCAGATTCGACACAGCCCCGCGCCCCTTACGGTGCCAGGTGCCCCGAGTCGTTCCAGCTCTCGATCGCGGGCTCGCCGTAGGCCCAGCCCAGTACCGACAGCGAGGTCGGGTTCAGCCGGATCCGGGCCGCGAAGTCGAGCGGCAGCCCCAGCCAGCGGGCGCCGATGGACCGCAGGATGTGCCCGTGCGCGAACACCAGCACATCCCGGTCCGCCTCGCGGGCCCAGGCCACCGCCTCGTCGGCCCGGGCCGCCACCTCGGACAGGGTCTCCCCCTCGGGCACGCCGTCGCGCCAGATGAGCCAGCCCGGGCGTATCGCCTGGATGTCAGCGGGCGTCATGCCCTCGTAGGCGCCGTAGTCCCACTCCATGAGCGTGTCCCAGGTGGGGGCGCGGTCGCCGAAGCCGGCGAGTTCGCACGTCTCACGCGCGCGTGACAGCGGGCTGGTGCGGACCTCGACGCCGTCCAGTCCGTCGTACGGCGGCCGGTGCAGGCGCTCACCCAGCAGCTTCGCGCCCCGGCGGCCCTCCTCCAGGAGGGGCACGTCGGTCCTGCCGGTGTGCTTGCCGGACAGCGACCACGCCGTCTGTCCGTGCCGGGCCAGCAGGATGCGCGGTGCCATTGCGGGGCCTTCCGGGAGAAATGAGAGGCGGAACGCCTACATCATCGCGCACGCTGGGCGCGGGCAACCCGCCGGGCGATCTCTGCGTCTTGAGGGCCGGGGCGCCCGAAAGGGGCGCGCGCGTACACCGTAAAGTGGTTCGACCGGTCCACCGGGCGCCGTGAAGAACGAAGGGGGAGGCGATCGGATGCCGCACGCCGACATAGCTGGCGTGGAGGCGACGCCGCGGACCCGCCTGCGCTGGTGGACCGAGCTGCCGCTGATATTGCTGGTCTACGCCTGCTACTCGGCGGGCCGGCTGCTCGCCCGGGGGGACGTCTCCACCGCCGTCGACCACGGCCTGGCGATCCTGGACATCGAGAAGGCCCTGCACCTCAACGCGGAGCACCCCCTCAACCGCCTCTTCACCCGTGAGCCCTGGATCGGCGTCCCGGCCGACTTCTGGTACGCCTCGCTGCACTACCTGATCACGCCGGTGCTGCTGGTGTGGCTGTTCAGGTCCCGCACCGTGCACTACCGCGCGGCCCGCACCTGGCTGATGACGTCGACCTTCATAGGTCTGATCGGCTTCACCCTGCTGCCGACCTGCCCGCCCCGGCTGCTCGCCGACGGCCACGGCTTCGTCGACACGATGGCCCAGTACAGCACCTACGGCTGGTGGGGCGGCGAGGCCAGTGCGCCGAAGGGCCTGGGCGGCATGACGAACCAGTACGCGGCGATGCCGAGTCTGCACGTGGGCTGGGCGCTGTGGTGCGGGGTCATCCTGTGGCGGTTCGGCGGGACGCGCCTGACGAAGGTCGCCGCGGTCGCCTACCCGCTGATCACGACGATCGTGGTGATGGGCACCGCCAACCACTACTTCCTCGACGCGGTCGCGGGCGCCGCCGTGATGGGCGCCGGCCTGCTCCTGGCGCCGTATGTGATGCGGATCATGGACCGGGCCCGGGCACGGTTCTGGCCGGGGGCGACGCCCGGCGCGGCCCCCGCCGATCCGGTCACCGCGGGCGCGGGCGCCACCGTCACGGTGGGCTCCGCCGCCACTTCTTCCTCGATTGTCAGTGGCGGATGCCAGACTTCCGCGGGTGAGCGAATTCCACGGCAGCGCGAGTCCCGGTTCGGATCCGGAGCCGAGCCGAGTGCCTCTCCCCAGGACGCGGGGGACGGCGCTCCGGCACCGGCTCGCTGAGCTGCGCGGTCCCGACGTACCGGCCAAGGCGCTGGACGCGCGTGCCCTGGCCGCCCTCGCCGCCAACCCCGGCTGCAAGCGGCGCGCGATCCTGGACGGCGCCGGGGTGAACAAGGCGGCCCTGGCGGGCGCCTTGGGTGCGCCGTCGGCCTTCGGACAGTCGCAGTTCGCCCTCACGCGCGGGAACGCCTTCGAGGCCAAGGTCAAGGCGGACGGCGGCGCTGAGCTGCTGCGCCTGGTGCGCGAGAAGCTGGACCGCGGCGCCGAACCGCCCGCCCACGCGCGCGTGCCCGAGCTCACCGCGACCGGCCCCGAGGGCCGCACGGCCCGTACGGCACTGGCGCTGCGCGAGGCCACCGAGGCGCCCGGCGAGTGGACCCTGCTCGACCACCCCATGCTCGCGCTGGACGTCGCAGGCTCGCCCGCCTTCCTGGAGCCGGACGCGGTCGTCGTGCACCCGGACGGCAGCTGGACGGTCGTGGAGATCAAGTCCTTCCCGATGCTGGACGGTTCGGCGGACCCGGCGAAGGTGGGCGCGGCCACGCGGCAGGCGGCGGTGTACGTGCTGGCGCTGGAGGAGGTCGCCGCCCGGCTGGAATCGGCTCCGCGCGTGCGCGACCGCGTCCTGCTGGTCTGCCCCAAGGACTTCTCCAACCTCCCCACCGCCTCGGCCGTCGACGTCCGCAAGCAGCGCGCGGTGACCGCCCGCCAGCTGGACCGGCTCACCCGCATCGAGGACATCGCCGACACGCTCCCCGCCGGCACCTGCTTCTCCCCCGAGCTGCCCGCGGCCGACCTGACGGCCGCCGTCGAGTCGGTCCCGGCGGCGTACGCGCCCGAGTGCCTGTCCGCCTGCGAGCTGGCCTTCCACTGCCGCGCCCGCTCCCTGGAGTCCGGCGCGGTGACGTCGCTGGGCCGCTCGGTGCGGGCCGAGCTGGGCGGCCTGACCACAGTCGAGGACGTCCTGTCGGCGGCGCGCGGCGAGTCCGGCGACCCGGACGACCCGGCGGTGGCGGCACTGCGCAGAGCGGCACACCTGCGGGCCGAGGCCCTCGGTCAGGAGGCGGTGGCCGCGTGTCGCTGATCTCCACCCTCGCCCGGCTGGAGGCCGTCAGCACCGGTCGCGCCCAGCCCGCCGCGACCGTCCGCCACCGGCATCTCTCGCAGCGCCCGCTCGTGTTCGTGCCCCTGACCACCGCCGGTGAGGCCGGTGCGCCGCTCGGCGCACTGGTCGGCACCGACCGGGACGCCCCGCACCTGCTGGTCGTACCGCAGCCGCGCGACCGGGACCTCAGGTTCGCGTTCCTGTCCGAGCTGGCGGACGTCGTCCTGCCGTACATCGACGCCTTCGCCGAGGACGTGGAGGCGGCCGAGCGCAACGAGACCGACCCGGAGACCGGCAAGCGGGTCAAGGTCGAGGTCGAACTGTGCGCGGACGCCCCGCAATTGATCATGCCGAGCCGCGCGGGCGTCGACTTCGTACGGCTGCTGGGCCGCTCGATGCGCTTTCGGCGTACGGCGGAGCAGGACCCGGAGGCCCCTTATCCGGCGCCCCCGCGCGTGCCGCTGCTCGGCCGCTGGCTGACCCACTTCGGCGAGCGGGCCCGCGTGCCCGGCTCCTCGCTGCTGCCGGCCATGACGGACCTGCTGTCCCGGCACTGGGCGACCGGCCAGTCCACGCTGGAGGACCAGCACCTGGGCGCGCTGCTGGCCTGGATCGCTCCTCCCGAGGGCGAGACGGGCGCCGAGGCGGCCCTGCGCGCGGAGCTCGCGCGGGACCGGGACGGCCAGCTGCTGTGCCCGCCGGCCGGTCCCGCGACCGACCCGGCGTTCGACAACAAGCTGCTGGCCCCCGCGATCGAGCGCTACGACCGTGCCCGCACCGCGCTCGCCGCCTCCGAGGACGGGCTGGAGGCCGACGACCGGCTCGGGGACCTCAGCGCCGCCGAGCGGGAGATCCGCGCCCTGGTGGCGAGCCGGACCCGGCCCACCTGGGACGCGGTGTGGCGGGGCCTGGACCTGCTGCGGGAGCTGCCCGAGGCCGGGCGGGTGGAGGAGCGGTGGGCCCGCGACCGCTGGTCGTTCACCGGCCACCGGGACCGGGTCGTCGCCGGTGAGCCCCCGCAGCCGCGCCGCGACGACGCCGTCACCGCCGCGAACAAGCTCGCCGCGCGGGAGCGGGAGCAGGCCCGTCTGGAAGCCCAGGAGGCGCTGGACGATCCGCTGGTGATGGCGGGGCGGCGGCTGGCCGGGGAGGCGTTCGCGGGCGAGGTCACCGAGGTGGTGATGGCGTACAGCGAGGGCAAGCGGCCGAGCCCGCGGCCCCTGGTCACCGTCCGCACGGACGACCGGCCACATCTGGGCGAGCGGGCCAAGGTGTTCCGCTCCCTGGGCGGCAAACCCCAGTCCGCGGAGTTCGTCGGCCACGAGGAGGCTCTCGACGACGAGGACGGCGGGGCCCTGCTGGTGCTGCGCGTGCTGGACAAGATGGGCCGCGGCAAGGAGCCGGAGGAGGGATCGGTGCCGCAGAAGGGCGACCTGGTCTGCTTCACGCTGTTCGAGCACGAGCAGCGGGGCGGCGCGAAGCTGCCCGAGCCGGAGCAGACACCGTGGACGCACGGCGGGCCGCCCGGGGAACAGGTGTCCGAGGCCGCCGATCCGCTCACCCAGGAGGACGTGCTGTGACCGCCGTGTTCGACCCCGGTGCCGCGGCGGCCGCGGCCACCGACGCGATCCTGCACAACACCCTGCACAGCGAGGCGCGCGGGGTCGTGGTGGACTCCCCGCCCGGTGCCGGCAAGTCCACGCTCGTCGTCCGCGCGGCCCAGCAACTGGCGGACGCCGGGCGCCCGCTGATGATCGTCGCGCAGACCAACGCGCAGGTCGACGACCTGGTGCTCAGGCTCGCCGAGAAGGACCCCGAGCTGCCGGTGGGCCGGCTGCACAGCAGCGACTCCGACCCGTACGACAAGGCGCTGGACGCCCTGCCGAACGTACGCAAGTCGGCGAAGGCGGCCGAGCTCGCGGGCCTGGCGGTGGTCCTGTCCACGGCTGCCAAGTGGGCGCATGTGAAGGTCGAGGAGCCCTGGCGGCACGCGATCGTCGACGAGGCGTACCAGATGCGCTCCGACTCGCTGCTCGCCGTGGCCGGGCTGTTCGAGCGGGCGCTGTTCGTGGGCGACCCGGGTCAGCTGGACCCGTTCGCGATCGTGGGCAGCGAGCAGTGGGCGGGCCTGTCGTACGACCCCTCGGCCTCGGCGGTGACGACCCTGCTGGCCCACAACCCGGACCTGCCCCAGCACCGCCTGCCGGTCTCCTGGCGGCTGCCGGCCTCGGCCGCGCCCCTGGTCTCCGACGCGTTCTACCCCTACACCCCCTTCCGCAGCGGCACCGGCCACGACGACCGCCGGCTCACCTTCGCGGTCCCTTCGGACGGCTCGGGCCCCGACCGGGTGATCGACGAGGCCGCGGAGTCGGGCTGGGGGCTGCTGGAACTGCCCGCCCGGCACACCCCGCGCACGGATCCCGAGGCGGTGCGGGCGGTGGCGACGGTCGTACGGCGCCTGCTGGACCGGGGCGGCGCGGCGACCTCGGAGCGCTCGCCGGACGCCGCGCCCCTGACCGCCGACCGGATCGCGGTCGGCACGGCCCACCGCGACCAGGCGGCGGGGGTCCGGGCGGCACTGGTCGAGCTGGGCGTGACGGACGTCACCGTCGACACCGCGAATCGCCTCCAGGGCCGCGAGTACGACGTGACGGTGGTCCTCCACCCGCTCTCCGGCCGCCCCGACGCCACAGCCTTCCACCTGGAGACGGGCCGCCTGTGCGTTCTCGCCTCCCGCCACCGGCACGCGTGCATCGTGGTGTGCCGCGCGGGCGTGAGCGACCTCCTGGACGACTACCCGTCGACGGAGCCGGTGCAGTTGGGGACGCTGGTGAAGTTTCCCGACGGGTGGGAGGCAATGATGACCACGTGGGATCACCTGTCCAACCACCGGGTGTCGTGGCGGCCGTAGCGCAGAGAAGCTCCTCCTTCACCACGGCTACGGCTGGTGGGGGCTTTCTGCTGCGCGGAGATGACCTTTCCCGTTCTGGAAAGCGGAAGTCCTTGACCCTTTGGCCACGGCGTCGCCAGCATCAAACAGGACAGACGACATGAGGGGGCAAGGATGCTGCGAAAGCTCTCCGGAGATCCGGACTGCAAGAACGGAACGTGCCCGACGCTGTGGGGTACCGAAGACGCCAAGGACTTCGTCGTGCAGGGCTACGTCATCACCGACCCGGAGCGGCTGGCACAACTCGACCTTCCCGAGGGCGAGACGGCCGTTGTGGTCCCGGCCGCCGTGCTTGAGGAGTACTTCAGTGCTCGCAGGTGAGGAGTTCGGCCGTCTCTTCGATACCTTCGAGCGGACCGCGTTCCGGCTGGAGACTCTCGACGTGTACGACGTGGAAGAGGAGCGGGACGAAATCGCGCGGTTCCTCGCGGGTGAGGACATGGGCCCGGAGTGGGACGACAACCCATGGGTGCGCTCGATGACCGACAAGGACAAGAGCGTGTCCCGCGTTCATGTCCTGCGCTCCCCTCTGACCGACTACCTGCGTTACGAGCTGTCGGCCTACCCCGGCAACATCAAGGCCGGGGAGTCCATCGGGATCATCGACCTTGCCGAGCAGGAGGTGATGGGCCTGCCAGACCACGACTTCTGGCTCTTCGACGACCGCAACGTGTATCGCATGCACTACACCCCCGACGGGGAGTTCATCGGCGGTGAACTCCTGCCTGCCGAACGACTCGCGAAGTACCAGGGTTACCGCGACCTGGCGCTCACCCGCGCCGTGCCGTTCGCGGCCTACTGGGAGCGGCATCACTGACCAAGGACTCGATCGGAACAGCCTTGCGGGCACTGCGCGAAGCATCGGGACTGACCGGTGACGCGGTAGCCCGCAGAGCTTCCATGTCCGCTGGGAAACTCTCGAAGATCGAAAACAGCCGTACCCTGCCCACCGTGCAAGACGTCGATCTGATCCTGTCCGCGCTCGGCGTCTCGGAGGCAGTGAAGGAACAGTTCCTCGCCACTGCCCGAGCTGAGGTCACCGAGGCCACGGCGTGGCGTCTCCTGCGTCGCATGGGCCCGTGGAAACACCAGAACACCATCAAGGCCATCGAGGCCAACACAGCCGCTCTCAGGCTGTTTCGGGGGCAACTCATCCCCGGACTTCTCCAGACACCGGAGTACGCAACGGCGGTGTTCTCCCTACCCCCAGCCTTGCCGGACGAGACCAGGACACGGACGGTGGCGGCGAGGATGGAGCGTCAGACGATGCTCTACGACGACAGCCGGTCGTTCCATTTCGTGATCTGTGAGCACGTCCTGCGGTGGCTTGTCTGCCAGCCGGCCATCATGGCGGTGCAGCTCGATCGGCTCGTCTCTCTGTCCCGGCTCCCCAACGTGACCGTTGGAGTGGTGCCCCTGGCCGGTCGGATGCCGGACTTCCCGATGACATGCTTCAGCATCCACGACGACCGACTTGTGATCGTCGAGACGTTCCACTCGGAGATCACAACACGGGACCCCAGGGACATACAAACGTACGTCGACACCTTCGAACGCTTCGCCGAAGTGGCGCTCTACGGAGACGACATGCGCGCCCTCGTCGAGAGCATCCGAGACGGGTTCTTGCCTCAACAGGAAAGAAGGTAGGGCCGATTGGCCAGAGCCCCAAGGATGGATCGCAGCGAGATCCAAGCCGGGAGTAGCCATGCCAATGACCGTCACCACGCAATCGGGACCGGTGAACCTGTCGCTTCCCCTTCCGCCTCCGGAACCTGCGCCGGACTGTGACGTGTGCGCCGCGTTGGTCAGGCAACGGGTGGAAGCGCGGGACAAGAAAGACCTGTCGGCGGCGACGGATGCCGACGTGGAGATCCGAAACCACCCGCACCGGACGCGGGGGCGGCGATGACGCGTTCCGTCCTGCGATACGTGAGGCACACGATCACGCAACACCCGGACTCCGACGTGACCTTTGAGGCCGAATGCCTGCGCTGCGACTGGACGGCGACGCCTTCAGCGGACAGTGCAGCGGTCGACGTGCAGTGCATGAGCCACACCGGCCTGACCGGACACGGAGGCTTCCGGCGCATTTGCACGTCGTTCGCGATGGTGGTCCGGGACGAGTGACCGACAGGCACTCGGAGTGCTGGGCAGACGGCAAGTACCCTCGGCCAGCGCCGCCCAAATGGCCAGCGCATGGTTCCTGAAACGATCCCCGCTGGTCACGCTCCGTGCACCACGGGGGTAACGCCCCGAGTTCAAAGCGACGTGGACCGCAGGGGAGCCATCCCTCACCCCTGTACGGGTTTCCGCTTCTCATGACGCCCTCCCGACAGAGGGAGACGCCTTGACCACCCCGGGCGTGTGACCCCTATCTCATTCGGCATGACCTCCATCCAGAAAGCTCACACAGGACACGTACATTATTTATGTGGGGGGTTATATATCCCCCACACTTTGACTTTCCTGAAGACCTGTAGGCATCCCCCGAAGGGATGCCAGCAGGACCCTCATACAAGAGGAAAGACCCGACCTCAGCAGGGGCCCTGCTTACTGTCCCCTCGCACAGAACTCTGGATTCTTTCCAGCTCAGCTTCAATGACCTCCTTGAAGATCTCCAGAGCTTGCAGATCCCATTCCTTTTCATCGCTTGGTTCCACAGCACCAGAAAGGGTATCGCTTGCCTTCGATGCCACATCATTCGGTGAGATGACGTAGATTGCCATGTCCCGACTCTTGTCCTTCGGGTGCCCCCAGACGAAGAGTCGAAATCCTGCCTTCCGGAGGAAGGATCCACGTTCCTTCCATTCCGCCATGGCGGACCACTTCGCGGCGTAGGTCTGTCCCGTACCGGTGACCTCCCACCTGCCGGGCACAAAAGGTTCCTCCTTCAACGCTTCGAGATTGACGGAATGCCGTTCCATGGTGCCCGTGATCGAGGCAACGACGGCAGGGGAGGACGCCAAGGCAATAGATTGCGCCAGGTTGTCGATGGCGTGCTCCAGTTCCTTGATTTTTTTCCTGTTGTCCTTCCCCGGGATGTAACGGCGTTCCGTGATCTCGTCACCACCCAACCTAGAGAGAAACGCTTGCTCCGCAGTGGCGTAAATCTCGTCCTGTGGCCATGAGGTGGAAAAATCACACGCCTTCCCGTTGGACCACGACGAGCAACGGAAGTACTTGTGGTGCCGTGTCTCCCCTGTGTTCAGCTTGCCTACTGAGCTGTTCTCATACATCTTCTTGCCGCACGGGCAGTACAGAACGCCCGTCATGGGAGACGCATTGGACTTAATACCCGCCCGGTGCTGACCGAGCGCCTTCACCGCCACTTGCAGCTTGTCGAACTCGCCGTCATCCAGGATCGGGTCAGCCCACCGTACGGGAATGCCGTCACGCAGCAGAGGCTCACCCTTATGCATGGCAACCCCCTTCAGGATCGGCTTCTTCAGGATCTTCCCCAGGATGGAAGTCGTCCACTTGGTTCCTTTGATTTGCGTCTTGACGCCCGCCTTTTTCTCGGCCGCGTTGACGCTCCGCTGGTAATCCTGCGACGTGAGGACACCACGCTCATTCCAGTCTTTGCAGAGATGGCTCATGCTCCACCCCTGCTCCGCGATACGCTCGTAAGCCTCTCTGATCAGAGGGCCGGTCACGGGATCAATCTCCAGCTTGTAGCGCTGCCTGCCCTGGTATTCCGTGAGCGTCGGACGATACCCGAAGGGCCAAGTGCCGCCACCCCACAATGATTCATCCCTGTAGTGCTGAGTCTGATTCCTGCGCTTCTGCACGATGACTTCCCGGTACTCCTGCGCTTGTGTCGCCTTGATGTAGGCGATCATTCGGCCGTTGCCCGGAGTGATATCCAGCGAAGGGTCATCAAGACAGATGACATCCTTTCCGCCCTGATAACACTTGTCGGCGAACATCTCCCAGTGGGTCTGATTTCGAGTGATGCGGTCAAGCGAAGTGACCATGATGGCGTCCCACTCGTACCAGAGCGGTTCACGCATCCACCTACCCAGACCGGGCCGCTCCTCGGGGCTGATTGCACCGGAGATGAACGAGTCCTCGACATCCCCCACGGCGTCGTACCGGCCTTCGACAGCCGCACCGTCCAGAGCCTCAGCCTGCCGCGCCAGGGCGGAGCTGTCCTCGGAGTCCCGACTGATGCGACGCATCTTCAGGACACGGGTGCCAGGTGACGGCTTGTACGGCATGTCGTTCCCCCCTCTATACAACAGCGGTCCCTGGCGAGGCTACATGGTGATCTTGGAATCTGAGGGTGGGAGGCGAATCACGCGGTCCTGGCCGGACTCGCGGAACATCGGGCGGACTGGCGGCCTTGAAGCCCCTGGAAGGACGGCAACCCCATTGACCTGTCCCGACGCCCTCTTGCGCGGGCGCGGGACAATGGACGGTGGACCGGTTCACAGCCGGGACGCCGGGGACCGACGAGATCGGTGACGTACGAGGAGGACACAGACATGGCGGAGCCCACGCCGCGTCGGAACGAACCGCGGCTACGCCCCGCGCCCCTGCTCTTCGAGCCCACGCAGGCGGCCGCCGACCCGGAGCACTTCTTCGACCTGGAGTCGATGGACGACCCCCGGGCACTGCTCGCGCGGGCGACCGAGCTGACGCAGGCGTTCCGGGCGGCCACGGACCGCGCGGTGGAGTTCCAGGCCATCGCGGCGGCCCAGCTCGCCGATCCCCGGCGGTTCGACCGGCTGACGCCCGCCGACATCGCCGAGCGGGCCGAGTGGACCGAGGACTACGCCAAGAAGATGGTGGAGTTCGGCAGGGATCTGATGCGTGGCGTCGAAGGGGCGGGACACGTCGACCCGGTCTGACCGGCCCGGGCCGGTGCGCTCACCCACCGCCACCCTTTGGCATATGCCAGGCGGGCAAGATACCCGCTGCCACCCTCCCCTGTCCGGCTTTTCGGCAACCCTGTGAGACCGCATGCTCACGCCAGGTAGATCTATGCGTCATGAGCAGCACACGGGACGACCTCTTCTCGGACGCCGGGTTCCACGCCACCGGGGTCGACGCCGCAGCACGGATCACCCCTGAGGGCGTCGCCTGGCTCGCCTCGGCAGGAACGTATCCGCGCAGCACGCTCGCCCTCTGGGAGGAGCGCCCCGCGGCCCCGGTGGTCCTGCCCTGCGGCTCCGTCTTCGACATCGTCAGCGCGCCCGCGCTCTTCGGGCGCCGGATGCTCGACCGGCTGTGGGACGGGGGCCCGGGATCGGGCCCGGTGGCCGTCTATCGCGGGCGGATCCTGATGTTCGCCGCGCCGGGCACCGCGCAGCGGCTGCCCTCGCTGCTGCGCTGGGAGGAGTTCGGCCGCACGGACGGCATGCCGCCGCTTCTCTGCCACGGCACGGGCGACGCGGTCACGGTGCCCGCGGCGGCGGATCCGGAAGGGCCGGAGATGACCCGTCCGGACCTGGATGTGCCGGACGTGGACCTGCCTCTCCTGACCCCCTCCGGCTCCCGCTGGCTGGTCGCGCCGGACACCCGTAATCCCTGGTTGCCGGGTCCGGAGGTACTGCTCTGGGCAGCCGTGCGGGCGGCCCGAGCTGCCGTTCGGATATCGATTTTTCCCCACCCCGATCAGGGTGCTAAGGTCTACGACGTCAGCAGGCGCCGCTAGCTCAGTTGGTTAGAGCAGCTGACTCTTAATCAGCGGGTCCGGGGTTCGAGTCCCTGGCGGCGCACAGACAGTGAAGGCCCCTCGCAGATGCGGGGGGTTTTCGCATTCCGCCGGGTCCTGCGAGACCGGCTGGGGGTCCGGGGGTCACCCCCCGGGAGATACAGCATCAGCGGGTCCGGGGTTCGAGTCCCTGGCGGCGCACAGACGGTGAAAACCCCTCGCGAGGCTGCATGTGACCGGCACCACCGCTACCCCACCGTCCGCGTGCTGCCCGCCGTCGTGATCTTCACCGTCCAGGCCCCGGCGGCCGTTCGGCCCTCCACCTCCACGCGGACTCCGTCCCCCGGCACCGTGAAGCTCTCGCCGAGGGCGACCGGGGCGTCCGCGAGCGGTGGGTACACGGACTCCTCCCAGCAGGCCTCGCTGCGGGGATGGGCGTCGATCACCTCGACCGGCCCGCTCCCGGACTCGGTCCGGCTGCGTACCCGGTACACCAGCACGCCTTGCCGGCAGGTCTCCACGTCGTTGCCCACCGGACCGCGCACCTCGAAGGCGAGGGCGCTCTCGGCACCGGTGCGGACGACGGCGAGCTTGGTGCCGTGGCCCAGCCCGAACCCCGGCACAGTGCCGTAGGAGGAGCCGGACGGGGCGGCGGAGCCGTCCGCGCCGAAGGTGCTGTCCGCACCGGCCGCACCCGTCCGCGGCGGCACCCCCGGCCCCGCCGACAGCGGCTCCAGCGTCAGCCGGACGGACCCGGCGTCACCGCCCTGCACACACACCACCTGCCGCGGCTCCAGCCAGCCGAGCTTCCACTTGTGCCAGCCGAACAGGTCCGGGGACATGCCGAACTGGCTGCCCATGAGGTCCCAGTCACCGACATAGGTGTCCCAGTCGCCCTTGCCGTCCACCGGACGGTGATACAGGTCGGGCAGGTCGAAGACATGGCCGGTCTCGTGCGCGAGGACCAGCCGGTCCGGCGGATGGTTCTCGAACACGGTGACGACGCGCCGGATGTCCGTGCCGTCGGCCCGCAGCGGCGTCTCCAGATTGACGACCTTCGTGGCGTCCGAGTCGACGCCGGGCGCGTCCGGGTCGGCGACGAAGTACACGACGTCGTAGCGGGAGAAGTCCACCTGCCGGTCCGCCACCGCGAGGGCGTCCCGCAGGTAGGCGGCCCGGTCGGCGACACGCCAGTCACGCCGTATGGCGTACGCCGTCGACGGACGCGGCATCCGCAGCCAGTGCCGCAGCGGATGCGGACGGAGGGTGAATCTGCCGTAGGAGGCGCGTTCGAAGAAGCGGGTCGTGGCCGGGAAGTGGTCCGCCGTCAGTTCGGCGGGGGTGGTCAGGGGGGCGGCGTCCGGGAAGGACAGGAACACCATGACCGCGTCGAGCTTGCGCGCCGGACGCGGATAGGCGGCGTTCCAGGTGTCCAGGCCCTCCGAGTGGTGGGCGTCGGTGCGCGCCAGGGCGCAGGGTGCCGCGTCGAAGGGTTCCGCGACCGACGGGCCGACGACCAGGGAGGTCGCGGCGAGCGCCGACATCGTGGTGAACACGGCGGCGGCACTGCGCAGTCGGGGCCTGTCCCGCAGCAGACCCATCCCACGGAGCAGGGGGTTCTGACGCGGCACGTGGACCTCCGGAAGCGGTTCGCGGGACACCGCATCCAGCCTGTGTGGGATTGTCGTACTACGTCCTGTTGTGCTGCACCGGACGGGTGAGCGGCCCGCGCGTTCCGTGGAATCGACACCCCCGAATCGCTCACGGAACGTCACAAGTGGTCGAGGGCTCGAAGAAGCTGTCCAGGTGCGAGCAGAAACGATCTGTCGGATGCGCGCGTTGCGCGGGAACACTGGACAGTAGGTGGAAGGGCCGGAGGCCAGCCTCTATGATCGGCACACTTTCCTGACACTTTTCCTGCACGGACACGGCCCGGCGACCGTCCCCCATCCACCCGGCCGACCATTCCGATGAGACCCATCCGAAGATCGAGTGCACTGCGGGAGCGAGCGGTGAGCGGAACGTCCGAAGGGCCGACACCCGCGGCAGACCTCATCGGGCCGGCCGTCACAGAGAGTAATCCCCTGCCATCCCCTGGTACGGGGGGACCGCCCTACTGGTCCGCCTTCTCCGCCGCGCCCCTGGCCATGGCCGTGGTCGACCGCGACGGCATGGTGGCGGGCGCCAACTCCACCTTCGCCGAGCTGCTCGGCACACCCGCCCAGGAGCTGACCGGCACCGCCGCCGCCGACCTGGTCGACCTCGCCTCCGACGCGCGGACCTGGCACACGTACCGCGAGGTGCTGCGCGGCCGGCAGGCCGAACTGCTCTGCACGCGCCGCCTCAAACACCCGGAGGGTCACTTCCTGTGGGTCCGGGTCACGGTCGCGCCGCTGCCCGGCGACGAGTCCGGGGGCGTCCTGCTCTCCGTCACCGACATCAGCGCCCACCGCGAACTCCAGGCCCGGGTACGGCACTTGCAGATGCACGACCCGGTGACCCGGCTGCCCAACCGCACGCTGTTCTTCGAGCGGCTGACGGCGGCGCTGGAGGTGGAGTCGTACGACGAGAGCGGCACCACGGGCCGAATCGGCCTGTGCTACCTGGACCTTGACGGCTTCAAGGCGATCAACGACACCCTCGGCAACCGCGTCGGCGACAAGCTGCTGGCGGCCGTGGCCGAGCGGCTCACGCGCTGCGCCGAACAGGCCGGGTACGCCCGCTCCAGCCCGCCGCTGGTGGCCCGGCTCGGCGGTGACGAGTTCGCCCTCCTCGTCGAGGACTCGACCGGGACCGAGCAACTGGCCGATCTGGCCGAGTCGTTGCTGGAAGCCCTGCGGGAGCCCTTCGACCTGTCCGGCCGGCGTCTGTCGGTGTCGGCGTCGATCGGTGTCGTGGAGCGTCACGCGGCCGGCACCACCCCGACCGCCCTGATGCAGGCCGCCGACACGACGCTGTACTGGGCGAAGGCCGACGGCAAGGACCGCTGGACGCTGTTCGACCCCGAGCGCAACGCCCACCTCATCACCCGTCAGGCGCTCGCCGCCACCCTCCGCGCGGCCGTCGACCGCGGTGAGTTCGCCCTGGAGTACCAGCCGTTGGTGGGTATGGAGGACGGCCGGCTGCGCGGGGTCGAGGCGCTGGTCCGCTGGAATCATCCTCAGTTCGGCGTACTGGCGCCGAATCGGTTCATCGGACTGGCGGAGGAGGACGGCTCGATCGTGCCGCTGGGCCGCTGGGTCCTGGCGACCGCCTGCCGCCAGGCCCGCGCCTGGCAGGTGGCGCACCCGGACGAGCCGCCGATCTTCGTGAGCGTGAACGTCGCCGTGCGCCAGGTGTGGGACTCCGACCTGGTGTCGGACGTGGCGCGGATCCTGGAGGAGACCGGACTCGCGCCGCATCTGCTCCAGTTGGAGCTGACCGAGTCGGCGGTGATGGGCTCGTCGGGCAGGCCCCTCCAGGACCTCCAGGCGCTCAGCGACATGGGTGTGCGCATCGCCATCGACGACTTCGGCACCGGCTACTCGAACCTGGCGTATCTGAGCCGGCTGCCGGTCTCGGTGCTGAAGCTGGACGGCTCCTTCGTCCGGGGCTTCCAGTACGAGAGCGAGAACAGCGCCGCCGTCCCGCCGAACCCGGCCGACGAGGTCGTGGTCGAGGCGATGATCCAGCTCGCCCACCGGCTGGGTCTGACGGTCACCGCGGAGTGCGTGGAGACGATGGCGCAGGCTTCACGGCTGCGCCGGATCGGCTGCGACACCGGCCAGGGATGGCTGTACTCGCGGCCGGTGTCGCCGGATCGCATCTCCGCGCTGATGGGTGCCCGCGTCTGACGCGTGCGCGGTCCCGTCAGGCCGACGGCAGCCCGTAGGCGTCCGCGATGAGTTCGTAGGAGCGCAGGCGTACGTCCATGCCGGGCGCGTTGCTCGTGATCATCAACTCGTCGGCGCCGGTGCGCTTCTGGAGGTCGTCGAGGCCGGCCCTGACCTCGTCGGGGGTGCCGTGGACGACGTTGGCGTTCCAGGTCTCGACGAACTCGCGCTCCATCGGGCTGAACTCGTACGCCTCCGCCTCCTGCGGGCTCGGTATGAGGCCGGGGCGTCCGGTGCGCAGGCGGACCATGCCGAGGGCGGCGGCCCGCACCTGGCGGCGGGCCTCCTTCTCCTCGTCGGTGGCGAGGGCGGAGACGCCGATGAGGGCGTAGGGCCGGTCGAGGACGGCGGAGGGCTGGAAGGACTCGCGGTACAGGTCCAGGGCCGGGATGGTGTTGCGGGCCGAGAAGTGGTGCGCGAAGGCGAACGGCAGACCGAGGACGGCGGCCAGGCGGGCGCTGAAGCCGGAGGAGCCCAGCAGCCAGACCGGCGGGCGGTGCGGGGACTGGACGCCGCCCGGCGAGGTCGCCTGGACCGGGCCGGGGACGGCGTGGATACGGCGGTATCGGTGGCCGTCGGGGAAGTCGTCGTCGAGGAAGCGGGTGAGCTCGGCGAGCTGCTCGGGGAAGTCGTCGGCACCCTCGTTCAGGTGTTCCGTGCGGCGCAGGGCGGCTGCCGTGGCGCCGTCCGTGCCGGGGGCGCGGCCGAGGCCCAGGTCGATCCGGCCGGGGGCCAGGGCCTCCAGGGTGCCGAACTGCTCCGCGATGACCAGCGGGGCGTGGTTCGGGAGCATCACGCCGCCGGAGCCGAGGCGGATGCGGTCCGTGTGGGCGGCGAGGTGGGCGAGGATCACCGCGGGTGAGGAGGATGCGACGCCGGGCATGGAGTGGTGCTCGGCGACCCAGAAGCGGTGGAAGCCGCGGGACTCGGCGAGGCGGGCGAGGTCGACGCTGGTGCGCAGGGCGTCCGTGGCGGTGTGGCCGGCGCTCACCGTGACCAGGTCCAGCACGGAGAGGGGGACGGGGGCGGTGCCCTGTGCCTCGCCTCGGGTCTCGTCTGCCGTCACCGGTGCCTCCTGCCGTGTTGCCGTGCGGTGTACGTCAGCGGTTAACAGGAGGCCGTCTCCGGTTTATTCCCTCGCCCCAGCCACCCCTACCCGTCCCGTCCCCGGGGCTGCGCCCCCGGACCCCCGCATCGACCTGAACGGCCTCGTCCTCGAACGCCGGACAGGCTGAATCAGAGGGCGTCCGCGGCCCCGCTACACCTGCACGATCGGCTCCCTGGTGAACAGTTCCCCCAGGGCCGGTGCGTTCACTCGGCGGTCCGTCAGGCGCAGGGCCTCCCAGACCGTGACCTGGTTGGCGGTGAGGACCGGTTTGCCCAGTTCGTTCTCCAGGGCCTGGATGTGGGCGGCCGTGTGCAGGGCCGTGTCCGGGAGGAGGACCGCCTCGGCGTCGGCCGTGTCCGCCTCCTTCGCCAGCGCGAAGACCTCGGCCTCGCCCCAGGTCCCGACCTCCGCCGCCGTGATGATCCCGGAGCCGCGCACCGCCGCGACCTCCGCGCCCGCGTCGGCGAGGAAGCGGGCGAACAGCTCGGCCACGTCGTCCGGGTACGTCGCCCCGATCGCCAGCCGGCGCACGCCGAGCTCCTGCACCGCGTGCGCGAAGGCGAACGACGTCGACGAGGCCGGCATGCCCGCCGCGACGGCCAGGCTGCGTACCTGCTCGTGGGCGCCCTTCCAGCCGTAGACGAAGCTGCCGCTGGTGCACGCCCACACCACCGCCTCGGCGCCGGTCAGCCGCAGCGCCTCCACGCCCGCCGCGAGGCGCTCGGCGGAGCCCATCCGCAGCAGGGCGTCCACCCGGTGCGCGTCCTCGCCGATGTCGGTGTGCACCAGGTCGATCCGGATGTCGCTGGCGAGCAGCTGCTCGATGCGCGGATAGTCGTCCTCGGCGGAGTGGCCCGGGTAGAGAAATCCGAGTGCGGTCATGTCAGCCTTTCTACTGCTGTTCCTGCTCGGGAACATCCGGCACGTCCGGGAGCACGGGCCCGCTGGGGGTCGCCGGATCGATCCGCGCCGCCGGGTCGATCAGCGCCTGATAAGGCCCCACCGCGCGAGTACCCAGCCTGCGCAGCGCAGCCCACATCGTCACCTGGTTGGCCGAGAGAACCGGGATGCGCAGCTCCGCCTCCAGTTGGGGGATCACGTCGTACGTCGGCAGGTTGGTGCAGCTGATGAACAGCGCGTCGACCCGGCGGCGGCCCACGGCCCGGCGCGCCATGTCGGCCACGTCGCGGTAGGGCACCTTCCAGATGTGCCGGGTCAGCCCCATGAAGGCGCATCCGGTGACCGCGACGCCCGCCTCGGCCACGTACTGCTCCAGCGCCCGGGTCACCGACACGGTGTACGGCGTCACCAGCGCCACCCGCCGCGCCCCGAGCTCGGTCAGCGCCTCCAGCAGCGCACCCGACGTGGTGACCGACGGCACCGCGCCGGCCCGGGTCATCGCCTCGCACATCGCCCGCTCGCCGGCGATGCCGCCGACGAAACTGCCCGACGTACAGGCGTAGGCGACCACCTCGGGTGCGATCGCGGTCAGGGTGTGGACGCCGTCGCCGAGCGTCTCGTGCTCACTGACCAGACGGGCCAGGTCCAGGCTGACCTCGACCGGGACGTAGGGCGTCCGGGTCAGATGGAGCGAGACCTCGTCCGGGACCCAGCGCCACAGTTCACGGTCGAGGGCGAAGTCGAAGGGGGCGACGACTCCGACACCGCGCTGCGGGCGGGGGCCGCCGAGGAAGGAGATGTCCATGGCGTCCATGGCTGGCACCGCCCTCACTGCGAGATACGGGTGAGCAACGGACCGTACGTACGCCCGTGTTGACGAAGGTAGGTTGGGGTGCGAGCGTGGTCAAACCTCGCATGTCAGACGGCCATCCCTTCCAGTAGAACTCCGAGAAACGGCCCCCGTACACCCCGGGGCACAGCCCTCGCACCCCCCTGGAGAAGCGACCCCGAATGACCTCACCCGCCACCGGTCCCTCCCCCGCCTCCGGCGCGCCGCCCACGCTCCTGGTCCTCGACGCCGAGCCCCTGCCCCGCCTCGGCCGCCTCACCGGTCGTGCCCGGGTCGAGCACGCGGACGAGTCGACCCTCGCGCAGCGGCTCCCGCACGCCGACGTCCTGCTGGTCTGGGACTTCACCTCGCACGCCGTGCGCCACGCCTGGCCCGGCGGGGGCCCGCGGCCGCGCTGGGTGCACACGGCGAGCGCCGGAGTGGACCATCTGATGTGCCAGGAGCTCACCGACTCCGACACGGTGGTCACCAACGCGCGCGGGATCTTCGACCAGCCGATCGCCGAGTACGTCGCCGCGCTGGTGCTGGCGATGGCGAAGGACCTGCCGCGGACCCTGGACTTCCAGCGCGCCCGGCAGTGGCGGCACCGCGAGGGGCAGCGCGTGGCGGGCACGCGTGCGTGCGTGGTCGGTTCCGGTCCCATCGGCCGGGCGATCGCCCGCACGCTCAAGGCCCTCGACGTCACCACCGCGCTGGTCGGCCGGGTGCCGCGCACCGGCATCCACGGCCCCGACGACCTCGACCGGCTGATGTCCCGCGCCGACTGGGTGATCGCGGCGGCGCCGCTGACCGAGCAGACGCACGGCATGTTCGACCTGCGCCGCTTCGGTGTCATGCAGCCCTCGGCCCGGTTCGTCAACGTCGGGCGCGGGCAGCTGGTGGTGGAGGAGGCGCTGGCCGAGGCCCTCGACAAGCGCTGGATCGCGGGGGCCGCCCTCGATGTGTTCGAGGACGAACCCCTCACCCCGGACAGCCCGTTGTGGCGGCTGCCGGGCCTGATCGTCTCCCCGCACATGAGCGGGGACACCATCGGCTGGCGCGATGAACTCGGGCGTCAGTTCGTGGAGTTGTACGAGCGGTGGGAGGCGGGCAGACCACTGCTGAACGTGGTCGACAAACAGCGCGGGTACGTACCCGGACGCTGACGTCAACGGCTGGAGGGCGCCCCATGACGGATCTCACCGCACTGACCGCCGTACAACTCCTCGACGGCTACCGCAAGGGAGACTTCAGCCCCCTCGACGCCACCCGCGCCGCGCTGGAGCGGGCCGAGCGGATCCAGCCGGAGGTCAACGCCTTCGTACGGCTCACCGCCGACGAGGCCCTCGCGCGAGCCGGGGAGTCGGCCGGGCGCTGGCGGCGCGGTGAGCCGGCCGGTCTGCTCGACGGCGTCCCGGTCACGGTGAAGGACATCCTGCTGCTGCGCGGGGCGCCGACCCTGCGGGGCTCGAAGACCGTCGCGGAGAAGGGCCGCTGGTCCGAGGACGCCCCCTCGGTGGCCCGGCTGCGCGCGCACGGCGCGGTGTTCCTCGGCAAGACGACCACGCCCGAGTTCGGCTGGAAGGGCGTCACCGACTCACCGCTGTCCGGCGTGACCCGCAACCCCGTCGACCCGACCCGCACCGCAGGCGGCTCCAGCGGGGGCGCGGCGGCGGCCGTGGCGCTCGGCGCGGGTCCGCTGGCGCTGGGCACGGACGGCGGCGGCAGCGTCCGCATCCCGGCGGCGTTCTGCGGCATCTTCGCCCTGAAGCCGACGTACGGCCGGGTCCCGCTGTACCCCGCGAGCGCCTTCGGCACCCTGGCGCACGTCGGCCCGATGACCCGCGACGCGGCCGACGCGGCCCTGCTCCTGGACGTCATCGGCGCGCCCGACTCCCGCGACTGGTCGGCGCTCCCGCCGGCCCCGGGCTCCTTCCGCGCGGCCCTGTCCGGCGGGGTGCGCGGCCTGCGTGTCGCCTACTCCCCGTCCCTGGGCGGCCAGGTGGCGGTGCGCCCGGCGGTCGCGGCGGCGGTGCGGCGGGCGGTGGAGCGGCTGGCGGGGCTGGGGGCGTACGTCGAGGAGACCGACCCGGACTTCACGGATCCGGTGGACGCCTTCCACACCCTGTGGTTCACCGGGGCGGCCCGGGTGACCCAGCATCTGGGGCCGCACCAGCGGGAGTTGCTCGACCCGGGCCTCAGGGAGATCTGCGGGGTGGGCGCCCGGATGTCGGCGCTGGACTATCTGGCCGCGGTGGACGTCCGGATGGAACTGGGCCGCCGGATGGGCCGCTTCCACGACTCCTACGACCTCCTGCTCACCCCGACCCTCCCGATCACCGCCTTCGAGGCGGGCGCCGAGGTCCCGAAGGGGTCGGGGCATCGCCGGTGGACCGGCTGGACACCGTTCACCTACCCCTTCAACCTGACCCAGCAGCCGGCGGCCACCGTCCCCGTCGGCGCGGACGGGGACGGCCTGCCGATCGGCCTGCAGATCGTGGCCGCCCGCCATCGCGACGAACTCGTCCTGCGGACGGCCCACGCGCTCTACGAGGCCGGCATCGCCCGGCTCACACCCTCCGGAAGCTGAGCGACTCGCCCAGGGCCCCCGACCGCCACAGGTCGTTGCAGCCCTGGGCCATCTCCTCGAGTCCCTCCACGACCTGGCCCCAGACGATGCCGGGCACCCAGCCCACGTCGCCGTTCAGCAGCAGGTTGTTGCGCTCGTAGAACAGGGCCAGGTCGACCACCGTGGTGCCGGCGCGGACCTCGCGGTCGTAGCCGTAGGACTTGGTGCCGAGTTCCGTACCGGCGAAGGCGAAATAGCACAGATCACCCGGAATGGGGGTGACCGTCGGGTTTTCCAACGGCGGCTCCGTTTCCGCGAAGGGCGGGAAGAGGGCGTAGATCTCGTTGCGGGCGTATTTGGCGTGATAGACGTCGCCGGTCAGGGGCAGGGCGTCCCAGACGGCCGCGCAGGTGAGCGGGGCGCGGTCGTCCAGGAGTTTGGCCGTGCAGTGGATTTCGCGCTTGACCAGTGACACCTCGATGAACCGATCAGTCATCACCCCATCGTCCCCATGAGGTCAAGACCGCCCGCCCCACGCGCTGACGAGCGCAACGGATACAGCACGATTGAGGCAACGGCGCAAACTGATCGGCATATCTTGTATGCCTTCGGGTAGCCGCGCGCCCATGGCTCGACCACACGCAGACCGTTCAGGAAACGACGACGGATACCACAGAGGGCTCAGCCGCCGCTCGCTGCTTGCAGGGGCGGCGTCGTTGGGAGCCGCCGGCGCTCTCGGGGTGGCCGGCTGCAGCCGTGTCCCCGACGAAGGGAAGGTGCTGGGAGGCAGCCTGCTGGAAACGCTCCGAGACCGGGGCGTGGCGAAAATCGGCATCGCGAGCGAGCCGCCGTTCGGATACGTCGGAGACGACGGCCGGGCCACCGGTGAGGCTCCCGCGATCGCCGAGGTCATCTTCAAAAGGCTCGGCATCGACGAGGTCGAGCCGGTGCCGGTGGACTTCGGAGCACTCATTCCCGGGCTGAAGGCGCAGCAGTTCGACGTCGTGTCGGCCGGTATGTACATCAACCCCCCGCGGTGCGAACAGGTCCTCTTCTCCGATCCGGACTATCTGATGCTGGACTCCTTCATCGTCAAGAAGGGCAACCCGCACGGGATCAAGACGTACGAGGACATCAAGAAGAAGGGGCTGAAGCTGGCCTCCGGCAAGGCGTACGCCGAGATCGAGTACGCCAAGGCCGCCGGCATCACGGACGTCCTGGTCCTCCCGGACCAGGTGGCCGGTCTCGACGCGGTGTCCCAGGGGCGTGTCGACGCCTTCGCGGGGACCAACATCACGGTCAAGTCGGCGGTGAAGGGGTCCAACCGCGCCTCGGCGACGGAGGCCTTCCAGCCGATGGTGGACGGCAAGCCCGCCTATGGCGCGGGAGGATTCGCCTTCCGTCAGGCGGAGAAGAACTTCCGGGACGCGTTCAACAGGGAGCTCCTGAAGCTCAAGGCGGACAACTACAAGGAGCTTCTGAAGATCGTCGAGCCCTTCGGCTTCGGTCGGGCCGAGATGACCGACCTGACGGCGAAGGAGTTGTGTGCCGGATGATGACCTCCGAGTTCTTCACCACTTGGTTCCTTCCGGGTATATGGGTCACGATCCAGGTCACGGTGTACGCCGCCGCCCTCGGGGCCGCCATCGCCTTCGGTATCGGCCTCGCCCGCACCTCCCGGCTCTGGATCGTCCGGTTCGTCGCCGGCGTCTACTTCGAGATCTTCCGCGGAATGTCGGCGCTGGTGCTGATGTTCTGGATGTTCTTCGCGCTGCCGCTCTTCGGCTGGCAACTGGTGCCCATGTGGGCCGGCGTGAGCGCGCTCGGCCTCACCTACGGCGCGTACGGTTCGGAGATCGTCCGCGGCTCGCTGGCCGCCGTCGCCCCGGCGCAGCGGGAGGCCGGTATCGCGCTCAACTTCTCCCGTTGGCAGCGGCTGCGTCTGATCGAACTGCCGCAGGCGTGGCCCGAGATGGTGCCGCCGTTCAACAACCTGCTGATCGAGCTGCTGAAGGGCACCGCGCTGGTCTCCGTGATCACGGTGGCGGACATGACCTTCGCCGGTAACCTGCTCCGGCTCGGCACCAACGAGACCACACCCGTCTACTCGCTGCTCCTGGTCCTCTACTTCGTCCTCGCCTTCCTCATCACCCGCGGCATGCGGCTGGTGGAGCGGAAGGCGAAGGCCGGGATCGGGCAGACGCCGGAGAAGACGGGCTCCATCACCCGGAAGCTGAGCACCCGCAGCGAGAGCCTGCAGGCCGGTTCGCAGTCCGCAGGAGGCATGGGATGAGCTGGGACTGGAACGTCGTCGACGACTTCATGCCGCGTTTCTGGGACGGTGTGCTGGTCACCCTGCAGGCCCTGGCCATCGGCACGCTGATCGCCTTCGCCCTGGGCCTGGTGTGGGCCCTGGCGCAGCGGTCCTCCCAGAGATGGGTGCGCTGGCCGGTGACGGCGGTGACGGAGTTCATCCGCAACACGCCGCTGCTGGTACAGCTCTTCTTCCTCTTCTACGTCGTGCCGAACTTCGGCCCGGCGATGTCGCCGCTCACCACCGGCATCGTCGGCCTCGGCCTGCACTACTCCACGTACACCGCGGAGGTCTACCGCGCCGGTATCGGCGGGGTGCCCATCGGCCAGTGGGAGGCGGCCACCGCGCTGAGCCTGTCCAAGGGCCGCACCTGGCGGGCGGTCATCCTGCCACAGGCGATCCGGCGCGTCGTGCCCCCTCTGGGCAACTACGTCATCGCCATGCTCAAGGACTCCCCGATGATCGCGACCATCGGCGCCTTCGACATGCTCGGCGAGGCCCAGGCCTACAGCAACGAGACCTTCACCACGGAGGCCCTGACCGTCGTGGGCGTGGCCTTCATCCTCATCGCCTACCCGGCTTCCCTCCTGATCAGAGCCCTGGAGCGTCGTCTTGTCCGCTGACAGCAACCTCTCGAACGAAGCATCCAACCCCACGGTGGACGGCAGTGAGCTGATCCGCTTCGAGAACGTCACCAAGCGCTTCGGCAGCAACGTCGTCCTCGACAACCTCGACTTCTCCGTGGCCTCGGGCAAGCACGTCACACTGATCGGCCCGTCGGGCTCCGGCAAGACGACGATCCTGCGGCTGCTGATGACCCTGGTGAAGCCCGACGAGGGCACGATCAGGGTCGGTGGCGACTGTCTGACCCACGAGGAGAAGAACGGCAAGCTCGTCCCGGCCGGCGAGAAGCACATCCGCGAGGTCCGCAAGAACATCGGGATGGTCTTCCAGCAGTTCAACCTCTTCCCCAACATGAAGGTGCTGCGCAACATCACCGAAGCGCCGGTCACCGTCCTCGGCCTGTCCAGGGAGGAGGCTGACCAGCGGGCCCGTGATCTGCTCGACCTGGTGGGTCTGACCGAGCACATGGACAAGTACCCGAGCCAGCTCTCGGGCGGCCAGCAGCAGCGCGTCGCGATCGCCCGGGCCCTGGCCATGCGGCCGCAGGTGCTGCTGCTCGACGAGGTGACCTCCGCGCTGGACCCGGAACTGGTCGCGGGCGTCCTGGACGTGCTTCGGGACATCGCCCGCACCACCGACATCACGATGCTCTGCGTGACCCACGAGATGAACTTCGCCCGCGACATCTCCGACCAGGTCATGATGTTCGACTCCGGCCGGATCATCGAGACGGGATCACCGGAGAAGATCTTCAGTGAGCCCGAGCACGAGCGGACCCAGGAGTTCCTCAGCGCAGTGCTGTGAGCCCGGGGCGCCGCGCCCGGAGCGGCGCCCCGCACCAGCCGCGCACGAGCAGGACCCAGCCCTGTCACGACACGTTCGACTGCATCACGGAACACGCCGGATTCGACATCAGGAGACACACAGATGCGCAGCACGTTACTGCCCACCGCTCTCACCGCCGTCGCCGCCGCCCTGGTGTTCATGACCCCCGGCTCCGCCGCGGCCCAGACGGTCCACACCGAACACGCGACGCGGTCCGGTACCCCCACTGTCGACGCCAACTGCGGCTGGGTGTCGGCCGGCGGACACGACCGCGGCATGGCCTGCTTCAAGGCGTCCGGGGACAAGTTCTACATCAAGGACCTCTACGCCGACGGCCACCACGTGGAGGTGCGCGGGCAGGACAACGTCTCCGGCGACGGATACCGGTGCTGGGAAGACGGCGGCACGGCTGCCGGATGGCAGGTCTGCGACAGCTTCTGGGACGACATCGCCGAAAACGCCACGGTGTCCTGGGTCGTCAGCGTCTACGAGGGCAGCGACCTTCTGTGGAGCGGACCCATCAAGCTCAGCAACGCCTGACGGTGGCCGGTAGGCATATGCCATTGAGATAACCCCCTGCTGAGGGCGGCGCGATCTCGTCAACAACCGCTCGACTCAGGCCTCTTGCCCGTTATCGTGAAGGGGACTGACTCACTCGAACCGGGCCCGATGAGAAGCGACGTGCGACCGCAGGGGGAACCGTGGCGCTCCAGCACGAGTCGACGACGCCGTACCACTCGGTCCAGGACGCCCTGCGCGTCCTGGAGACCGTGGCGCGGCACAGCACCGGAGTCACCGACGCCGAGCTCGCCCGGCACACGGGCATCGGGCCGGAGCGCCTGACCGGCCTCCTGCGGATGCTGCGCCGCGAGGGCTACGTCGAGCAGATCGCCGACGGGGCGTACGTCACGGGCGCCGCCCTGGCCCGCCTCGGTTCCGCCCAGGGCCGCGAGCAGGCACTGCGGGACAACCTCCAGCACACCCTGGACCGGCTGCGGGACTCCGTCGGTGCGGCCGTCTACATCAGCCGGTACGTCGACGGAGAGGTCAAGATCGACCAGTTCGCGGCCGGTCCGGCCACCCCCGTGGTCAACGAGTGGGTCGACTTCCGCTTCTCCGCCCACGCCACCGCGATCGGCAAGAGCCTGCTGGGCCAGCTCGACCACAGCGGCCGGCGCGACCATCTCTCGCGGCACAAGATGGCCCGCCTCACCTCGCGCACGATCACCGACGACAGGGTGCTGCTCTCCCGCCTGGAGTCCCAGCCGCCCACGGTCCCCCACCTCGACCTCCAGGAGTACGCGGTGGGCACGGTGTGCGCGGCCGTCCCGATCACGGCCGGCTCCTCGGTGGGCTGCCTCGCCCTGTCGCTCCCGGTGGAACACGCGCACCGGCTGCGCCAGGCGGCGGACGCCCTGAACCGCAGCGCGGCGCCGGTGCTGCTGTCGCTGGCGATCCAGTCCTGACCGGGCCGCTCCGCGGTGGTCCGAAGCACCCCTCCGGACCAGGTAGTATTTTCTTCGTCGCCGCCGCGAAAGGCACAACATCGCGGTCGGCGCGAGTCAGGCGCCGCTAGCTCAGTTGGTTAGAGCAGCTGACTCTTAATCAGCGGGTCCGGGGTTCGAGTCCCTGGCGGCGCACAGACGAAGGGCCTCTCGTGGGAGCGAGGGGCCCTTCGCTCATACCCCAGGTCCAGCGGGATCGGCTGGGGGTCCGGGGGTTACCCCCGGGAGATACAGCATCAGCGGGTCCGGGGTTCGAGTCCCTGGCGGCGCACAGACGAAGGGCCTCTCGTGGGAGCGAGGGGCCCTTCGCTCATACCCCGGGTCCAGCGGGAGCAGTTGGGGGTCGGGGTTACGAAGGGCCTCTCGTGGGAGCGGGGGCCCCTTTGGGGTATGTCAGGGCGTCCGCGTCCGTCAGCCTTCGATAGGTCCGCTCCCCCGGCGGCCGCCACCACACCGGGTCGCCGCACCGCACCCCTTCCCCTCTCAACCCCGCCCGGTGGATCTTGTTCGTGGCGGTCACCGGCATCCGCTCCACCACCCGCACGAACCGGGGTGCCATCTTCGTCCCCAGGTCCGGCTGGGCGAGCAGGAACCCGGCGAAGGCGACCGGGTCGAACTCCCCCGCGATCGTCGCCATGACCTGGTCCCCGGTCACCGGATCCGGCACGGCGTACACGGCGACGGCGTCCGCGCCCTCGTAGCGGGCGAGGATGTTCTCGATCATCGCGGCGGACAGGTTCTCTCCGTCGACCCGCAGCCGGTCGTCGCCGCGCCCCGCGAAGTACAGATGGCCGTCGGCGTCCCGGCAGAACAGGTCACCGGTCCAGTACCAGCCCTCACGCCGCCGCTCGGCCTCCGCCTCGGGGTTGCGCCAGTACCCCTCGAAGGGGTTCGGCCCCTGGTTGACCAGTTCACCGATCGCCGCGTCCCCGTTGACCAGCCGCCCGCCCGCGTCGAAGATCGCCGGCGGGCACTGCTTGCGGGTCTCCGGATCGAGTACGACGAGACCGGGCCCCGCCCGCCCGACGGCCCCCGGCGGCGTACCCGGCGACCACTGCACGGCGGCCCCGCCCTCGGAGGAGCCGTACCCCTCCACCAGCCGCACCCCGAACCGGCGCTCGAAGGCGGCGGCGTCCACGGCGCCCGCCTCCGTGCCGAAGCCGAGCCGCAGCGGGTTGTCCCGGTCGTCGGGGCGCGGCTCGGTGGCGAGCACGTACTGGACGGCCCGGCCCACATAGGTGAAGTACGTCGCCCGGTAGCGCCGGACGTCCGCGAGGAAGTTCGACGCCGAGAACCGGCGGCGCAGCGCCATGCCCGCGCCGGCCGCGAGGGCGGGCGCCCAGTCGGCGATGACCGCGTTGCCGTGGAACATCGGCATGCAGATGTAGTGCACGTCGTCGGGCCGCACCCGGAACTGCTCCGCCAGGGAGTACCCCGCCGCGGCCAGCCGCCCCTGGCTGCAGATCGCGGCCTTGGGGGCGCCGGTCGAGCCGGAGGTGAAGTACAGCAGGAGCCGGTCGCGCGGGCCGGCGCGGGAGGGGTCGGGCCGGGCGTCGGCGTACGGGGCGAGCAGCGCGTCGTACTCCGGCGTCCCCGTCAGCAGCAGGCGCACTCCCGGCAGTTCGATGCCGTCGAGCAGCGGCAGGTGCGACCGCTCGGTGACCAGGACCCGGCACTCGGTGTGCCGGATGTCGCGGGCGAGCTCGGGGCCCCGGCGGGTGGGGTTGATCCCGGCGACCGCGGCTCCGGCGAGGGCCGCCGCGCCCAGCCACATCGGGTACTCCGGGGTGTTGTCGAGGAGCACCCCGACGTGCGGCTCGGCGCCGGGCGGCAGCAGGTCGGCCAGCAGCGCCGCGCGGGCGCCGGCGCCGGCGGCCACCTCGTGCCGGGTGAGCGTCCGCTCCTCGAACCACAGCCCCGGCCGGTGGTCGCCCCACCCCGCCGCCACCAGCTCCGCGACCGTGCGTGGCGTAGTGGACTCCATGGAGACGCACGGTAACTGACGGTACGTCAGACGTGGAGAGCCGGGTGCGTGCGAGTGTCAGAAGCCGCTCATCGCGCCCAGGCCCGAGGACATGTCCGTGCGGGTGGCCATGAAGCGGGCGCCGGCGGCCACCTCTACGCCGACCCCGGTCGGCCGGCGCGGGAGGAACCTCCCCACGCCGGCCTGGGCACTGACTCAAGAGAACCTCAGAACGTGACGTCCGAGCACGCGTAGAACGCGTTGCTCGTGTCGGCGATCGTCCACACCGCGAGGATGACGTGACGTCCGCTCAGCCCGGACGGCAGGGTGCCGGTGTGGGAGAGCGTGGACGGCGGCCGCTGCCCGTTGTACGGAACGGTGAAGAACGGCGTGAGGTTGAGGTCCGAGCGGGACAGGTTGTGGTTCTGGTTCCAGCCCGGCTTGGTGACGTAGTACTTGAAGTCGGTCGTGGCGTGCATCGCGGTGAACTGCCAGCGGAAGGTGTAGCTCTGACCGCCGTTCACCTTGGTTGCGGGCCACGCGCCGCCGGACGGCGTCCTGGGCGCGCTGAGCTGGGAGAACTGACCCAGTCCGGCGTTGCAGATCGATCCGTCGGCCGGGCCGGAGCCCGGGAAGCCCTTCGGCCCCTCGACACTCTGCGGCTCCCACTGGATGGAGCCGCAGTTGGTCACGGTGCCGTTCTGGCAGAGCTTCTGCCGGCTGATGGGGAGGTCGGTGTAGCCGTGGCTGCTGGCGCCACCGGTGGAGAGCACGAGGGCCCCGGCGGTGCTGAGCCCGAGTGCGGCTGCGTACAACTTGGCCTTTCTGCGCATGCTGCTGCTCCTGGGAACGTGGGGGAAGTTCGGCGAGCTTGCAGGTCTAGACCAAGTCTCAGATTATTACTGACTGTTGAACATGTCCATACCAATCGAGGGAGATGTTCGAGGGGCCGTGAGTCGGCCGTCAGATCGCCGTCTCACCCCGTCCCGCGCAGAACGCCACCGTCAAGTCCTTGACCAGCGCCTTGCGTTCGTAGTCGTCCAGCTCGACCAGGCCCCGCATCGTCAGCCGCGTCACCGTGTCCTCCACCGAGTCGACGACCGAGTCGACCATGGTGGCCCGGTCCTGCGCGTCCAGCACGGCGACCCGGCGGCGGTGCATGGCGGCGGCGACCTCGGGCGCGTACTCCACCCGCACCGGCCGCACCGAGAACACCTCCAGGCCGACCGGGTCCGCGTCCCGCACCACCAGCCGGGTCAGTGACTCACCGGTCGCCTCGATCGAGCCCCGCGGGCCGCCCGGAGTCTCCACCGCCACCCGGGCCAGCGCCGCCTCGACGCCCTCGCGCAGATACGACTCGTGGTCCTCCACCCCGAGCAGCGCCCGCGCGGTGTCCTTCACCCGCCACACCACCTGGACGACCACCCGCAGCGCGACCCCGTTGCCGTCGGCCGCCGGCATCGGCTCGCTGCGCCAGTGCCGCAACCGTACGTCGACCCGGCGGCGCAGCAGCAGCGGGTTGACCCACATCAGGCCGGTGCGCCGGACCGTCCCCCGGTAACGGCCGAACAGCCCGAGCACCCAGGCCCGTCCGGTCCGCCCGCGGGCCAGCCCGCCGAAGCCGAGCAGCCCCAGCACCCCGGCCCCCGCGTACACCGCCCACTGCGCCGGACCCAACTCCGCCCCCGCCGACACCGGCAGCCCCAGCGCCTGCACCGCCGGCGGCGGCAGCACCCCGGCCCACCACGAGGCGGCCAGGCAGCCGGCCGCTCCGCACGCCCCGGCCAGCACGCCCGCCGTGCCGGGCAGCACCCGCGCGGGCCGTTCCACCAGCTCGGGGTCGACCTGCGGCTCGGGACGCGGCTTCGGCTGGACCGGGCGGCGCAGGCGCGGCTGCTCGCCCGTGCCCTGCCGGCGGGCCACGACCGTCGGTCTGAGCGGCACGGACACCGGGCCCGCCTCGTCACGGAACAGCAGATGGACGGGGATCTCGGTGGTCGCCTCGTTCTGGATCAGCCGCGCGGGCCGGGCCGACGCCTCGGCCGGTCCCGCGAACCCCTCGGGCTCGGGCGTGTGAGAAGTGGTCGTGGTCATGCGTTGCCTCCAGCCTCCGCGCCAGATGCGTCACAGGAAGGTCGTGCGGTCGTGGTCGTGCGGCCTTGGTCGTCCGGCCGTGGGTCGAACCGCCGTGGGTGGTACGACCCTGGGAGCGCCCGGCGCTCCGGACTGCCCTCTGCCCTCTGCCCTCTGCCCTCTGCCCTCTGCCCTCTGCCCTCTGCCCTCTGCCACTGAGGGTCCCGCGCCTCCCGTGCGGGGGCCGCTACGCGAACAGCCGCCGCCAGGTCTCCGGCCCCGGATAGCCGTCCGCCGCGCCGCCGCGCCAGCCCTGGGTGCGCTGGAACGCCTCGACGGCACGCCGGTCCGACTCGCCCCAGCGCGGGCCCGGCCCGGTCTTGTAGTGCTTGCCGAACCCCTTCTTCACCAGTTGTCGGCCGAGCTGGGTCACGTACTGGTTGTCGGCGCCCGGCCGGAACAGCGCCCGCCCCGGATAGCCCGGCACCCCGTGCGAGGACGGCTGCTCGGGCGGCGGGGCCGCGGTGGCGGCGGTGGCGGCGGGGATGTCCTTGCCCTTGCCCGTCACCAGCAGCGTCCATGTGCCGGGCCCCGGCAGGCCGTCCGCGTCCTGGCCCCGCCAGCCCTGCGCGATCTGGAAGGCCTGGGTGGCCCTGCGGTCCGCGTCCGACCAGCGGGGGCCCGGGCCGGTGGCGTAGTGACGGCCGGCGCCGCGCTCGACGAGGAGGCGGCCCAGCTGAGTCACGTGCTTGTTGTTGGCGCCGGGACCGAAGTGAGCCCGCCCCGGGTACGGCGCCGGGCTCTTCGGACTCGCCGGCTTGGCGGTGTCCGGCTTGGCGGTGTCCGGCTTGGCGGTGTCCGGCTTGGCGGCACCCTGCTGCCCGGTCTCCGCCTTCGTGCCGCTCGGCTGCCCGGTGTCCGGCTTCTCGCCCGTCGAGGTGCCGCTCGTGAGGCCCTTGTAGCGGTAGGCGACGTAGCGGTCGGAATGGTTCCAGTAGGCGTACGGGATGGACTGGCGCCGGGCGTGCGGCGGAGCCGCCTCGTAGGCGATGTAGTAGGTGTGCGTGTAGTCCGTCCAGCCGCCGAAAATGACTACGTGCGAGCCTTTCCTGGGGTCCGCGGGATTATGGAACAGCAGAATGTCTCCGGGCTGGAGTTCGTCCTTGGAGATACGGACGCCGTACTGGCCGAGGCTTCCGGTCCATTCGTTTCCGGTGAGGCTCCAGGCCATCGAGACGAACCCCGAACAGTCCTGCCGGTATCCGTCCGACCAGTACTTGGACATGCTGTACGGCACCTTCGCGGTGACCCATTTCTTGGCCCGCTTGATGATCTCCGCGCGGGTGGTCGGAGGCGTCTTGACCGGGCCTGCGGGCTGGGCCGGCTTCCCACCGGGACCATGCAGCGGGGCCTTGCCCCCCTGGGGCGTATGGGGCTCGTCACCTGCGGGAACGGCCGGGCGGTCGATGCTGCGGGGAGCGGCGAGGGCGGGGGCCGTGTGGCCGACGACGAGGGTGGTGGAGGCGGCTGCGGCGAGAATCAGCGCCCGGTGTGCCGCCGGGTGGCGGCCGGTCGTGGAATGCGGCAGGACGCGTCTCCAGTGGACGCATCCGGGGCAGTCGCAGTCACCCCCCGGATCGATTTCCTCGAATACCGGAGTCCGAGCCTCCATGCGATTCCCCTCACACTCCAGTCGGAAATGCCCGCGGCTGTACACCCCGTCAGTTTCTCAACTGTCCTCCGCACCCGCATGTTGACGGTCCGAATGGTTTACAGGCCCCGGAAGCCCCGCGCCGCCCCGCCGCCGTGGTCGGAACCACCCCCGCAGGTCAGGTAGAGTTCACGAGTCAGCAGGCGCCGCTAGCTCAGTTGGTTAGAGCAGCTGACTCTTAATCAGCGGGTCCGGGGTTCGAGTCCCTGGCGGCGCACGGCAGTGAAAGCCCCTCGCAGCAGCGGGGGGCTTCCGCATTTGACGCAGGTCACGCGGAGGCGGCTGGGGGTCCGGGGGTCATCCCCCGGAAGATGCAGCATCAGCGGGTCCGGGGTTCGAGTCCCTGGCGGCGCACGACGACGATGGTCCGGAAGCCCCTCGTGCAAGCGAGGGGCTTCCTGCGTGTTTGGCCGGATACCCTCTGGCCATGGCAGCTCGTGACCTGCAGGAGCGGATCAAGAAGCTCATCATCGACCGTCGGCTGGCCTCCGGGGCCCCGCTGCCGACCGAGCCCGAGCTGATGGCTCACCTGGGTGCCAGCCGCAACTCCGTGCGCGAGGCGCTCAAGGGTTTGCAGGCGATGGGCATCGTGGAGATCCGGCACGGCTTCGGCACCTACGTCGGCGCGATGTCCCTCGCCCCCATGGTCGAGGGTCTGGCGTTCCGCACGGTCGCCGGACACCACCGCGGCGAGGACACCCTTCTCCAGCTCGTGCAGCTGCGGGAGGCCGTGGAGACGGGCCTGGTGGCACGGCTCGCCGGCCGGCTCCCGGACACCGACCTCGTTGAACTGGACGCGCTCGTCGACCGTATGGAAGAGCAGGCGGCGCTGGGCGGCGACGGCATCGCCGAGACCGACCGGGCGTTTCACGCCACCCTCTACCGAGGGCTGGACAACGCGTTGCTGGGCGAGGTCATGGAGGCGTTCTGGGACGCCTTCCACCGGGTCCACACCGACCTCGGGGGTGCTCCGCAGGATCCCCTGGTCACCTGCCGGCAGCACCGGGAGATCGTGGACGCGGTGCGGTCGGGCGACGCGATACGGGCGGAGGAGGCGATACGTGAGCATTTCGGCAACATCCGCGCCCGTGTGTCCACAACGGATACACAACACCCCCACAGGTGCCACAATGAGCGCGTATGACCGGTAAACACCTCGTTTCGCATCTTGCGATCATGCGGAACGCCGTAGAACCCTGGGGATGGGTTTACCAAGATGCTGCGGATTCGCGGCAGTTGGGGGGCAAGAAACCGGTTGCCGGTTTTACGGGGAGTAGGGGGCCCCGTTCATGACCGCGTGCCGAGGGGGGCATGATGCAACCGGAAGGTCGCGTTTCCATGTCTAAGGTGTGGAAGATGTGGTGACTGCGGCCCACCACTGATACGCCTGTGAAGGTCGAGGGGGATCGGCACAGTCGTAAAGGAACCGACAGACACGCGGTGACCTGCGTGTGGGGGGATGACTCATGACGTCGACGCCGACGGGCGCCCGGCAGAACTTCGACCCGTCTCAGACCACCCAGCTACGGGTGCCGTCGCAAACCCGGACCGGCACATTCCGCCGGATCAAGAAGACGCTGCCGAAGTATGACTACGAGCACTACAGCCGGCTGGCCGGTCCCCTCACCCAGCCCGATCCGAACAAGCCGTACCGGGTCCAGTACCGCTCGCTGATCTCGCAGGAACCGCACCGGATCAGAGTCGCCCTGATGCTGGCCGCGGCCCCGGTGCTCTCGCTGGTGCTGCTGTTCTGGCTGCTCCAGCCCGAGCACTGGACCGAACGGGACTACCCCGCCTTCGACTTCCTGCCGGCGCTCGACATAGTCATGCTCGTCTCGATCGGCCTGATCGAGTTCTTCCGCTGCATGAACGTGCTGTCCAACGCGCACGCCACGCTGGTCGCCCGCGACCCGATCCCGGTGGTGCCGGAGACCGGCACGAGAGTGGCCTTCCTCACCTCCTTCGTGCCCGGCAAGGAGCCGCTGGAGATGGTGACGAAGACCCTGGAGGCGGCCGTCAAGCTGCGCCACCGGGGTCTCATGCACGTCTGGCTGCTCGACGAGGGCGACAACGCGGAGGTCAAGGAGGTCTGCGCCCGGCTCGGCGTGCACCACTTCTCCCGCAAGGGCGTCGCGAAGTGGAACCAGGCCAAGGGCCCGCACCGCGCCAAGACCAAGCACGGCAACTACAACGCCTGGCTGGACGCGCACGGCGACGACTACGACTTCTTCGCCTCGGTCGACACCGACCACGTGCCGCTGCCGAACTACCTGGAGCGGATGCTCGGCTTCTTCCGCGACCCGAACGTCGGCTTCGTCATCGGCCCGCAGGTCTACGGCAACTACGACAACTTCGTCACCAAGGCCGCCGAGTCCCAGCAGTTCCTCTTCCACGCGCTGATCCAACGGGCGGGCAACAAGTACGGCTCCCCGATGTTCGTGGGTACGTCGAACGCCGTACGCATCAAGGCGCTCAAGCAGATCGGCGGTCTGTACGACTCGATCACCGAGGACATGGCGACCGGCTTCGAGATCCACCGCCACAAGAACCCGGCCACGGGCAAGAAGTGGCGCTCCGTGTACACGCCGGACGTGCTGGCGGTCGGTGAGGGCCCCAGCGCCTGGACCGACTTCTTCACCCAGCAGATGCGCTGGTCGCGAGGGACGTACGAGACGATCCTCAAGCAGTACTGGAAGGGCTGGTACTCGCTGCCGCCGAGCAAGCTCTTCAACTACACGATGATGATCATCTTCTACCCGATGTCCGCCCTCAACTGGATCCTGGCCGCGCTGAGCTGTGCGCTGTTCCTGGGCCTGGGCGCCTCGGGTGTGAACATCGACCCGACGATCTGGCTGATGCTCTACGGCAACGCCTCCGCGCTCCAGATCGGCCTGTACGTCTGGAACCGCCGCCACAACGTCTCGCCGCACGAGCCCGAGGGCTCCGGCGGTGTGGCCGGCATGGTGATGTCCGCGCTGTCGGCGCCCCTGTACGCGAAGGCGCTGATCGACTCGGTGCTGCGCAAGAAGAGCAAGTTCGTGGTGACGCCCAAGGGCGATTCCGCGAGCCCCGACCGGTGGTTCGGCACCTTCCGGTACCACTGGTACTTCATCGCGATCTTCGGCGCCTCGATCGCCGCCGGTTTCGTCTACGGGCACTCGCACCCCGCGATGATCACCTGGGCGACCTTTGCCATGCTGATCACGGCGACGCCGATCTTCGCCTGGCGCTACATGCTGCGTCAGGAGAAGAAGAAGCCCGCCGCGACCGTGCCGGCTCACACCGGGCCGCAGGACGCGGTGGCGACGGGCGCGACCGCGGCTCCGTACCAGCCGCAGCCGATGCCCGCGCACGCCACACCGCCGCACTCGCCCCACGGCCAGCACAAACCGAGCTGGGCCGCGTCGGGCAGCGGCGGCAACGACCAGACGATGCAGATCGCCCTTGGTGGACTTGGGGGACGTAAGGAATGAACGACCGTGCAGGCCGCCGCCGCGCCCGTCGACTTGCGATAGGCACGGCGGTGGTGCTCGCGCTGGCCGGGATGAACGGGCCGTGGCTCTATCGCGTCGGCACCGAGAAATACCACCAGTACCAAATCAACAAGCCCGAGTACAAAGCCGAGAACGGCAAGTGGGAGATCATCGAGTTTCCCGAGGAGTACCGCCAGAACACCATCCACGCGGCGCTTCTGCACACCGGCAAGGTGCTGCTCGTCGCGGGCTCGGGCAACAACCAGGACAACTTCGACGCGAAGAAGTACGACTCCCGGATCTGGGACCCGGTCAAGGGCACGATCAAGAAGGTGCCGACGCCGAACGACCTGTTCTGCACGGGCCACACCCAGCTGTCCAACGGCAACCTGCTGATCGCGGGCGGTACGAAGCGGTACGAGAAGCTCAAGGGTGACGTCACCAAGGCCGGCGGCCTGATGATCGTCCACAACGAGAACCCGGACGAGCCGATCACGCTGCCCGCGGGCACCAAGTTCACGGGCAAGGAGAACGGCAAGACGTTCGTCTCCAAGGACCCGGTGCTGGTGCCGCGCGCGAAGAAGGTCTTCGACAAGGCGACCGGCGAGTTCCTGCGCAACGACCCCGGCCTCGGCCGGATCTACGTCGAGGCGCAGAAGAAGGGCGCCAAGTACCAGACCGGCACCCAGGACAACTACCGGATCCAGGGCCTGTCCGGCGCCGACGCGCGCAACACGTACGGCATCGCCCAGAAGATCGCCCTCGACAAGAAGGACTTCCAGGGCATCCGGGACGCCTACGAGTTCGATCCGGTCGCCGAGAAGTACATCAAGGTCGACCCGATGCACGAGGCCCGCTGGTACCCGACGCTCACCACGCTGAGCGACGGCAAGATCCTCAGTGTCTCCGGCCTCGACGACATCGGCCAGCTGGTGCCGGGCAAGAACGAGGTGTACGACCCGAAGACCAAGAAGTGGACGTACACGGCGAAGGTCCGGCAGTTCCCGACGTATCCCGCGCTGTTCCCGCTGGAGAACGGGAAGATCTTCTACTCGGGTTCGAACGCGGGGTACGGGCCCGACAACGTGGGCCGCGACCCCGGCATCTGGGACGTCGACACCAACAAGTTCAGCAAGCTGCCCGGCCTCAGCGACCCCAAGCTGATGGAGACCTCGGGCACGGTGCTGCTGCCGCCGGCGCAGGACGAGAAGTACATGGTGATCGGCGGCGGTGGCGTCGGCGAGTCCAGGCAGTCCAGCGAGAAGACGCGGATCATCGACCTCAAGGACGACGCCCCGGAGTTCGTGGACGGGCCGTCGCTGGAGAAGGGCACCCGGTATCCGCAGGCGTCGGTGCTGCCCGACGACACCGTGCTGGTGTCGGGCGGTTCCGAGGACTACCGGGGCCGCGGCGACTCCAACATCCTCCAGGCGCACCTCTACCGGCCGGGCACGAACGAGCTCGACCGGGTCGCCGACCCGCTGGTGGGCCGTAACTACCACTCGGGGTCGATCCTGCTGCCCGACGGCCGGGTGATGTTCTTCGGCTCGGACTCGCTGTACGCCGACAAGGCCAACACCAAGCCGGGCAAGTTCGAGCAGCGGATCGAGATCTACACGCCGCCGTATCTCTACCGGGACGCGCAGCCGTCGCTGTCGGGCGGGCCGCAGACCATCAAGCGGGGCGGCACGGGGACGTTCACCTCGCAGCACGCCTCGTCCATCGAGAACGTACGGCTGATCCGGCCGAGCGCGTCCACGCACGTCACGGACGTGGACCAGCGGTCGGTGAAGCTGGACTTCAAGAAGTCCGGCGACAAGATCACGGTGGCTGTGCCGACGAACCGGAACCTGGTTCCGTCGGGGTGGTACATGCTGTTCGTGACGGACGATCAAGGGACGCCGTCGAAGGCGCAGTGGGTGCGAGTGCCGTAGCGCTGCCGCGGGTTCCGTTCTCGGCTGCGGGTTCCGTCCTCGGCTGCGGGTTCCATGTGGCTGGTCGCGCGGTTCCCCGCGCCCCTCGGGGCGTGGGGCCGCCGCCAGCCACATGAGCCCCGGCGCTACTTACTGGCCTTCGCGAGGTTCAAGGCGTACTCCGCCCACCACTGGCCCGCCTTCGGGCCGCCCTTGCATTCGCCGTCCGACTCACCGGGGCGTTTGACCCAGATGTAGGCGTCGACCAGGGGGTCGGACGTCTTGGTGGTCGGGGTTTCGCCCAGGGCGCGGCCGGGCGGGTTGCACCAGCGTTCGTTCGGGTCGCCCTCGGTGTAGGGGCCGTTGCCGTTGCGGCTGGTGTCGATCACGAAGGGCTTGTCGCCCACCTTGCCGGAGAGCTGCCTGCCGTACGCGATCGAGTCCTTGGTCGTGTAGAAGTTGGAGACATTGACCGAGAAGCCGTCGGCCTGGTCGATGCCCGCCCACTTCAGGGGCTCGAAGATCTGGTCGGGATGGCCCCAGCCGGCGTTGCCCGCGTCCACGTAGACCTTGGTGTTCTTCAGCGACTTCAGCTTGCCGATGGCGCCCTTGAGGAGGTCGTAGCGCTCCTCGTGGAACTCGTCCGGGGTGCAGCCGTCCACCAGGTGCAGCAGGGCGTCGGGTTCCAGGATCACCGTCGCGGCGCGGTCCTCGATGCCCTTGGCGACACCGTCGATCCAGTCCCGGTAGGCGTTGCCGTCGGCGGCGCCGCCCTGGGAGTACTGGCCGCAGTCGCGGTGCGGAATGTTGTAGAGGACCAGCAGGGCCGTGCGGCCCGCCTTGTCGGCGGCCTCCGTGTAGCCGCGTGCCTCGTCCTCCGGGTTCTCCGGGCCGATCCACTCGCCGGTCGGCTGCTGGGCTATTTTGCGGATCTGCTCGGCGTCGTCCTTCTTGCCGCCCTTCTCGTAGTCGGCCACCTGCTCGGCCGCGTTCCCGTCCGGGTTCACCCAGAACGGGTCGGTGCCCTTGGGCTGTTGGGTGATCCCGGCACCGGTGTTGTCGTCCGGTTCGTCTCCGTCCCCGGAGGAACAGCCCGCGACCAGCAGTGCCGCCCCCAGCAGCATCGCGGACGTCCGCGCGCGAGCGCCCCTCCAGGCCCCCCTCTTCAGGTACATCCAGCTCCCCCTCGGGTGCTTTGTTCCAAGGCTCAATCCTGACATACCTGTCGTGGGGCGAACGAGGTCGCCGAGCCTTGTCGGGGAGCTGTTACAGCCACTATGACGACTTCCAGGGGCGGGGCGCCGGCGTGCCCGCGGGGCCGTCCCGCCGGCGGGAAACAGGGGAATCAGGTGAGACACGGAAGGGGAGTGTGCGGTCATGCACCGGTCCACCCGGGAGATCCGGCTCGCCGAGGCGTTGGTGGAGTCGGCGGACACGCTCGTCGAGGAGTTCGAGGCCGCGCACCATTTGTCGCGCGTCGCCGACCACTGTGTACGGCTGCTGCCCGCGCGGGCGGCCGGGATCATGCTGATCGACGACGGCCGGGCGGTGACGCTGGCGGCGGGTGGCGCGGACCGGGAGACCGTGCTGGAGCTGCTCGGGGCGCAGCACGGCGGCGGGCCCTGTCCGGACTGCTACGGCTCCGGCCGGCCGGTGCCGCCGGTGTCGATCGGGGCGGCCCGGGCCGCGGGCCGCTGGCCCGACTTCACCGAGCGGGCCCTCGCCCATGGCGTCTCCGTCACCTACGCGGTCCCGCTGCGCCGCCGGCAGCGGGTGCTGGGCGCGCTCAACGTCTTCGGGCCCGCCGTGCCCGGCGGCTCCCCGCCCGAGGACGGCACGACGCTGCGGCTGGCCCAGCTCATCGCGGACTGCGCGGCCCTCGGGCTGGAGAACAACAGCACCTACACGCAGTGCCGCACCCTGGCCGGTCAGTTGCAGCAGGCCCTGTCGAGCAGGGTGCGCATCGAGCAGGCCAAGGGCATGCTCGCCGAGCGCTGGAACACGGGCGCCGACGACGCCTTCGTGGCGCTGCGGCAGTACGCGCGCCGACACCGGCTGTCCCTGGACCGGGTGGCGCGGGCGGTCATCGACCGGGTCGCGGACGACGCCGAGCTGCGCCGGGCGGCGGGGCGGGGCGACGAGGGGCGCCCCTGACGGCTGCCGACGCCCTCCCCGGGCCTCTGACGCGCTCTTCTGGGCCCCTGGCACTTGCCCCTAGGCTCCGGGCCGTCTTCCGTTCTAGAGTCGTCCCCGGACGACCCCAGCCCCCGGTCGGCCCGTCTCCACTGGTCGTACAAGGCCTCCCGCGCCGGACGCCGGGTTACTCCCGCAGCCCGTGCGCCCGCGGTCGAGGACCGGCCCGGTCGGCGGCTCCGGGGGGAGCGGGTCACCGACCGGGCCCGGTGCGTCCGGCCCCCGTCAGCGGTCCGGCCCCCTCACAGCCCCGTACCCGTCAGGTACGGAGCGGGTCACCGACCGGGCCCGGTGCGTCCGGCTCCCGTCAGCGGTCCGGTCCCGTCACCGCCCCGTACCCGTCAGGTACGGAGCGGGTCACCGACCGGGCCAGGTGGGTCCAGCCCCCGTCAGCGGTCCGGCCCCCTCACAGCCCCGTACCCGTCAGGTACGCCGAGACGACGACGTTCGCCGAGTAGGCGCGGCTCGCCCGGTCGAAGGTGCCGGCGCAGGTGATCAGGCGCAGTTCGGCGCGGCCCGGCCGGTGGGTGCCGTAGACCTGGTGGGCGTCGAAGTTCTCGCGGGAGACGACGCGGACGTCGTCCACGGTGAACTCGGCGACCCTGCCGTCGTCGCGCAGCACCCGCACCGTCGCGCCGGGAGCCAGCGCGCCGAGGCGGTGGAAGACGGCGGGCGCGCTCTCGGTGTCGACGTGCCCCACCATCAGCGCCGCGCCCACCGCTCCCGGCTTCACCCCGGCCGCGTACCAGCCGACGGCGCCGGCCTGCGCGTAGGGCGGCGGATCGATCGCGGCATGCGCGTCGAGCCCGCGGGCGACGACCGGTGCGCGCAGGTCGAGCGCGGGGATGTCGAGGCGCTGCGGGAGCGCGTCACCCAACGGGCGTACGGCGGGCGGCAGTTGGACGGAAGCGGGGCGTCCGACCGCGGCGACGTCGCCGGACACCGGGGCATCCGCGCCCTGCCGGACATCGGTGACCTCCCTGCCCCACAGCCACAGCCCGAGCAGCAGCACGGTCCAGGCGACGCCCATGAGGATCCGGCCGCGGTGACCGGAGTTCTCCTGCTCGGCCATGGTCAGCGTGGCCGTCTGCCGCGGCGGGCGCTGCGCAGGGCGACGGCCGTGGCGGCGACGCCGGCCAGGATCAGCCCGGTCACGGTGTGGGCGGTGCCGGGGCCCTCCTCGCGGGCGTCCACCATGGCGAGCCGGGACGTGCCCCCGCCGCCGGCCCGGACGGGGGCCGTGGGAGAGGCGGAGGAGGCCGGCTGCGGCCCGTGCCTCACGGAGCGCCCGGCGGTCTTGGCGGCGACGGTGACGGCGCCCGTGCGGGGCGAGTCGCCGCAGGCGACCTGGATGTCGTAGCTGCCGGCCCTGGCGGTGGAGCGGACGCGGCTCTCGCCGACGAGTTCGCCGTCGCCGGCCACGGTGAGGCGGGCGTCGGCGACGAACGCCCTGGAGACGGCGGTGGCGGTCCGCTGCGGGCACCCGCTCACCCGCAGGGTGATGTCGCCGCCCGGCTGCGGGGCCGACGGACTCAGCGAGACACCTCCGTCCGTCGCGTGTGCCGCCGGGGTGAGGGCGACCGCCCCGAGGGCGGTGACCGTACAGAGAGTGACCCGCAGTGATCCCATCGTGAACCTCCAGATATCTGGAGGCTGCCCCCGTGGGGCGGGCCCCGCATCCTCAGCGGGGCCCGCGTTGCTCCGTACGGGTCGTGTCGCGGGTGAAAAGGGTTGGAGTGCGCCGCGCCCTAGATCCGCTCGACGAGGTCCGCGATGGAGTCGACGATCCTGGAGGGGCGGTAGGGGAAGTTCTCCACCTGCTCGGGCCGGGTCAGGCCGGTGAGGACCAGGTACGTCTGCATGCCGGCCTCGATGCCGGCCAGCACGTCGGTGTCCATGCGGTCGCCGATCATGGCGCTGGTCTCGGAGTGGGCGCCGATGGCGTTCAGGCCGGTGCGCATCATCAGCGGGTTCGGCTTGCCGGCGAAGTACGGCTGCTTGCCGGTGGCCTTCGTGATCAGCGCGGCGACGGCGCCGGTCGCGGGCAGCGGGCCCTCCGTCGACGGGCCGGTCTCGTCGGGGTTGGTGCAGATGAAGCGGGCGCCGGCGTTGATGAGCCGGACGGCCTTGGTCATGGCCTCGAAGGAGTAGGTGCGGGTCTCGCCGAGGACGACGTAGTCGGGGTCGTGGTCGGTGAGGATGTAGCCGATGTCGTGCAGCGCGGTGGTCAGGCCGGCCTCGCCGATGACGTACGCCGAGCCGCCGGGGCGCTGGTCGTCGAGGAACTTGGCGGTGGCCAGCGCGGAGGTCCAGATGTTCTCGATCGGCACTTCCAGGCCCATGCGGTTGAGCCGGGCGTGCAGGTCACGCGGGGTGTAGATGGAGTTGTTGGTGAGCACGAGGAAGGGCTTGCCGGACTCGCGCAGCTTCTTGATGAAGGCGTCGGCGCCGGGGATCGGAACGCCCTCATGGATGAGCACACCGTCCATGTCGGTGAGCCATGACTCGATGGGCTTGCGGTCTGCCATGGTGCTGTGACTCTCCTGGCCTGCGTACGGGACGAGCTGGGGGCGCCGGAACCACGCCGTACCGACGCCCCCAGGGTAATCAGGACTGGCTGATCCTGACCCCGTCGATCACCCAGTACCAGTTGTCGGACCCGGTGTAGCGGAGATCTTGGACTCGCCCATGGTGGCGCGGACGTGGTCGATGCCCGCCGCGGGGTCCGCGCCGACGTGGCGTGCGGCCGCGGCGAAGGCCCGTCGCACGGGGGCGCCGGGGGCCTGGTCGTTCGGGTGGTCCACGCAGGGATCGTCGCAGACGGGGCGGGCCGCCGGGCGGGCGCCTCCCGGCGGTCCGGGTGAGTAGGTGCAGCCGGAGCGGGCGCCTCCCGGCGGCCCGGGTGAGTAGGTGCAGCCGGAGCGGGCGCCTCCCGGCGGCCCGAGCCGGGAGGTGCGGCCTCAGCGGCGTCTGCGTACGACCAGGAGGCCGGCGCCGGTCAGCAGGAGGGCCAGGGTGGCGGTGAGGGTGACGCCCGGGGTCGAGGTGAGGCCGGTGCGGGCGAGCTCGTCGGCGAGGGTGAGCCGGTTGCGGGCCGGGTCGGTGCCGGGCGGGGCCGAGGTGTCCGGGGCGGCGGAGGTGTCCTGGTAGGACGGGTCGGCGGGGCGGATCCGGCCGGAGTCGTCGAACCGGCCGTCCTCGTCGAGGGCGCCGGTGGCGTCGGTCTCGATCTTGAAGCGGTAGTCGTTGGACTGGCCGACCCAGTCGCCGTCGTCCCCGTGCCGCTGGACGACGGCCGCGTTGGCGGTGACGTCGTTCGGTACGGCGTCCGAGGTGACCGCCAGCCGGATCTTCACGGTGACGGTCTTGCGGGGGCCGACGGTGAAACCGTCGAAACCCTCGAAGGCGCCGACGAGTTCGTCCTGGTCGGTGGTCTCGAAGCGGACGGCGTGCGGGCGGGTGCCGGCCCGGCCGTCGTAGAACTCCAGCCGCGGCTGGGACGGCTCCAGCGCCCGCTTGCCGTCGACCAGGACGACGACCGGGTGGATGCCGGTGCAGGTCCGGGTGGTGGTGTTGGTGAGGTCCAGGTACCAGGTGCCGAATCCGCCGCCGGCCGCGTAGGAGGTGGGGCCGCCGTGGAGGCGGGTGGTGAGGGGGAAGTCCCCGGCGCCGGAGGCACAACCGGGGAGCGCGGCGGGAGGTTCCGCGTGCACCGGGGGCGCCGCGGCGAGGAGGGCGGCTGCTGCGAGGCAGAGGGGGACAGATGAGTGCAGTCGCATAAACACATGACCATCCCGGGTGGGGACGGGTACGCGGTGACGCCATTCCGCACGGCACCGCAAGTCCCCTCGATCAGCGCACACCGGTCGACCCGCCTGCCGTAGCCCGGTCGCACCGCATGCCGTACACCGGTCGAACCGGACACAGCAGCCCCGGTCGACGCGCGCGCCGTAGCCCGGTCGCACCGCATGCCGTACACCGGTCGAACCGGATACAGCAGCCCCCGTCGACGCGCGTGCCGTACTCCGATCGGCCCGGATGCCGTAAACCCGCTCTTCTCAGCCCTCCGCCCGTCCGAACAGCGGGGCCAGCAGCAGTTGGGCAGCGCCCTCGGCGACCCCGCCTCCCTCGCCGGGGGCGACCCGTACCGGTACCGGGTCCTCGCCCGCACGTCCGGCGCGTTCGTCGAGGACGGCGGCGACGCCCCGTACGAAGGTCTCCGGCGCGGCGGCGACCGTGCGGCCGCCCAGCAGGACGAGGTCGACGTCGAGGAGGGCGACCAGGTTGCCGGCCGCGGTGCCGAGCACGCGTGCCGCCTCCGCCGCGTCGCCCCGCGCGACGGCCGCCAGGCACAGCGCCTCGACGCAGCCGCGGTTGCCGCATCCGCAGGGCGGCCCGTCCAGCTGGACGACCTGGTGCCCGAACTCCCCGGCTCCCGTACGGGTGCCCCGGTGCACCGCTCCCCCGATCACGAGCCCGCCGCCCAGGCCCGCCCCGAAGTGCAGGTACGCGAAGGAGGCGAGGGCGCCCGCATCGCCCGCGACGGCGAGGCCGAGCGCGGCGGCGTTGGTGTCCTTGTCGACGACGACCGGCAACGAGAGGCGCCGCGCGAGCACGTCCCGCAGCGGGAAGCCGTTCCACTCCGGGAACCCGGTGACGCGGTGCAGCACGCCGCGCCGATGGTCCAGCGGACCGGGCAGCGCCACGCCGACGCCGAGCACTTGAGGCCGACGGTCGCTGGAACCCCCTGGGGGCGCGGGGAACCGCGCGACCGGCCCCCCACCGCCCGCACCCGACCGCCCGCCCTCCCCCACCAGCTTCCCCACCTCCCGCACAGCCCGCTCGACGACCGTCTCCGCACCGGCCCCGAGATCCAGCGCGGCACTCCGCCGTGCCACAACGGCACCGGTCAGATCGCAGAGCACGGTCGTCAGCTCGTCCCGGTCCAGATGCACCCCCACCGCGTGACCGGCCTCCGGCACCAGCCGCAGCACGGTGCGCGGCTTTCCCCCGGTCGACGCGCGCCGCCCTGCCTCCGCCGCGAGCCCGTCCTCACGCAACCGGGCGGTGATCTTGCTGACCGCCTGCGGGGTGAGCCCGGTGCGTTCGGCGAGTTCGAGCCGGCTGATCCCTTCGGGCCCGGCCATGCGCAGCAGGTCGAGCACGAGCGCGGCGTTGTGGCTGCGCAGGGCGCCCAGATTCACGCCACCGACCGCGCCGCCGCCGACGGCCCCGGTCCCGGTCCCGGTCCCCGAGCCGCCGACAGCGGCACCGGCCAGGACACCACCGGCCTCGCCGCCCCCCGACGCGCCACCCCCGCCCCCGGCACCCGAGCCGCCGGCAGCAGCACCCGCCACAACACCACCCACGACCCCACGACCGCCCAGAACACCACCCACCTCACCACCACCCGACGCGCCACTCCCAGCCCCGGCACCCGAACCGCCGACAACAGCACCCACCACAGCACCACCCACGACCCCACGACCGCCCAGAACACCACCCACCTCACCACCACCCGACGCGCCACCCCCGGCCCCGGCACCCTTCGCCCCACCCTCGGCATCCTTCGCCCCGCCACCGGCACCACCGACCCCGGCACCCACCACCCCACCACCGGATCCGCCGCCGCCAACCCCGTCGTCCGTCCTGCTCACGCCGCCCATCACCCGTCCATTCTCCCCCGCGCTTGCACTTTGGCAACAGCGTTGCGAAAGTAGTCCGCATGACTGGCACTCCCGGCACGACCGCTTCTCCCCTGCGCGTGGGCCTCGTCGGCTACGGCCTGGCAGGCTCCGTCTTCCACGCCCCGCTGATCGCCTCCACCGAGGGCCTCGCCCTGGACACGGTGGTCACCTCCAACCCCGAGCGGCAGAAGCAGGCCCGCACCGAGCACCCGGACGTACGCGTCGCCGCCACGCCCGACGAGCTGCCGGCCCGCGCCGGCGACCTCGACCTGCTCGTCATCGCCTCCCCCAACAAGACGCACGTCCCGCTCGCGACGGCCGCTCTCGAGGCCGGCCTCCCGGTCGTCGTCGACAAGCCGATCGCCGGCACGGCGGCCGAGGCGCGCGAGCTGGCGGCGCTGGCCGAGGAGCGCGGTCTGCTGCTCTCCGTCTTCCAGAACCGCCGCTGGGACAACGACTTCCTGACGCTGCGCCACCTCCTGGCCGAGGGAGAGCTGGGCGACGTATGGCGCTTCGAGTCCCGCTTCGAGCGCTGGCGTCCGCAGCTGAAGGGCGGCTGGCGGGAGTCCGGCGACCCGGCAGAGATCGGAGGTCTGCTGTACGACCTCGGCAGCCATGTCGTCGACCAGGCGCTGGTGCTGTTCGGCCCCGTCACGCAGGTGTACGCCGAGGCGGTCGTCCGCCGGGCCGGCGCGGAGGCCGACGACGACACGTTCCTCGCGCTCACGCACGCGAACGGCGTCCGCTCCCACTTGTACGTCTCCGCGACGACCGCTCAGCTCGGCCCCCGTTTCCGGGTGCTGGGCTCGAAGGCGGGCTACGTCAAGTACGGCCTCGACCCGCAGGAGGCGGCGCTGCGCGACGGGCTGCGGCCCGGCGCAGGCGGGGACTGGGGCGTCGAGCCCGAGTCGATGTGGGGCCACGTGGGTGCGGGAGAGTCCCCCATGACGGGCGGCGGCCGCGCCGAAGCGACCCTGCCGGGCGACTACCCCGCCTACTATGCGGCCGTGGCGAAGGCCCTGCTGGACGGCGCCCCCAACCCGGTGACCGCCCTGGAGGCGGCCGCCACCCTCGACGTACTGGAGGCGGCGCGCCGTTCGGCGCTCGACGGAGTGGCGGTGACGCTGTGACACCCGGCAAGGCACACGGTTCGGAGATCACCCCGAAGTTCCACCCGGAACTCACCCCGCCGCTTCAGGAGCTGGAGGCGCAGGAACGGCGCCTGGTCCTCCCCCGGTTCACCCACGACGACGCCTGGGAGCTGGGCTGCCTGCTGGTCGAGATGGCCCGCGAGCGCCAGGCCCCGGTCGCGATCGACATCCACCGGTCCGGGCAGCAGCTGTTCCACGCGGCCCTGCCCGGCTCCACCCCGGACAACGACGCCTGGATCGCCCGCAAGCGCCGCGTGGTGGAGCGCTACGGCTCCGCCTCCTACATCGTCGGCGCCCGCTTCCGTGCCAAGGGCACGACCTTCGAGGACTCCTCCCGCCTGGACCCCGACACCTACGCGGCCCACGGCGGCTCGTTCCCCATCAACGTCGAGGGCGTGGGCGTCATCGGCTCGGTGACGGTGAGCGGCCTGCCCCAGCTGGAGGACCACCGGATGGTGACGGAGGCGCTGGAGCAGTTCCTGGACAAGCAGTGACGGCAACGCCCCCTGCTCTTTGCTGTTCAGGGGCGCGGGGAACTGCGCGATCAACCACGGACGGCCCGCAGCCGACCGACTGCCCGCAGTTCCCCGGCTCTCCCTGCGGAGCGCCTACGCGTCCTTGAGCTCCTGCCGCTGCCGGCCGAGCCCCTCGATCTCCAGCTCCACCACGTCCCCGGCCCGCAGATACGGCTTCGGCTCGGGGTGGCCCATGGCCACGCCCGCCGGCGTACCGGTGTTGATGACGTCGCCGGGATACAGCGTCATGAACTGGCTGACGTACCGCACGACCTCGGCCACCGGGAAGATCTGCTCCGCCGTCGTGCCGTCCTGCTTCAGCTCGCCGTTGACCCACAGCTTCAGCGCGAGGTTCTGCGGGTCCGGCACCTCGTCCGCCGTCACCAGCCAGGGGCCCAGCGGGTTGAACGTCTCGCAGTTCTTTCCCTTGTCCCAGGTCCCGCCCCGCTCGATCTGGAACTCCCGCTCGGACACGTCGTGCGCCACCGCGTACCCGGCGACATGCGCGAGCGCCTCCTCGGCCGACTCCACGTAGCGGGCCGTACGTCCGATGACGACCGCGAGTTCGACCTCCCAGTCGGTCTTCGCGGACCGGCGGGGCACCAGCACGGTGTCGTGCGGGCCCACGACCGTGTCCGCGGCCTTGAAGAAGACGACCGGCTCGGCGGGCGGCCGGGCGCCGGTCTCGCGGGCGTGGTCGTGGTAGTTCAGCCCGATGCACACGACCTTGCCGATGCGGGCGAGCGGCGGCCCGACGCGCAGACCGGTCGCGTCCAGCGCGGGCAGCTCACCGGCGTCCGCGGCGGCCCGGATCCGGCCGCGCGCGGCGTCGTCGGCGAGCAGGGGCCCGTCGATGTCCGGCACGACGCCCGACAGGTCCCGCAGGGTCCCCTCGGCGTCGAGCAGCGCGGGCCGCTCCGCTCCCGCCGTACCGACTCGCAGCAGCTTCATGATCACAGTCTCCCTCGATCGCGGGGCGCCCGCCGATGTGTGCAGCCATCGGAGGACTGGTCGATCCTCCAAGGTCCACGGCCAGTCCGCAATACCCGGTTCACGTACTGGACCGTAGGGCCGGCCCCGGCTATCGGTAGAGCGCGGCCCGCTCGACCGCGCTCCAGGTCGTACTGGTCACCACGTACAGGGCGGCGGCCAGCGGCACGACCGCCACGGTGACCAGGGTGAAGAACGACATGAACGGCATGACCTTGGTGACGGCCCCCATCCCGGCAAGCGGCTGGCCGTCGGCGACCGGCACCGCCGGGTTGGCGGCCATCATCCGCTTCGTACGGCGAAAGTTGAACGCGGCGACGCACGCGACGATCACGAACAGCCCGGCGTAGACCAGCCCCGCGCCGCCGAACGCGCCGCCGTCGCCGAGCGCGTCGGCCCACCGGTCGCCCAGGGGCGCGGCGAACAGCTGGTGCGAGAGCAGTTCGTTGGCCTGTCCGCCGATCGTCGTGTTCGAGAACAGGTGGTAGAGGACGAAGAACGCGGGCAGCTGGAACAGTCCTGGCAGGCAACCCGCCAGCGGCGACACCTTCTCCTCGGCGTGCAGTTCCATCACGGCCCGCTGGAGCTTCTCGGGGCTCTTGGCGTGCTTCTTGCGCAGCTCGGCGATCTTCGGCTGCAACTCGGCCCGCGCCTTCTGCCCGCGTGCGGCGGCCCGGGACAGCGGATGGACGAGCAGTCGTACGAGCGCGGTGAACAGGATGATCGCGGCGGCGGCCGCACCGGCGCCGAACAGCGGGTCGAGCAGGTCGGCGAGCCGCTGAACAAGGTCGGCGAAAACAGACATGGATGAGCCCTCCGGGGGTCTCGTCGTGCCGGACGGAGAGATGCCGGGAAACGGCATGGCGGCATGACGACCCGCGCGGGGTCACACGGCAGAGGTGTGCGATCTGAGGTGCGTGCCCTACGCGGCGGTCGCCGGGAGGGCGTGCCCGGGCGCCCTGGGCCGTGGCCGGCCCGAGGCGTCGGGGTCGCGTTGCGGGAGGAAGGCCGTACGGCGGGCCCGGTCGCGGATGGCCGTACGCACCCGCGTCGGCGCCACGGCGGGCGCGGCGCGCGAGGCGAGCAGGGAGCAGACGGCGAACGCGGAACCGGCGGCCGCGGTCGCGGCGAGCGCGACGGTCGCGGAGAGGCTGCCGGTGTCGAGCAGCGCGATCTCCAGGAAGAGCAGCAGGAGTGCGGCGGCGGGACGCAGACCGGCCAGTCGGCGGATCATCGGCGGCACCTCCCCCTCGTGTCCCTGCGCGGCTTGGCCGCGACGTCGCTCGTCTTGACGTTCGCCTGTATCGCTATGACGTTCGTCTGTTTCGTTATGACGTTCGCCTGTTTCGTTATACAGGATCCTCACGCCGACCCGGCTCGAGAACCCTGACGCCGACCCGGCTCAAGGATCCCTCACGCCGACCCGGCTCAAGGATCTCTCACGCCGACTCGGCCTCGATGGGCTGCAACAGCCGCTTCGGCTTCAGCAGCGCCCGGCTGACCGGATCCGCCGGGTCCGGATCGAGTGCGGGTCCCGGGGTCATGAGGACGTCCGCGACGGGTACGACGGTTGCGCAGGCCGGGCACTCGCCGTACGGCCCCAGTTCCGTGCCGCACTGCGCGTGCAGGAAGTAGCGCAGCCGGGCCTCGTCGAGGTGCTCGCGCCCCCACAGACCGAGCGAGCGCAGGGTGGGCCACAGGGCGATGCCGCGCTCGGTGATGACGTACTCGTCGCGCGGCGGCGACTGCTGGTACCGGCGCTTTTCGAGGATCCCCTCGGTGGTGAGCGCCTGGAGGCGGGCGGCCAGGACGGCGCGCGGGATGCCGAGGTGGACGAGGAAGTCGTTGTAGCGGCGCACGCCGTAGAGGGCGTCCCGGATGACGAGGAGCGTCCAGCGCTCGCCGACGATCTCCAACGCCCGGGCGATCGAGCACTGCTGTGTCGCGTAGTCCTTGCCCAATGCCATGCCGTCCACTGTAAACCCTTTTCACCTTCTTGATTCAGTGAACGAACCTACGGTGCTACGGTGGGACCCATGCCACGGTTCAATGAACGAACTCCACCCGGGGCGGTCACCACGGCGACGGCCGCACCCCAGGACGCCCCCGCCCCCGCTCCCGCCCCCGCCCCCGCTCCCGCCCCCGCTCCCGCACCCGCCGCCGACCCGGCCCCGAACCGGCGCGCCACCCTCACCCTGACCAGCGCCGCCACCGCCGTCACGCTGATGACCTACACGGCACCGATGGTCACGCTCCCCCAGACCGCCGCCGCCCTGCACACCCCGCTCTCCGCCCAGGCCTGGCTCCTGAACGGCACCCCGCTCGGCCTCGCCGCCCTGCTGCTCGTCGCCGGCAGCCTCGCCGACGACTACGGCCGCCGCCGGATCTTCGTCGCCGGCACCTTCGCCCTCGCCATCACCACCGCCCTGGGCGCGCTCACGACCAACACCTGGCTCTTCACCCTGGCCCGCATCGCGCAGGGCGCGGCGGGCGCGGCGCTCCTCGCCAGCAGCCTCGGCCTGATCGTGCACGCCTTCCCCGACCCGCGCGGCCGGCTGCACGCGACCGGCGTCTGGGGTGCCTTCGTCAGCGGCGGCATCGCGCTCGGCCCGGTCGTCACCGGCGCGATACCGAACTGGCGCGTGTCGTACGGCGTCCTGGCCGCCGCCGCGCTGATCGTGGCCGCCCTGTCCACGCGCGCCCTGTCGGAGTCGCGGGCCCCGCGCGGCGGCCGCCCCGACCTCGCCGGCGCCGTGACCTTCGGACTGGCCCTGGTCTCCCTGGTCGCGGCACTGACCCTGGGCCGCGACGGCTGGCTGCGGGCACCCGTGGGCCTGCTGCTCCTGGCCGCCGTCGCCCTGCTGGGCCTCTTCGTCGCGGTGGAGCGCCGCACGGCGACCCCGATGATCGACCTGTCCCTGCTGCGCCGCCCCCGCTTCCTCGCGTCCTCCGCCGGCGGCCTGTTCACCGGACTCGCGGTGATCGGCCTGTTCAGCTTCCTGCCGGCTCTGCTCCAGCAGACGCTCGGCCTGTCCGCGATGGACACGGCGTGGCTGTTCCTGCTGTGGTCCGGCCTGTCCTTCGCGGTGGCCCTCCAGGCCCGCCGGCTGGGCGGCCGGGTGTCGCCCCGCATCCAGCTCGCCGTCGGCTTCGTCCTGCACGCGGGCGGCACCCTGGCCATGCTCGGCGCGATCGGCGCGGGCTCCTGGCCCCGGCTGCTGCCCGGTCTGCTGATCGCGGGCGTGGGCAGCGGCCTGCTCAACGCCGCGCTGCCCCTGCTCTCGGTGGAGTCGGTGCCGCCCCAGCGCGCCGCGATGGGCTCGGGCGCCCAGCAGACCTTCCGCTACATCGGCTCCTGCGCCGGCGTCGCCCTGACCATCGCCCTCGCCACGTCCTCCGCGGGTGGCCTGGCCCGGGGCGCGGACATCGCGATGCTGGTCTCGGCAGGCCTCGCGCTGCTGGCGGCGGTGAGCGTGGTGGCACTGCGGGAGCGGGCCGCCTGACGTACGGCCTCAAGGACGCGTCCCTCAGCGGGGCCGCATCGAGACGAGCTTGCCCCACACCACCAGCCGGTACTTCGACGTGTACTCGGGGGTGCAGGTGGTGAGGGTGAGGTAGTGGCCGGGCTCGTCGTATCCCCGGTCCGGCAGGACCGTGGAGCGCGGGACCGGCCGGATCACGCCGCCGTCGTGGGCGGCCGTCTGCCGCAGGGTCCGGTCGACGGCGTACGTGTACGTCGCGCTCCGCGTCTCGACGCGGACCGTGTCCCTCGGCTGCAGCCGGTTGATGTACCGGAAGGGCTCGCCGTGGGTGTTGCGGTGCCCGGCGAGCGCGAAGTTGCCGGCCTGGCCCGGCTGTTGGGTGCCGGGATAGTGGCCGACGTAGCCCTTGTTCAGGACGCCGCTCCTGCTGATGCCCTCGGCGACGGGGACGCGGAGGTTCAGGCGCGGGATGCTGAGGATGGCGTAGGCCTTGGACCAGTCCGGCGCGGACTCGACGGCCGGGCGCCGAGCCCCGCCGCCGGACCGCCCGGACGCCCCGTCGGACGCGGGCGCGGGCGGGTCCGACGCCACCGGGACGGCCGCAGGGGACTCCCCATCCCCCTCGTCTCCCCCGCCGTCCCAGGACCGCTCCAGCGCCCGGACCTGGCGCTCGGCACCCGCCCTGGCCTCCCTGTTGGTCCACCACATCTGGTGGACGACCAGCAGCAGAAGCACGACCCCGACGGTGACGAGCACCTCCCCGCCGGCCCACAGCACCCGCCGCCGTGCGGCACGCCGCCGCAGCCCGCTGTGCCGCACGACGCGAACCCGCCCCATCCCGAGCCTCCTTCACCGGAGCCGCCCGCACGATAGGTGCCGCGGGGCGAGGTCTCCAGACCCGTGCGCCGAGGTCTCCAGACCCATGCGCCGAGGTCTCCAGACCCGTGCGCGCCCCGGCCCGCACGCCGCCCGCGTCCGACCCCCCGAACACTTCCTCCACAGGTTTGAGAAAGGGCTGTCGGAACCCTCGACAACCCGCGCGCCACACCCGATGCTTCGTGTCGGCATGAACGGGACAGGCCACGGAGCCGGGTTCGACGACGACACCGCCGACACCGGCCGTTGAGCGAAGCGGAGAAGTCATGATCCGACGCAGAACTCTGCTGGCGGCGACAGGCGGCGCGTTCCTCGGCAGCGCCCTGGCCACGGGCACCGCACACGCGGACGCGACCGTCGCCGTCAACCCCGGCACTTCGTACGGCACTTGGGAAGGCTGGGGCACCTCGCTTGCCTGGTGGGCGAACGTCTTCGGCGCCCGGGACGACTTCGCCGACCTCTTCTTCACCACCAGGTCGGTGACCTACAACGGCACGGCACTGCCCGGCCTCGGCCTCAACATCGCCCGCTACAACCTCGGCGCGTGCAGCTGGAACAGCGTGGGCGGCGAGTCGATGGCCGAGTCGGCGAACATCCCCGGCTTCAAGCAGATCGAGGGCTTCTGGCAGGACTGGAACAACGAGGACCCCACCTCCTCGGCCTGGGACTGGACCGCGGACGCGACCCAGCGCGCGATGCTGCAGAAGGCGACGGCACGCGGCGCGACCACGGAACTCTTCGCCAACTCCCCCATGTGGTGGATGTGTTACAACCACAACCCGTCCGGCGCCGCGGACGGCGGCAACAACCTCCAGACCTGGAACTACCGCCAGCACGCCTCGCATCTGGCGGCAACGGCGTCGTACGCGAAGTCGAACTGGGGCGTGAACTTCGCGACGGTCGACCCCTTCAACGAGCCGGCCTCCAGCTGGTGGACCGCCACCGGCACCCAGGAGGGCTGCCACATGGACCCGGCCGTCCAGGCCGCCGTACTCCCGTACATGCGCAGCGAGCTGGACAAGCGGGGCCTGTCGGGCATCCGTATCTCCGCCTCGGACGAGACGAACTACGACACGGCCCGCTCGACGTGGTCGTCCTACAACTCCGCCACCAAGGCCCTGGTCGGCCAGGTCAACGTGCACGGCTACCAGGGCTCGGGAGGCCGCCGCGACCTCCTCTACACGGACGTGGTCACCACGTCCGGCAAGAAGCTGTGGAACTCGGAGACGGGCGACGGCGACGGCACCGGCCTCACCCTGGCCTCCAACCTCTGCTACGACTTCCGCTGGCTGCACCCGACGGCCTGGTGCTACTGGCAGGTCATGGACCCGACGACGGGCTGGGCACTGATCGCCTACGACGCGAACACGCTCCAACCGACCACGATCCAGACCAAGTACTACGTACTGGCACAGTTCAGCCGACACATCCGCCCCGGCATGCGGATCCTGGACACGGGCGTGAGCTACGCGGCGGCGGCCTACGACGCCTCGGCCCGCCGCCTGGTGATCGTCGCCGTGAACACCTCCACCTCGGCCCAGACCCTCACCTTCGACCTCTCCCGCTTCACCACGGTCTCCGGCGGCACGGGCGGCCTGGTCCCGCGCTGGAACACGGTGACGACGGGCGGCGACCAATACCGGTCGTACTCGAACACGTACCTGAGCGGGAAGTCGGTGGCGGTGCCGTTCGCGGCGCGGTCGGTGCAGACGTTGCAGATCGACGGTGCGGTGATCTGAGGCGCTGGCGTGACGCACCCCCGGGCACCGGCCCCGCCACGGCCGAGCCCTCCCGCACCCACCCCGGCGCCGGCACGGCCGAGCCCTCCCCGCGACCGCGACCGCGTCACGCGCCCTCGGACCGCGCCGCCTCGACCAGGCAATATCTGCACCCTCTTCCCCCCTCTGTTCTCTCCTCCGTCAGCCATGGGCAGTACGGTGTCCCCCATGCGCCCCGACACGCCTGCCGAAAACGTCGACCACACCGCCGAAGCGGCACGCCTGGAGCGAACCGCCGGCCTCTACCCGGAGGACGCCGAGGCCCTGCTGCTGCGGGCCGCGGCCCACCTGGAACTGTCCGGCGACCGCCCCGCCGCGACCGCCCTCTACGACAACCTGCTGTCGTCGTCGACGCCCCTGGAGCACCCCCACCTGGTACGTGCCCTGAAGGCCTCGAACCTGTGGGAGTACGGCCACGAGGCAGAGGCCCGCGCGATCATCGACGGCGTCAGGGCAGCCGCCCCGCGCGACCCGGCCCCCTGGGTGATCGTGGCGGAGGCGCTGGAGAGTCACGACGAGCTGGAGCAGGCGCAGGAGACGTTCACGGAGGGCGTGCGGCTCCTCCTGACGGACGTGGCGGAGCCCCCGTACCCCACCCACACCCTGCTCTTCGGCCGCCACCGGGTCCGCCGGATGCTGGGCGCCCCGCACGACGAGTGGGACACCTTCGCGGACACCCTGCACTCGATGCCGGTCTCCCTGGACGAGCTCCACGACCCCAAGCGCGTGTGGTCCCTGGGCTCGGACAACCCGGCGGAACTGGAGGCGGAGATCTCCCGCCTCCGCGCGGAACTGGGCGCCTACCGCGAGGCCCTGTCCCGCCCGTTCCCGGTGGCGGTCCTGCACTGGACGACAGCCGAACTGACGGAACTCCTGGCCGCGTATCCGTCCCTGACCTCGGAGTACCCCTCCCACGAGGACCACCTGACGACGATAGAGGGCTCTCTCCGCGAACTCTCGGCCTCCGGCACCCCGAACCTCGGCATCGTCACGGGCACGGTCCCGTCCTACGAGGCCTTCGCGGCCTCCGAGCTCTCCTCCCCGGACGACGCGACACTGCTCCCGCAGTACGCGACGACACTGGCGGCCCGGGGGCGGGCCGTGGCCTGGCCGCCGCAGCGGGGGGCGGCCTGCTGGTGCGGCTCGGGCCAGGCATACGGGGAGTGCCACGGCACCCAGCCCCCGGCCTGACACCCGGGTCACCCGCCCCACCGGCCTGACACCCGCGGCACGCACCCCACCGGCCTGACACCCTGAGCGCTCCACCCACCGGCCTCAGCGCCCCACCCAACGGTCTGACACTCGCGGCACCCACCACCCACCGGAGGCCGGCCGCCAAGCCCACCCGGCGTGCCCCGAAACGCGGGCGCGCGCCCAGCCCCGCCCAACAGCCCGGCCGACCTCCCCCCACCCCACCTGGGCCCCCCACCCTTCCGGGCCGCCCGCTCGCTTCTCCCCCGTGCTGGAGCGAGCCGGGTCAAGGGTGGCCCGCAGGGCCATCGGCGCAGCCGACGCGGAACGCAGCGCAGCGGAGTGAAGCGCCCTTGACGCGGCTCGCGGAAGCACGACACTGACCAAAGAAGCGGGCGGTCCAACGGCACCTGCGAGGAAACGCACATCGTCCGTGGGGTTGTCGGTGTCGCCTGCTACAACAGAGTCACTGCTGTGTGGGGATTGGGGAAATCAGCGTGGCTCAGCCGAGGGATCTGTCGCAGCCTGTCGCGGGGGTTTACGAGGAACTCGTCACCGAGCGCCTGCAAGCGCAGATAGATCAGTTGAGCGGGGCAGGTTGGAAAGCCATCGACGACGAGGTAAGCGAAGAATCGTCGCCCCATGTACTTGCCCGACACATCGGCCAGGCTGTAAGCCGACGACTTAGTCAGCTGCCGCGTGACAAGCGCGTCGCTGTGGCGAATCAGATCATTCAGGCACTCGCGTCTGACCCGGCCGACCCGAGCAACAGCGACGCCGTCGAGGTCATTGCTGAAGGCCCCCGCCAGCTCCTAGCCCTGGCTGAGAAGGAAGCCCCCGGCGTCTACGCGGTACGCCCGCTCACGCCACTCTCAGAGACTGCCCTCATCACCAACTCTCCCGACGATCCGAGCCTCGGTAGCGAGTTGCGCGCCGAACTAGCTACAGCTGACCGGATTGATCTGCTGTGCGCTTTCGTGAAGTGGTACGGCCTGCGCGTACTCGAAGACTCCCTCCGCGCCGCCGCGGAACGGGGCATCCCCATCCGCGTCATCACCACGACCTACATCGGCGCCACCGACCGCCATGCACTCGACCGACTCGTCCGCGACTTCGGCGCGGAGGTGAGGGTCAACTACGAGGTCCGCTCTACGCGCCTCCACGCAAAAGCTTGGCTGTTCCGCCGCCAGAGCGGCTTCGATACGGCGTACGTCGGCAGCTCCAATCTCTCAAAGGCCGCACTGCTCGACGGCTTGGAATGGAACGTACGCCTTTCGTCAGTGGCCACTCCGGCCGTACTGAACAAGTTCGAGGCCACCTTCGACGCGTACTGGAACGACATCGCTTTTGAGCCGTACGACCCGGATCGCGACGCCCACAAGCTGGACGACGCTCTGCGCGCGGCGGGCGGATCGACGTCGAGCCAGGATGCCAAGATCAGCCTCTCTGGCCTTGAGGTACGGCCCTACCCCCACCAGGCCGACATGCTGGAGCGGCTACGTGTCGCGCGCGAGGTTCACGGCCACCAACACAACCTGCTGGTTGCAGCGACCGGTACGGGCAAGACGGTCATGGCCGCACTTGACTACCGCGATCTACACAAGGAATCGGACAGCAGGCAGTACCCACGGCTTCTCTTCGTCGCGCACCGCAAAGAGATCCTTAGGCAGTCGCTGCGCAAGTACCGCGAAGTGCTCGATGATGCTTCGTTCGGCGAAGTACTCTTCTCCGGCGAGCTGCCGCGCGACTGGAAGCACGTCTTCGCCAGCGTCCAGTCCCTCACCGATCAGCGACTCGACCAGTTCGCCCCCGAACACTTCGACATCATCGTTATTGATGAGTTCCATCACGCGACGGCTACGACCTATCGCCGCGTTCTCAACCATTTCAAGCCGAAGCAGTTGCTGGGCCTGACCGCCACCCCCGAGCGAGCTGATGGCCTCAACGTGCAGGACGCCTTCTTCGAGGGGCGGATCGCAGCTGAGATGCGGCTGTGGGAGGCCCTCGACAACGACCTTCTCTGCCCATTCCACTACTTCGGTGTGCCCGACGGCACCGACCTCACTCGGCTCAACTGGCGTTCTGGGACGTACGACCAGAGTCAGCTCGGTGACTTGTTCTCCGCTGACCACGCCCGAGCCCGCATCGTCATCAAGCAGGTGCGGGACAAGGTGTCCGACCCCATGAGCATGCGGGCGCTCGGCTTCTGCGTCAGCAGGAAGCACGCTCACTTCATGGCGAAGTGCTTCCAAGAGGCAGGCTTCAAGGCGGAGGCCCTGGACAGCATGTCTCGGCCCGAAGTCCGTGACCGTGTTCTGTCTCAGCTCAAGGACGGCGAGATCCAAGTCGTCTTCTCTGTGGACCTATTTAACGAAGGCTTGGACATCCCGGACGTCGACACGCTGCTTCTTCTGCGCCCCACCAGCAGCGCCACCGTCTTCCTACAGCAGCTTGGTCGAGGCCTGCGTCGCACGCCCGACAAGCCTGTGCTCACCGTGCTCGACTTCATCGGTCAGCACCGTGCCGAGTTCCGCTTTGAAGAGCAGTTCCGGGCGATGACCAACCTGTCACGTAACCGGCTGCTTGAGCACGTTGAGCATGACTTCCCCCTGCTGCCGTCCGGCTGCCAGATCATCCTTGAGGGCAAGTCCAAGGATCTGGTCCTGGACAACATCCGCACCCAGATCAAGGCGACCGTGCAGACCCTCGCTAAGGAAGTGAGAGTCTTCGGTACACCGCTCCTCGCGGACTATCTCAGGGAGAGCCGCCGCGAGATCCGGGAACTGTACAAGTCGAGCAACTCATGGACGTCAGTCCTACGCCGAGCATGCCTAGCCGACCTGCCGGAACAGCCGGGCGAGGAAGACCTCCTGAAGCGCGTACATGCGTTCTTGCACGTCGACGACCGCGAACGTGCAGACGCATACGCTCGCCTGTTGAGCGATGACGCCCCGCGGTATGAGTTGCTGAGTCCTGCAGACCAAACCTACGCACGCATGCTCTTCTTCAACCTTTGGGACAAGGCCGGCGGGTTTAGCTCCTATGCAGAGGGGCTGCAATCGCTCCGTGAGCACAGAGCGTTCCGTAGCGAAGTACAGCAGGTGCTCGACCATGTGATGGGGGAAGCGGACCACTACCCCATTCCTTTGGAGGGTCCGCACGCACATATTCCCTTGAAGATCCACAGCGCTTACAACCGCTCGGAAATCCTGACCGCGCTCGGCGTCGCTCGCCTCGGCGGTCAGATGCCCGGATCCTTCGCACAGGGTGTCTTGCGGGACGAGTCGATCCAGACGGACGCCCTGCTGATCACCCTGGAGAAGAACGAGAAGGACTTCTCCCCCACCGTCCGTTACAAGGACTACGCGCTTACTCCCTCCCTGTTCCACTGGGAGTCACAGAGCACAACCGCAGACACCTCACCCACTGGCCTGCGCTACCAGCAGCACACTCAACGCGGAAACCACGTGCTGCTGTTCATGCGGCGCTACAAGGACACCGACATCGGCAAGGCGCAACCGTGGATGCTGCTGGGCCCGGCGACCTATGTCCGCCACGAGGGCAGCAAGCCGATGGCCATCACCTGGCGACTCCACTATGAGTTGCCTGCTGATGTGTGGTCCTACTCGGGCATCACCGCGGGCTAGCCATTCAGCTCTCACACAACCCCGCCGATTTCAGCCTCGAAGTGAGACTGTGCCCGGTCGAGTACGTCATCAGGGTCATAGCCGTATGCGCACAGCCAGTGCAGTACATCGGCCAGGACCCCGATGGCGGCCTCTTCTCTTAATGCAGAGCCAAGCACGCTACCTCTGCTGGACACGGACTTCTCGCTCGGCGGCTGCCACGATTCGTATAGATCCAAGATGGCCCCGGCCCTTGTGACACGAGGAGCATGTGCGGAGTTGCTCGTGTCAGAGAGCTCCGTAGCAAGCTCACACCAGACCACCTTCGCTTCCCCTCGGACGAACACGCCCCATCGGTGGCCTGTCAGGGTGTCGACGAGCGCCATTCCCCGACCCGACTCCAGCCCATCGCTGGCGTCGATCAGGGTGGGCAACGTCCGCGTGTCGGGATCCTCAACTTCCAAGCGAAGGTACGGCCCGTTGAAGGCCACACGCAGCGTGGCGGGCGTCCCCTCACCGACGTGCTGAATGACGTTGGTGACCAGCTCCGATACGCAGACCTGTGCCATGTCAACGTGATCGGGCAGCCCCCACAGGATCAGGCGGAGTCTCAATGTCCGCCTCAGGTTGGAGAGTTCACGCGGCTGGGCAACGAGCTTATGCACCCAGGGGCCTCGCCCGACGCAATCACCAACGGAGATCATCCTCGACCGCCTTCCACTCACGCTTCGTCACACACGACTCACACCTCAATGACTCTCAGTGACAGAGTTTCAGCGCACGTCCCGTCGTGCAACATGCATGAAGGGATTCCCCCTTTAGGGTGATTGGCCTTTCGCACCCCTTCCGATGGGATGGAAGTTCCGCTACCCCGCCAGGAGTTGCCATGACCGGATCCCCCACAGCCCGCCGCCGTCGCCTTGCAATCGAGCTCAAGCGACTACGCGATGAGAGCGGCCTGACTTGCAACCAGGTCGGCAAGGAACTGGACTGGAGTAGCTCCAAGGTCAGCCGCATGGAGACGGGACAGGGGCGCGTCCAGCCCTCAGACGTCGATGCTTTGTGCCGCTTCTACGGGACCGCGGATGAGCTGCGTGATCTTCTGAAGTCATTGGCCAAGGGATCCAAGACGAAGGGGTGGTGGCATGCGCACAGCGATGCGATCCCTGCTTGGTTCTCTGTGTACGTCGGCCTCGAACAGGCGGTTTCCGACCTGCGTACCTACCAGGCCGAGTTCATCCCGGGTCTGCTGCAGACGGCCGAGTACGCAACCGAACTGAGCCGCGCATGGGTCGACCACACCCCCGAGGACATCCAGCGCATGGTCGACGTGCGGATGCGGCGACAAGAGCTCCTCACCGGCGAGAGCGCGCCCGATCTCTGGGCAGTCCTCCACGAGAGTGCGTTGCGGCAAACGGTGGGCAACCACCAGGTCATGACTCACCAACTCGAACGTATGCTGGAAATGCAGAAGTTGCGGAACGTGACCATCCAGGTCCTGCCGTTCGACGCAGGCGCCTATCCGACCGCCGGGTCGTTCACGGTCCTTGGCTTCCCAGAGCAGGAGGACCCCGACGTGGTCTATCGAGAGGGGCTTACCGACTCCGTCTACCTCGAGGAGCCCAAGGACGTGGCCCTCTACACGAAGGCATTCGACCACCTCAGAGCCTTGGCGCTGAGCCCTCAACGTTCGGCCTTTTTGATCACAAGACTGTTGGAGGGGAACTCCCGATGATGCCGTCATCCAGCATCGCCTGGCGTAGGAGCAGCTATAGCAATGGCATGGGGGGCGAGTGTTTGGAGGTAGCGGCTGCCTCTGAAGTAGTCACGGTAAGGGACTCCAAAGACGCCTCGGGACCGATACTCAAGCTAAGCACTTCCGCATGGCGAGATTTCATACGGACGCTGTCTCGCCACACAGAACGGCCCACTAGCTAGCTGGCTGGAGCGGGTCACGCATGATTTCTCCAGCCCGTTGGAGGAAAGCTGCGTAGGTCTGGGTCATCTGCCCCCTAGCTTGGTCGAAATTGGACCAATCCACCCGCGGGCCGGTCTGCAGCAAAGCACCTACGGTCGCCATCGACTTCGCTGTCAGGGCGTGAGCCAGCACATACGCTTCGTCTGGCCCCCAAAGCGCCAAATGGCTTGTTTTTGCCTTAAGTTCAACAGTGCATCCTCGGAGCTCGCGCCCCGTAGCTTCATCGATCCCGGCGCCACCCCGCACCTCAGGCATGATTCGCACCAGCACTTCATCCAACGCCGCATAGCCCGCAAGTAGGGCAGCGAAAGCCTGATGCCGCTGGCTACGCACCCACTGCCAGTGCTCCGCTGCCGCCTGACCATGCACCTGAGCCAAGGCTGCCTCAACTGCCTTACGTCCACCGGCTTCAGCTCCACGCTTGGCGTACATCCCGGCGACGACAGCACCGATGACTGCGGCTGCGAAGGCTATTGCCGCCGCAATGACTGTCCCCGTCGCGTCACTCACCGCGCCATCCTCGCCCGGATGTGGCTCTAACACAACGATGGCGCACGCCACTTGCAGCACTTCGGCACTGTGCGGCTCTACACCCATTAGCCTCAGATCATGACCACCCCCTCAGCCGGGTTCACTCCTGGCGACACCCTTACCCGCGCGCAGATACACCCCGTACTTGGCGGTAGCGGCTTCGCCGGAATCTGCCCAGCCAGAGAGAAGCGCAACGTTCTTATATTCTCCGACAGCAAGGTAGGCAGGCGTTACGGATATCGAGACGGATGGTTAGCCGAGGACGACTCCGTAGGTCCCGTATTCACCTACACCGGAGCCGGCAAGCGAGGCCATCAGAGGCTAGACGGCGGAAATGCCTCCATACTGGAACACGCAAATATGGGGCGGAAGTTGCATGTATTCGTCGCCGTGGGAAATGTTCCGGGAACTGGCACGCGGACGCACAAGTACCTAGGCGAGTTCAAGGTTGACGAAGGCCGACCGTACGACATACGCGTAGCCAAAGACGAACTCGACCAAGAGCGCAATGTCATTGTATTCCGACTACGCCCCACCGGCCCATACACGCGGGAGGAATCCGACACGCTGCCAGTGGCTGGCCGTTCGCGAATCCGCTTCCAGCCCACGGCAGGTCGTGTTGCTCGGGCGTATCGACGCCAGAGACGCCAGCGTCAACCGCAAACTGATGCCACCCGAATAGAGGCTCTCCGCGATGATCTAGCGGAGGACTTCGAAGCGCAGGAGATTGCAGCCGGGATGGACATCGGACAGATGGAGTTGTCCCTACAGAACTCGACGGATCAGATCTCGTTCGAGATTTTCAACCAGACGACCCATAGCGTTTACCAGCCAACGGGCAGCGCAGCACCCGAGTCCATCACTCAGGCTCTTGCTCAACTCCTCTATGCGCAGCGACATTTGATGGCGCTTGCCGACGACCAACCTCTCCACCTCATGATGCTTACGCCTGCGCTCCCTCGCGAGGACCTCCGCGACCTGCTCACTGAACACGGGATTGGCCTCGTGTACCGCAACGACAGCGGAGGCTTCTCAGAGTTCGCGAGAGATACCTCCACGGCCAGCACATCTCGATCCTTCCGCTGCCTGGACTGCCCCGTACCTGTCTAGGAACCCGAAGGCTCGAGCGGAGGCTCCTCAACGAGGTAGGTGGATCCATAGTCACTCTGGATCGACGCAGCCAGGCCCAGCATGGGTCGCCCGCCCTGACACGTTCTCACCCAACCGGGCTCGACTGACGACTTGCGCCTCGCCCGGCGAGGGAACCTCCCCCTGACGATGCCTCACGGCCCGCGGAACTGATTGCCCCTCATGGCCGTGGCCCGTTTGGCAGTCCCGATGAGCGGACCATGCGATATCGGCTTAGTCTCCGAAATGAGCGCAATGTGGATCTTTTACTAGTGCGCTCCACTCGACCCTAGGAGGAGAAATGCGCAAGCTTCAGAAGGCCGCTCTCGCGGCCGCGATGGTCGGGTCCCTGAGCTTCATAGCCACCGGCACCGCCAGCGCCCAGCCTGCCTACGACGGCCACGGTTGCAAGTCTCACGACCAGAACATCAATCTCCTGAACAACATCGGGATTGCCAACGGTCTGGCTGCGAACCTGCTCAACGGCGAGGGCTCCCCGGGCGCGCAGTACAACGACGTCGGCTCCAGCTGCGGGCACCACTGATCAACAGGGGTTGTGTTACGTAGTTCGCTGACAAGATTCTCGGCGCCCGGGCCTGCCGCCCGGGCGCCGAGAACTGTTCGGGTACCAAAGTTGCGGATGCCGTAGACCATCGGCCGATGGCAGGACCTGCGGCATGTCCCCAGACTGGCGGGGTCCTGGGGCGTGGTCGGCGGCCGGGACCAACTTCGGCAGAGGGCAACGCACAGGTGTGGGGGACATGAGGGGCACGGGGGATCTTTCGAAGCAGGGTCGTCCGGTGGTCGGCGGCCCTGAGCGTGGTGCCACCGTCATCGCCGAGTCGGCCTGGGTTCTGACGCTCTTTTGCCTGGGCTGCGGGGCCGTCGCCGGCGGGGTGGTCACGCTGCTCGCCGAGTGGCTGGTGAGGTTGTCGTGGGCTCCTTTGCAAGGGCCGGCCAGGCTGCTGACGTCCGTGCCGGAGCCCTGGCAGAGCGTCGGGGCCGTCGGCGTGGGGGCCGTGCTCGGGCTGGTGGTCGGGTTCATCGCGGTGCACGAGTCGCTGTCGGTGCGGGTGTCCGCCGACCGTGTGGTGCTCGGCATCAGGGACTCGTCGCAGGAGTTCGGGCGCGACGAGATCGGTCTGGTGGTGCGGGACGGCAAGCAGCTCGTGCTGCTCGGGCCGGACGGCATGGAGGTCGCCCGGGAGGACTGCGGTCTGCCCTGGACGCGGCTGTCCGAGGCCTTCGCCGCGCACGGGTACCGGTGGGCCGATCAGGATCCGCATCGCGAGGAGTTCCGGCGTTGGGTTCCGGGGATGCCCGGACTGCCGGAGGGGGCGGGCGCGTTGCTGGCGGCCCGTGCGGCGGCCCTGGAGAAGGACGAGGGCGCCGACGACGCCCGGGAGCTGCGCGGGGAATTGTTGAGGCTCGGCGTCGTCGTACGGGATGAGAAGGGGCGGCAGTACTGGCGGGTCCCCGGCCGGCGCTGAGGGCTCTGAGGGATCTCCGGGCTCCCGTGGCTCCGGTGCTCGTCCTTGCGTTCGAGCGCGACCGTCGTATCGGCTGAGTCGTATCGGCTGAGAGGATGGCGGCGACCGTACTGGAAGAAGGGGGATGAGCATGACCGTGCTCGTCTTGGTCGGCGTGCTGCTGCTCGTCGTCGGGGGATGCGTCTGTGTCGTGTGGGCGTCGCGGGGTGGCCCGCGCTGGGTGCGCGTGGTGTCCAGCGCGACCCTCGGGGTGGCCCAGGTGGTGGGAGCACTGGCCCGTGGTTCGGGGAAGTCGCGGTCAGGCTCGAATTCGAGTTCGATTTCGAGTTCGGACGAGTGATCGGCCCTTGCCGGCCGCCACGGGAAGCCGGCGGCCGGAAAGGGCCCGGGAAGCCACAGGAGTACGAAGGTGCGCCTCGACGCCGACGCCGACGCGGGCCGCACCAGCTCGTGTTGAGCGTTGCGGCCCGCGTCATGGAGCGGTGTGGGGTGGGGGTCAGCCGGACTTCGTCGGGGGCGGGGGTGCCGTCGCCCCCGCCTTGCCCTCCGTCAGGAGCCATTCGTGGTGGAGGGCGCCCAGCGGGATCTTCGTCCGGAAGACCGGGGTGCCGAAGATGGTGAGTTGGAAGTTGAGGGTGCCGGTCAGGTCCACTCCGCCGTAGAGGGCGTAGGCGCCGGATGCCGAGCCCGTGCCGTCGGCGGAGCCCTCGGCCGACGCGTCGGCGTGGGCGCGGACGTACGGGGCGAGGTCGGCGGTGACGCCCACCGTGCCGTAGAGACCGACCGTGGCCTCGGCGCCGAGGGCCGCCTTGACGTCGCCCGCTGCCGTGACCCTGGTCTTCAGGGGCTCGCCCGTCATGTCGGACTCGCTGACCGGGGTCCAGCCCTTGGCCCAGGAGAAGCTGCCGCCGACGCGGAAGTCGCCCTTGAGGTCCTGTTCGACGTCGACGGTGACCTTGCCGTCCGCGTTCACCTGGATGTAGCAGGTCAGGTCGAGGTTGACGACGACCGGGATCGGGCCGACCTGGATCACCGGGTCGGAGTGGAGCTCGGCGAAGGGGATGCGGATCGGCTGCCCCTCGGTGGAGCCGGCCGCGCGGCCCTTCAGGGACCACTTGGAGGACCAGTCACCCGAGAGGCCCAGGAAGGCGGCGCCGGGTGACGTGCCCTTCCCGTCGGAACGGGCCGAGCTGTCCGTCGTCCCGGAGGCGGCGCTGCCCGTAGTCCCGGACGCGGTGCTGCCCGTAGTCCCGGAGGTTTCCGTGTCCTGCGAGCCGTCGTACGAGAACGCGACTTCGGGGGCCAGCTGTACGAAGCCCTCCACCGACGCGGCCGCCGACGCCGGGGCGCCCTCGGCCGTGGCGATCGCGGCGCCGACGTCGAGTCGCAGGCTGCCCAGCGGGAGCTTCGCGCCCTCGGGGCCGAAGCGGAGGTCGCCGGTCTTCGCCCAGGAGACCTTCACGCCGTTCACGAGCGGCTTGACGTCGACGGAGGACGGGTCGACGGGGACCTCGCCCTCGGCCTTGCTCGCGCCCAGCACGGAGTTGAGCTTCGCCGGTTCCGTCTCGACGGCGGTACCGCCGCTCTCCGCGGCGCCCACGACGTCCGTGACCTTCGCCAGTACGCCGTCGGGGGCACCGGGGGCGGGAGCGCTGGCGATGATGTCGCCGACGGCCACCGGGGGTTGGGCGGAGGGGCTGGAGGACGGGTCGGCGGGAGCGCTGGTCGACGGCGTCGCTGTCGGCTTCGTCGCCGACGGCGACGAGATGACGGCCCGGCCGGTCTTCCTGTCGTACGAGGCGACCTTGAGGGAGGACTTCTTCGCCCCGCCTCCCCCGTCGCCGTCGGCCACGGCGGTGGGGGTGGCCGCACCGGACGGGGCCGATACGACGGCGAGTTGTTCCTGGGCGGCTGCGGGCTCGGGGCTCTCCGAAGCCGTGGCGGCCGCCGCGTCCGTGGCGGTCGGGGTGTGGGTGGAGCAGCCGGTGGTCAGTACGGCCGCGAGAGCGATCGCCGACAGTACGGCGTGGCGCTTGAACTTGGGTCTGTGCACGCGTGTTCCTCGGGAGCGTTGTATGGGGGTGCGCTGCAGGAGGTGACGCATGAGGGGCCGGTACGCCGGTCGTCGAGACGGGCATGCCGGTATGGCCGGTCCGGCGCGGGGCGCGCGGGCGGCGGCATGGTTACCCCTCAGTAGTCATTCATGAGCATGCCAGTACGACAGGGGGCCGCATCCGCTTTCTACGGCCGGGAGGGCGGTGACGTGAGTCACACCTGAGCGGGGGTCAACTCCTGTGACTGGTCGGGGGGTTCGTGGGTTTTCCGGGCAAGGCTCAGTGGTCCCCCTCGCGCCCCGCGCCGTCCATCGGCGTCAGGACGCGGGCGCCCGTGTGCCGGTAGATCACCGAGCACTACACCTGGATGCTCGGCGGTGATCTCGACGCCCTCGCGGCGGGGCAGCGTGCCGCGCTCGCGGAGTGGGGCGTGATGCCCGGGACGGCGATCGGCACGGCGGCCGGGTCGCCGGCCGTGGATCTGGGGTGCGGTCCGGGGCACGCCAGTCTCGCGCTGGCCGCGCTGGGCTTCGACTCCGTCCTCGCGGTCGATCCGAGCCGGCCGCTGCTGGGTGAACTCGCCGCGCACGCAGCCCGGTTGCCGCTCTCTTCGCCGATGTCGCCGCGGCCCTCGCGCCCGAGGGGACGGCCGTGTTCTCCTACCGCGACCTGACGGTCCCGCTCACCGGCACCGACCGCTTCCTTCCGGTGCGGGCCACCGAGGACCGGATCATGACGTGCTTCCTGGAGTACCCGGACGACTACAACGACTACACGGTCGTCGTGCACGATCTGATCCACACACGCGCCGACGGCGACGCCGACTGGACGCTCACCGCCCGCAGTTACCGCAAGCTGCGGCTCTCCCACGCCCGGGCGCTGGAGCTGCTGTGCCAGGCCGGGCTGCGGGTGCGGGCGCGGCACGAGGAGAGCGGGGCGGGCGGCCTGCGGATCGCTTCCCGCAACTGAGCCCACGCACGGCACACCACGCACAGCCGCGCCCGTATGCACGCCTACCACGCCTTCACCGGCACGCCCGACCGCATGGTCGACGGCATGCTCACCACCCCGGCCGGGATCCGCACCGCCCTCACCGCCTACGCCGATCTGGGCGTCGACGAGGTGATGCTCTACTGCTACGGCTTCGCCCCGGACCAGGTGGACCGCCTGGCCGACGTGCTGTGACACCGATCCCGTGACACCGATCCCGTGGCAGCGGCCCCGTGGCGCTGATCCCATGGCACCGGCCCCGTGATCCCGATCCTGTTGCGCTCCTGTTGCCGGAACTGTGGGCTCCACCACAGCCGGGTGCGCCGGGCCCTGTTGGACTCGTCGCACCCGTGGTCGTCCGTCGTTCCCACCACCTGGAGGCCAGGTGCTCCTGCTGCTCCTGCTGTTCGTCCTGGTCGCGGTCATCACCGCGATCGGTCTGACCGGATACGGCATCCGCACCCTGGCCGACCGGCGCGAACTGCGCACCGGAGTCCCCGGCGCGCTGCGCGGCATCGCGGCCCTCGCGGGCGCCGGGGCGTTCGCCCTGTACGCGTGGGGGCTGCTTGCCGTGTGCGGCGCGGTGATGGTGGCGGAGGACGGCGGCACCGACTCGGCGCCCCCGCGGTCCTGCCGTACGGCGGGCTGGTGGGAGCGGCACGAGCGGGGCATCGAGATCACCGGGCACAAGGTGACGTACATCCCGCTCGGGTTCGTCTGCGAGACGAGCGACGGCGGGAGTTACGACACGGGTGACGTGCCCGGCTATGTGAACCCGGGCGTGCCGGCGCTCGCCCTCACCGCAGTCGGGAGCGCCATCGGCGCGGGCTACGTGACCGAGCTGCGGGCCCGGGCGGAGTCCCGCGGGGACCGGGCCGGTTAGCCTCGGTTCTGAAGGGACCGGCCGAAGTGGTCGCCGGCCCCGGCAGCGGTGGTTGGAGGCAACATGACGAAGGTTCCCAGCGCGGTGGTCGCGGCGGGCGGGCTCGTCGGCGGGTACGGGGTGGCCCGCTGGACCAGGAACCGGCAGCTCGGCGGTGCCGTACTGGCCGTGGCGGGCGCCACCGCCGCACAGCAGTGGCGGCAGCGGGCGGGCGGCAGGGCCGCGGGCGCCCTGACCACCGCCTACGTCGCCGCCTTCGCCGGTTCGCACCCACTGGCCAAGAAGGTGGGCGCCTGGCCCGCCGTGTTCGGGGTGGCGGGCGCGATGGCCCTGGCGTCCTGGGCGGTGGCGGACCGCCGCGGCTGACGCGGGGGCCGTCTCCGCGAAGGGCGGTCCAGCACGTCACGGCCGTACGTCCCCCCTGCGACCGGTAGGTCAGGCGCACCTCCCCGTACGACCGGTAGGTCAGCCGTACCCCCCTACGACCGGTAGGCCAGCCGCACCTCCCCCTACGACCGGTAGGCCAGCCGCACCTCCCCCTACAACCGGTAGGTCAGCCGTACCTCCCCCTACAACCGGTAGGTCAGCCGTACCCCCCTACGACCGGTAGGCCAGCCGCACCTCCCCCTACAACCGGTAGGTCAGCCGCACCTCCCCCTACGACCGGTGGGTCAGGACGTTCACCACGCGGCCGCCCGGGTCCCGTACGAAGAAGCGGCGTACGCCCCACTCCTCGTCCCTGAGTTCCCGTACGATCTCCGCGCCCGATGCCAGTACCCGCGTGTACACGGCGTCGACGTCCTCGACCTCCACGCTCAGGTCGGGGACGACGGGGCCGGTGCGGTCCTCGGTGAAGAAGCTGATCTGGGCGGAGGGGTTGGCCGGGGACGCCATGGTCGTCACCCAGCCCATGTCCATCACCTCCTCGAAACCGAGCAGGCCGTAGAAGTCACGGCCCGTCGCGATCGCTTCCTCGGACCCGGCGTGGACGTTGGGGACGATCCTGCGGACGGTCATCGGTGCGGCTCCCTGGAACGGTTGTCCGGAGTTTTTGTTATCCCCCGCAGTCTGCCCCCGTCTCCCCTGCGTCCCCAGCCACAGGCACGCGAGGAACGAGACACGTGACACGACAGATCAGCCGCCGGAGCCTGCTCAGGGCCGCGGGCGCGACCGCCGGAGCCGTCGGGGCGGGAATCGGCACGACCACCCCGGCTATCGCAGCAGCCGGAGCAGCCGGGGCAGCCGGGGTCTCCTTCGCCCATCCCGGCCTGCTGCACACCCGCGCCGACCTGGACCGGATGGCCGCCAAGGTGAAGGCGGGCGCCCAGCCCTGGACGGCCGGTTTCGCCCGGCTCGCCGCCAACCCCCACGCTCAGAGCGGCTGGCGTCCCCGGCCCAGCGCCGTCGTCCACCGAGGCGCCGGAACCCCCCAGAACTACGCGGCGCTCTACAAGGACATCCACGCCGCCTACCAGAACGCCCTGCGCTGGCACATCACCGGCGAGCGTGCGCACGCCGACACCGCCGTCGCCGTCCTCAACGCCTGGTCGGGGACGCTGACCCAGGTCGCGGGCAGCGCCGACCGGTTTCTCGCGGCCGGGCTGTACGGCTATCAGTTCGCCAACGCCGCCGAACTCGTCCGCGACCACGAGGACTTCGAGGCCGAGCGGTTCCGCAGGATGCTGCTCGACGTCTTCCACCCGCTGAGCGAGAGCTTCCTCGCCCACCACAACAACGCGGTCGTCAGCAACTACTGGACCAACTGGGACCTGTGCAACATGGCCTGCGTCCTGGCCGTCGGCATCCACTGCGACGACCGGGCGAAGGTCGAGCGCGCCGTCGAGTACTTCAAGCACGGCGAGGGCCTCGGCTCGATCAGGAACGCTATCCCCGTCGTGCACGACGACGGACTGGGCGAGTGGCTGGAGGCCGGCCGCGACCAGGGGCACGCCCTGCTCGGCGTCGGCCTGATGGGCACGATCTGCGAGATGGCCTGGAACCAGGGCATCGACCTGTACGGCCACGACGACAGCCGCTTCCTCAAGGGCGCCCAGTACGTGGCCAAGTGGGCGATGGGCGAGAAGGTGCCGTTCACCGCGAACACCCGGAGGAAGGGCGCGATCGACGGCTGGTCGGGGTCGGAGACGGTGACCGAGGCCGCGCCCGTCAACCCGGAGATGACCCGCCCCATCTGGGCGATGATCGCCAACCACTACTCAGGGCGCCGGGGCCTGCCGGCGTCGTACCTCACCCGGATCGCCGCCAGGTCCGCCCCCGAGGGCGGGGGCGGGAACTACGGCCCCGACAGCGGCGGCTACGACCAACTGGGCTTCGGGACGCTGGCGTTCACCCGGGGGCGAACGACCGGGGCGGGCAGCAGCGGCGGATCGCCGAGCCCGTCCGCCTCCGGCCCCTCCGAGGCCGCCGGTACGGGGTCCGGTCCCCGCCCGCAGACCGGAACCCCGGCATCTCCCTCGCCCTCCGCCGCCGGCGACGACCTCGCCGCCACCGGCTCGAACGGCCTCCTCGGCTGGACCGCCGCCACGGGCGTCACGGCCCTCGCCGGCGGCCTCCTGCTGCTGCGCCGCCGCGACCGGGCCCGGCGCGAGCCGCAGTAGAGGCCACCGCCGCACGAAGGACCGGCCCGGTCCCGGCTCCCGCTCGGGGGAGAGCCGGGACCGGGCCCGCGGCCGCGTACGGCGGCAAGGGGCCGTGCCGGGAGGTGTCCGCCCGCAGTGGCCCCGCGGCCGCGTACGGCGGCAAGGGGCCGTGCCGGGAGGTGTCCGCCCGCAGCGGCGGGCGTCAACGAACAGCACCTCTGGAGCCACGGCGACCGCCCGACCGAGGACGGACACCCCCCGGCACGGCCCCGACCCACAACGCACACGCAGGCACGACGCGCACCCCCCACCGAACCCGCACAGGCCGCCGCAGGCCTACGCCCCCAGCGCCCGCGACACGATGTAGATCAGCAGCCCGGCGAGCGAGCCCACCACGGTGCCGTTGATCCGGATGAACTGGAGGTCGCGGCCGATGTGCGCCTCGATCTTCCGGGTGGTGTGCTCGGCGTCCCAGCTCGCCACGGTGTCCGTGATCAGGGAGGTGATCTCCTTGCGGTAGGTGGAGACGACGTACACCGCCGCGCCCTCCACCCAGCCGTCGACCTTGGCCTGGAGCCTGGGCTCGACCGCCATCCGCGCGCCCAGCGACAGCAGCGAGGCACGCACCCGCAGCCGCAGTTCGCTGCGCTCGTCCTCGGCCGCCGAGACGATCATCCGGCGTACGGCGGTCCAGGCGGAGGCGATCAGGTCCTGCACCTCGCCGCGGCCCAGCACCTCGCCCTTGAGCCGCTCGACGCGCGCGCGGGTCTCCGTGTCGGACTGGAGGTCGGAGGCGAAGTCGGTGAGGAACCGGTCGAGGGCGCCGCGGGCCGGGTGGCTGGGCATGTCCCGCATCTCGGTGACGAAGCGCAGCAGCTCCTTGTAGACCCGCTCGCCGACCCTGCGGTCCACGAATCTCGGGGTCCAGCCGGGGGCACCGCCCTGCACGGCGTCCATGATCTCGTCGTCGTGCAGTATCAGCCAGTTCTGGGCCCGGGCGACGACCAGGTCGACGACCCGCTTGTGGCCGCCGTCGGCGACGATCTTCTCCAGCATCTTCCCTATGCCGGGCGCGATCTCCTGGGCGTCGGCACGCCGGGTGATCGCCTCGCCCACGACCGCCTGGACGTCCGAGTCGCGCATGACCGTCAGGGCACCTCTGAGTGCCGCGGACAGCTCCGCCGTCACCCGGTCCGCGTGCTCGGGTTCGGCGAGCCAGGCGCCGAGTCGGCTGCCGATGCCGACGGCGCGCAGGCGCTGCCGTACGACGTCCCGGGAGAGGAAGTTCTCGCCGACGAACTCGCCCAGCGAGACGCCGAGCTGGTCCTTCTTGGTGGGGATGATCGCGGTGTGCGGGATGGGCAGGCCGAGGGGGTGACGGAACAGGGCCGTGACGGCGAACCAGTCGGCGAGCGCGCCGACCATGCCGGCCTCGGCGGCCGCCGCGACGTAGCCGGCCCAGGCGTCCGCGCCCTGGTTCGAGGCGACCTTGGCGAGGACGTACACGAGCGCGACGAAGAGCAGCAGCCCGGTCGCGGTGATCTTCATCCGCCGTACGCCGCGCTGCTTCTCCTGGTCGGCGGCGGTGAACGTCGTCATCGCACGTACGGCCGATGCGGGCACGCGCCGGTTACCAGCGGTCTCCGGCCGGGCATGCTGCTCTACGACAGGCGTTCCCGTTTCATCCTGATTCGTACGTTCCATTCCGCTCCACCCGTCCAGGATCCCCCGCACACATTGTCCCTTCCTGACCTACTCCTGGAACGAATCAAGAGTTCCCGGCGTCTGTCCCGTGGGGGAGGTCGATGGCGAAGTCCGGATGAACTCCGGCGGCCCAATGGGGGGTCCGTGCAACTCCCCTCCGCCTCATGACGCATCATGAGGTGATCACATCGGAGCCTCGGGCTCCCATCCGCCCGAGGAGACACGCACCGCATGACCAGGCGAAACGGTTATGCCCTGCTCAGCGCGATCATCGCCCTGATCGTCACGCTTTCCGCCGCGATATACATCGCAGTCGCCTCCGACGCGGGCAGCGCGACCGGCAGGAGCGCCCCCACGAAGACCGGCTCCGGACGGGGCCCCGTCGCCCCGGCCTCGACCGGCATCTGGGTGGGTGCCTGGTCCGCCTCCCCGGTCGGCGCCGAGCCCGGCACCGAGCTGGAGGGCCTCGCGGGCGACTCGGTGCGCAACGTCGTGCACACCAGCGTCGGCGGTACGAGTGCCCGGATCACGCTGTCCAACCTCTACGGCCAGTCCCGGCTGACGATCACGCACGCCTCGGTCGCGCTCGCCGCCGGCTCCTCGACGGCCGCCGCGGTCGCCGACACCATGCACCGGCTGACCTTCGGCGGCAGCCCCACCGTCGTCATCCCGCCGGGCCGGCAGGTGTTCAGCGACGCCGTGCGCATGACGATCCCGGCGGACGCCGACGTCCTGGTGACCACCTACTCCCCCACCCCGTCCGGCCCGGTGACCTACCACCCGCACGCGCGCCAGACCAGTTACGTCGCCGAGGGCGACCTCACCGAGGACACGACCGGCACGGCGTACACCGGCCAGGTCGACGCCTGGCGGTACGTGACCGCGCTGGACGTCCTCAGTCACGACTCCGAGGGCACCGTCGTGGTCTTCGGGGACTCGCTCACCGACGGCATCACGTCCACCCAGAACGCCAACCGCCGCTGGACGGACGTCCTCTCGCGGCGGCTGCGGGCGGCCGTCGCGGCCGGCCAGGACGTGCCGCGCTACAGCGTCGTGAACCAGGGCATCAGCGGCAACCAGATCCTCGCCAGCGGCGCCGGGCGCCCCGCCGACAACCAGGCGGGCATCGGCCGCTTCCACCGCGACGTGCTGTCCCGCACGAGCGTCAAGGTCGTCGTCATCGACCTCGGCGTCAACGACATCCTGCGCAACCCCGGCCTCGCCGACCCCCAGCGCATCCTCGACGGGCTGCGCACCCTGGTCCGCCAGGCCCACGCCCGCGGCCTCAAGGTCGTCGGCGCCACCCTGATGCCCTTCCAGGGCCACCGGGGCTACACCGACGCCCGCGAGAACGTGCGCCGGCAGATCAACGCCGAGATCCGCGCGGGCCGGGTCTTCGACGCGGTCGCCGACTTCGACAGGGCCGTGCGCGACCCGTACAACCCGCGCAGGTTCCGCCCCGACTACGACTCCGGCGACCACCTCCACCCGAGCGACAAGGGCTACGAGCGCATGGCGGAGTCCTTCGATCTCCAGGACCTGAAGGGCGCGGCGCCGGCGGAGCTGTAGCGGCGGCCGGCTCAGCGAGCGGGGGCGGGGGCGGGGGGCGCTCAGTCCTCGTCCCGCTCCCGGGACTTCTCCCGGCGGGCCCCGGGCTCGCTGTGACCGTGACGCCACAGGTCCCGGTGCTCCTCGAGCATCCTCCGATGGCCCTCGTAACTCTCGTCCCGCGCCGAGGACCGCAGCTCCCGCCGCTGCTCACGCCGCTCCAGCCGCTCCCGGCGCCGCTCCTCGCGGAGCTCCTGCTTCTGCGTCCGGGTCAGCTTCCGCTCGACCCCGACGCCGCCCCAGAAGGCGAACCCGGTCACGACCACCCGCGGCGCACCGGGATCCCCGGGCGCCCCGTCCTCACGGTGGTCGAAACCGCCCATGATCCCGATCCCGCGCACCTCGACCTCGACCCCGGGCGGCACGACGACCTCCACCCCGCCCATGATCGCGACACAGTTGATCTCGACCACCCCGTCCGCGAAGTTCGCCTCGCGCAGGTCGATCTCCCCGCCGCCCCAGAAGGCGAAGCAGTTGAACCGCCTCGGCACGGTCCAGCGTCCTTTGCGCTGGAACCCCGACAGCACGGCGACACCCCACGTCGAGGACCCCTCCCCGCCGACGATCCGGTCGCTCCAACTCCCGGCGGCCCCGGGCCTCTTCACCATGTCGACCTTCGGCACGGCCACCGCGCCGACCGGCAGATCCCGGGTGATCGGGGCCAGATCCCCGTAGGTGCGTGCCTTGTACGTCGCGTCGAGGCGTTCCTCGAACTCCTCCATGTCGAGGCGCCCCTCCGCGAGGGCGTCCCGCAGGACCTCGGCGACTCGTTCACGATCGGCGTCGGAGGCACGCAGCTCCGGGGCTTCGTCGCTCATACGGGCAGCCTACGAGCTACCCCGCCCGGGGGCTACGAGATCGCCCGCTCGGTCGGTCCCGCCCGCTCGGTCCGCTCGGGCGGGGGTTCGGGGGTGTCCGCCGAAGAATGCAGCATCCTGGCGATCACGGCCTCGATGTCGGGCTCCCGCACCGAGAGATCCACCAGCGGATACTCCGCCGCGATCCGCGCCACCAGCACCGCCGCCGACTCGGCCGCCGGGAACGCCAGCCACTGCCGCGGCCCCTCCACCTTCACCACGCGCGCGGGCGCCGCCTCGATCGGCGGCAGCTCGCGCTCCAGGTCGACCACCAGGATCCGCTCGCTCTCCCCCACCTCGTGCAGCCCGGCGAGCGGGCCGTCGTACATCAGCCGCCCGTGGTCGATGACCATCACCCGTGAGCACAGCTGCTCGATGTCCTGGAGGTCGTGGGTGGTCAGCAGCACCGTCGTGCCGCGCTCGGTGTTCAACTCCCGCAGGAACTCACGGACCTTGGCCTTGGAGATGACGTCGAGCCCGATGGTCGGCTCGTCCAGGTACAGCACCTCGGGGTCGTGCAGCAGCGCCGCCGCGATGTCGCCGCGCATCCGCTGCCCGAGGGAGAGCTGCCGTACGGGCGCATCCAACAGCTCGGCCAGGTCGAGGAGTTCCACGAGCCGGTCGAGGTTCTCGCGGTACCGGGCGTCCGGGATGCGGTACATGCGGTGCATCAGCCTGTACGAGTCGATCAGCGGCAGGTCCCACCACAGCGTGGTGCGCTGCCCGAACACCACCCCGATGCGGTGGGCGAGCCTGGTGCGTTCGCGGGAGGGATCGAGGCCCGCCACCCGCAGACGGCCGCCGCTCGGGGTGAGGATCCCCGTCAGCATCTTGATCGTCGTCGACTTGCCGGCGCCGTTCGGCCCGATGTAGCCCACCATCTCCCCGCGCGCCACCCGGAAGGAGATCGAGTCGACGGCCCGCACCTGCCGCCGCTCCCGTTTGAGGAAACCGGTCTTCCTGCGCACGTCGAAGACCTTCTCGACACCGTCGAGCTCGATGAACGCCGTCTCGTCCCGCATGGCCCGCCCCCTAACTCCCCGTACTCCGATACGACCGCAGCCCGGCCCGCCACGCCAGACCGGCCAGGGCACAGCACACCGCCGCCACCAGGGGCGACGCGAAGGCCGTCCACCCGGGCAGGTCGATCGGGTACGGCCGCCCCAGCACGTAGGCGGCGGGCACCCAGTTGACGAAGGCGAGGGGCAGCATGAAGGTCACGCCGCGCACCAGGTCCTTGCCGAACACGGTGGGCGGGTACTGAAGCAGTGTGGTCCCGCCGTACGTGAACGCGTTCTGCACCTCGGCGGCGTCCTGCGCGAGTATCTGGAAGGCCGCGCCCGCCACGAACACCGCCGAGAAGATCACCGCGCCGCTGATCAGCATCACCGGCACCAGCAGCACCTTCGCGGGCGTCCAGTCGATGCCGGCCGACACCAGCGCCCAGCCCAGGACCAGCGCACCCTGCATGATCCGGCCGAGGCGGCGCAGCGCGAACTGGTCGGCGCCGACCTGCGCGAGCACCGGAGCGGGCCGCACCAGCAGCGTGTCGAAGGAGCCGTCGCGGATCCGGCCGCCCAGGACGTCCATCGACCCCAGCACCAGGTCCGCGATCCCGAACGCGGTCGCCGACAGGCCGTACAGCAGGGCGATCTCCGGCAGCGACCAGCCGCCCAGGGTGTCCACCTGCGAGAACATCAGCAGGATCGTCACGAAGTCCAGGCCGGTCACCATCAGGTTGCCGAGCACCGTGACGGCGAAGGAGGTGCGGTACGTCATGCTGGACCGCACCCACATGGCGGCGATCAGCCGGTAGGCCCGCAGCCCTTCGAGCAGGGCGGAACGCTCACCCACCCTGCACCACCACCCGACGCGTCGCCGCCGACTGCGCGATCCGCCCCGCGGCCAGCAGCACCGCCGCCCACATCGCCTGGAAGGCGAACGCCCCGAGCGGCGCCCTCTCCCCCATCAGCACGTCCGCCGGCATCTGGATCTGCGCCGCCCAGGGCAGCACGCGCACGATCTCGCCCAGCACGCCCGGGAAGGCGTTCAGGGGCAGCACCATGCCCGAGAAGAAGACCCCGGTGATCATCAGGACCTGGTTGACGCCCTTGCCGTCCAGGAGCCAGAACACGCTCAGGGCCGCCAGATAGCGGATCGCGAAGCTGACGACCGCCGCCGGCAGCAGCGTCACCACGAAGGCCGCCCACAAAGTGACGTCCGTCGGCAGCGCCATCGGGAAGAACACGGCGCCGAACAGGAACGGGACCACTCCCCGCCCGATCATCTGGAACAGCGCCCGCCCCAGGTCCCCGGCCAGCCACCAGAGCTGCAGGTCGGCCGGCCGGTACAGGTCGACGGCGATCTCACCGGTACGGATCCGGTCCATCAGGTCCTTCTCCGCGCCGCCGCCCTGGATCGCGAGCGTGGCGAACAGGCACTGGCCCAGCCACACATAGGTGACGGCCTGCGCCTGGTCGTACCCGCCGAGATGAGGCTTCTGGTCCCACAGCGCGAGATACGTGTGGACGAGGATCACGCCGAAGACGGTGTTGGTGAACACCCCGGCCGCGGTGGCCACCCGATAGGTCGCGTACCTTCTGAAGCCGCCTGCCGCGACGGCCAGGTACAACCGCCCGGAGCCCACATCCACCGCCCTCCTCGCCCGCGCCCGGCACCGAAGCGCAGGAGCCTAGTGCGCGCGGATCCGGGGCTGCCAGCCATTTTCCGGGCGCCCCCGAGGGCGAAGTTTCGCTCACTTTCCAGGACACGCGCCGGTTTCCGGGAACGGAACGCCCGGTGCGAGAGTCTTCAATGGGGGCGCAGTAGGCGTACGAGGGCGTACGGGAACGTACGACGCGAAACAGGAGTCCGAGCGCGAGATGAGTGACGAGCCGCAGCCGCAAGAGCCGCAGGCCCAGCCACAGCAGCCGAACGGGAAGCCCAAGCGGCCCAGGAGGACGGGCTGGCGGCGGATCATCCCGACCTGGCGCATGGTCCTTGCCACCTTCGTCGTCGGCACGCTGCTGCTCGTCGGCGGGTTCTTCCTGGCCTACTCCATCGTCAAGATCCCGCCCGCCAACGCGCTCGCGACCAAGCAGGCCAACGTCTACCTGTACGCGGACGGCTCCGTGATCGCCCGCGACGGAGAGGTCAACCGGGAGAACGTCACCCTCGCGCAGATGTCCAAGGACGCCCAGCACGCGATCCTGGCCGCCGAGGACCGCGACTTCTACTCCGAGTCGGCCGTCGACCCCAAGGCGATGCTGCGGGCCGCCTGGAACACGGCCACCGGCAAGGGCAAGCAGTCCGGCTCCACGATCACCCAGCAGTACGTGAAGAACTACTACCTGCGCCAGGACCAGACGGTCACCCGCAAGGCCAAGGAGTTCATCATCGCGATCAAGCTCGATCGCGAGAAGACGAAGGACGAGATCCTCGAGGGCTACCTCAACACCAGCTTCTTCGGCCGCAACGCCTACGGCATCCAGGCCGCCGCCCAGGCCTACTACGGCATGGACGCCAAGGACCTCGACCCGGCCCGCTCCGCGTACCTGGCCGCGCTGGTCAACGCGCCCAGCGAGTACGACGTCGTCGCCCACCCGGAGAACAAGTCCGCGGCCGTCGCCCGCTGGAACTACGTCCTGGACGGCATGGTCACCAAGGGCTGGCTCAGCGAGTCGAAGCGGGCGGGCATGAAGTTCCCGGCGCCGAAGGAGGCCTCGACCTCCACCAACCTCTCCGGTCAGCGCGGCTACATCGTGCAGATCGTGAAGGACCATCTGACCCGGAACAAGATCGTCAGCGCGGAGGAGCTGGAGCTCGGCGGCTACCGCATCACCACCACGCTCCAGAAGGACAAGCAGAACGCCTTCGTCGACGCCGTCAACGACCAGCTGATGGACAAGCTGGACACGAAGAACAACAAGGTCGACAAGTACGTCCGCGCGGGCGGCGCCTCGGTCGACCCGAAGACCGGCAAGGTCGTCGCGATGTACAACGGCATCGACTACGTCAAGCAGTACACCCCGAACGCCACCCGCAGGGACTTCCAGGTCGGCTCCACCTTCAAGCCGTTCGTGTTCACCTCCGCCGTGGAGAACGGCTCGACCACCCAGGACGGCCGGCAGATCACCCCGAACACGATCTACGACGGCACCAACAAGCGCCCGGTCCAGGGCTGGACCGGCAAGCCCTACGACCCCGAGAACGAGGACCAGCACTCCTACGGCGACATCACCGTCCGCAAGGCCACCGACTCCTCCGTGAACTCGGTGTACGCGCAGATGGCCGTGGACGTCGGCCCGGAGAAGGTGAAGGACACCGCGATCGAGCTGGGCCTGCCGACCGGCACCCCCGACCTCCAGCCGTTCCCGTCGATCGCTCTCGGCACCGCCACCGCCAGCGTCCTCGACATGGCGGAGGCCTACGCGACGCTCGCCAACCACGGCAGGCACGGCACGTACACGATGATCGACAAGATCACCAAGGACGGTGCCGATGTCATCGAGCTGCCGGAGCGCAAGACCTCGCAGGTCATCACCCGCGAGGCCGCCGACACCACGACCTCCGTCCTCCAGAGCGTCGTCGACAACGGCACCGCCACCGCCGCCCTGGCCGCCGGCCGGCCCGCGGCCGGCAAGACCGGTACGGCGGAGGAGGACACCGCCGCCTGGTTCGCCGGCTACACACCCGAACTGGCCACCGTCGTCGCCGTCATGGGCCAGGACCCGGACACGGCCGAGCACAAGTCGCTGTACGGAGTGATGGGCCTGGACCGCATCAACGGCGGCGGGGCACCCACCGGCATCTGGGCCCAGTTCACCAAGGAGGCCCTGAAGGGCAAGCCGGTCGGTGAGTTCGACCTCCAGCTCCAGGAGGGCGCCGACGAGCCCCAGTACCCGACGACCGACCCCACCGAGGGCGACGAGGACTCCGGCGACCAGGACGAGGACGCCACCACCGGGGAGACGACGACCGGCGGCCAGGACACCGAGGGCCAGACCGGGGGCGAGACCCCGGGCGGGACGGACGGCGGCACCACCGGCGACACCACGACCGGCGGCACCGCCGACGGGGGCACCACGGACGGCGGCGCGACCGGCGGGACCGACACCGGCGGCACCGCCGACGGAGGCACCACGGACGGCGGCACCACCGACGGCGGCACGGACTCGGGCGGCACGGACACCGGCGGAGCGACCGGCGGGGACACCGGCGGGACGGACACCGGTGGCGGAGGAACGTCCGGGAACACCGCCGGGACGCTCAGCACGACGCGCCGGCCGTGACCGCCGGGGCTCACTGACCAACGGGGCTCACTGACCAACGGGGCTCAGTGACCGCTGGTCGCCTTGAGCCCCACCACGGAGACCAGCAGCAGACAGACGAAGAAGATCCGCGCGGCGGTGGCCGGCTCCCCCAGCACGACCATGCCGACCACCGCGGCACCGGCCGCGCCGATGCCCACCCACACGCCGTAGGCGGTGCCGATCGGCAGGGACCTCGCGGCACAGGACAGCAGCAGCATGCTGACGACGATGCCGGCACCGGTGAACAGGCTGGGGACGAGCCGGGTGAATCCGTCGGTGTACTTCATGCCGATCGACCAACCGACCTCGAGCAGACCGGCGACGACGAGCAGAACCCAGGCCATGACAGGCACCTCCGAGACGTACGGCGTGCAACGGGGTGCGTCGTCTTTGCGTACATCCCGGTACGGCGCGTCTCGTCGGGTTCCTTCAAAACTAGCAAAAGAAACAGCGAAAGGGGCCGGTGACGATGGTCACCAGCCCCCTCGAACCGTCGATCCCGAGGTGGAGCGGGCTACAGATAGAGCCCCGTGGAGTCCTCCGCCCCCTCGAACCGGTCGGCGGCCACGGCATGCAGATCACGCTCGCGCATGAGCACGTACGCGACCCCGCGCACCTCGACCTCGGCGCGGTCCTCCGGGTCGTACAGCACCCGGTCACCGGTCTCCACGGTGCGTACGTTCTGCCCCACCGCGACGACCTCGGCCCAGGCCAGCCGGCGGCCCACGGCCGCGGTGGCGGGGATCAGGATGCCGCCACCGGAACGCCGCTCGCCCTCGCCGGTGTCCTGCCGCACGAGTACACGGTCGTGCAGCATCCGGATGGGCAGCTTGTCGTGGTGGGTGCTGTGCTCGTTTCTGTTGGCGCTCACGCCCTTGAACCTACCTGCCTTTCCCGCCCGCATACGCCGCCGGGTCCGCCGCCGCTCAGCCCTTGCGGCGCCGGGTGCTCATCGCCAGCAGCCCCACGAGGCCGACGGCGACGATCGCGACGGGCACGATGCGCTCCAGACGGGGCGCGCCCTCCTCGTCCGTGAACTTGGCCTTCACATCGCTCACGACCCGGTTGACCTCGACATAGGCCCGTCCGAGGGTGTGGTCGATGTTGGAGACCACCTTGGCCTTCGCGTCACCGACGATCGTCTTCGGGTGCACACGCACCCCGATCTCGTCGAGTGTCTCGGCCAGAGCTGCGCGACGGGCCTTGATGTCCGCCTCGATCTGCGCCGGGGTTCTGGTGTCCGACGTGTCCGCCACCGTACGGCCTCCGAAGTGAAGCTGATGCTGTTTCCGGACAGTCTGTCAGTTCCTCCCCGGACCGCACTGTCAGGCTCCCCGGTTACGCTGGTTCGATGAGCGAGCGACTCCAGCCGGGGGACGTGGCCCCCGCCTTCACCCTGCCCGACGCCGACGGCAACGACGTGTCCCTGTCGGACCACAAGGGCCGCAAGGTCATCGTCTACTTCTACCCGGCCGCCCTGACGCCCGGCTGCACCAAGCAGGCCTGCGACTTCACGGACAACCTGGAGCTGCTGGCCGGCGCCGGCTACGACGTCATCGGCGTCTCCCCCGACAAGCCGGAGAAGCTCGCCAAGTTCCGCGAGAAGGAGTCCCTGAAGGTCACGCTGGTGGCCGACCCGGAGAAGTCCGTCACCGAGGCGTACGGCGCCTACGGCGAGAAGAAGAACTACGGCAAGACGTACATGGGCGTCATCCGGTCCACCGTGGTCGTGGACGAGGAGGGCAAGGTCGAGCGGGCGCTGTACAACGTGCGGGCGACCGGCCACGTGGCGAAGATCATCAAGGACCTGGGCATCTGAACGAGATCCACACCTCGGGTGCCAGGCCGGCCCGCCCCGGCACCGGCCTGCGCTCCTGGCTCCACATCCCCGGAGCGAGCTCCCCGGCGACCCGCCGCCAGAACCGTACGGCCCCCGGGTAGCCGTCCTGAAAGGCGACCTCCCACTCCCCGGGATGCCGCCGCACCACCTCCCGCACGGCCCGCAGACCGGCTCCGGCCCGTCGCGCTCCCCGCACGACGAAGAAGCTGTTGAGCACACGGACGGGGCCGCCGATCGCCCGCACGAAGGCGAACCCGACGGGATGCTCGCCCCTGCTGATGAGAAACGGCGCCCAGTCGACGCCGCCGGCGAAAGCCGCCTCCAGCCGCTCCCTGCGAAACGTCCCGTCCGGGTTCGGCAGTTGCCCGCCGAACCCGGACATGTCGTGCCGGAACAGCAGCCAGCCAGGTCGGGGGCAACCAAACGCACATCAGTCGCCGGATCGCCGTGCTCGGAATCGACACTTCCCACTTCGTCCCTACACGCAAGGGACGTCCGAAGGGATCGCTCGGCGCTCCGCTCACCCTGCGCAGCCCCGAGGACGGAAGGGTCCCTGGTGAGCGGCTGCTCCGCGAGCTCCTGTGTACCGGAGTCCGTGAAATCTGTGCCGCGTGCGGCACAGGGCCGGAATGGAACGGCAAACCGCTCCGCCTCGAAGTCGACCACATCAGCGGTGACTGGTGGGACAACCGCCCGGAGAATCTGCGGTTGTTGTGCCCCAACTGCCATGCCACGACCCTACGGGCTCGTCAGAAAGCGACTGGACCAATTCGGCATCGACACGTCGCACTTCACCCGTGGCCGCGGACGAGACCTCGAAGACCTTCCCCGGAACGTTCTCGCATCGGCGGCCGCCCAAGCCACCAGCGTTTCCGGCGTACTCAGGATCCTCGGCCATCGCGACACCAATGGCGCCGCCCGCGCACGAGTGAAGCGCAGTCTGGAGGCACACGGCATCGCCACTGATCACTTCACCGGGCAAGGTCACTTTCGCGGCTCCGCATCGCGGCACCGAAAGTCCCCCGACCAAATCCTGCGACGAGAGGAACCGGGCTCGAACCGCACCAAGACCGCCCTGCTACGACGTGCCCTCGACGATCTCGGTGTGCCGCACATCTGCGCCGAATGCGACATCGGCGACATCTGGCGGGGGTAAGCCCCTGGTCCTGGAGATCGATCACATCAACGGTGACCGGCTGGACAACCGCCGCGAAAACCTCCGGCATCTGTGCCCTTCATGCCACAGCCAGACGGCCACCTATGCGAATCGATCTCGCCGCATACCGGCTCCCCGAGGACCGGTAGAGTAGGCCGCGCTGCGGGCCCGTACCCCAGCTGGCCAAGAGGGCGCCGGTTTAGGTCCGGTGTGTCGTGGGTTCGAGTCCCACCGGGCCCACAGGAATGAATGGCCCGACGTCTTTATATGCAAGGCGTCGGGCCTTTTCGTCCAGTCAGCCCAACAACTCCCGCACCACCGGCACCAGCGCCCGGAACGCCTTCCCGCGATGGCTGATCGCGTTCTTCTCCTCGGAACTCAGCTCGGCGCACGTCCGCATCTCGCCCTCCGGCTGGAGGATCGGGTCGTAGCCGAAGCCGTTGGTGCCGACGGGAGCGTGCCGCAGCGTACCCATCAGCTGTCCCTCGACCACCCGCTCCGTGCCGTCCGGCAGGGCGAGGGCGGCGGCGCAGGCGAAGTGGGCGCCGCGGTGGGCTTCGTCGATGTCGGAGAGCTGGGCCAGCAGCAGGTCCAGGTTGGCCTTGTCGTCGCCGTGCCGGCCGGCCCAGCGGGCCGAGAAGATGCCGGGGGCGCCGTTCAGCACGTCGACGCAGAGCCCGGAGTCGTCGGCGACGGCGGGCAGTCCGGTCGCCCGCGCCAGGGCATGCGCCTTCAACAGCGCGTTCTCGGCGAAGGTGACGCCGGTTTCCTTGGTGTCGGGGATCTCCGGGTAGGCGTCCGCGCCGACGAGTTCGTGGCCGAGACCTGCGTCGGCGAGGATCGACCGGAGCTCGGTGATCTTTCCGGCGTTGCGGGTGGCGAGGATGAGGCGGGTCATGGGGACCAGTATCGCGTGAGGTCCCGTACCGCTTGACGCCCCCTGGGCCGCGCCCCCGAAGGGGCGCGGGGCTGTGACATGAGCGGCTCCGCCGGGCGGGCGCGACCAGCCACGACGCACCCGCGCCGGACCGAGCACCGCAACCAGGCAGACGCTCCCGGCCCGGCTGGCGCGGCTACGGCGTGCAGACCTTCGTCAGTTCGCCGGCCGCCTCCGTGACCGGGCTGATGTCAGGGGTCTCGTCGCCGTTCCTGACCGCGTCGCGGACGTTGGTGACGGCCTGCTGGAGGTCGTCCACCGCCTTGTTGACGTCGGTGTTGTCGGTCTTGTCGCCGATCTTGTCGAGGTTCTTGTCGATGGAGGTCAGTGACTCCTCCAGCTGCGTCGGGTCGTTCGCGGCGCTCTCCACGGCCTGCTGGAGTTCCGTGACGCTGTCGGCGATGGCGTCGGCGGTCTGGACGCAGTCCAGGGCCTTGTTGACGGCGTCGCAGCCGGTGGTCAGCCCCGCCGTCAGCCCGACCGCCGCGATGGCTGCGGCGGCTGTGGCGATACGGCTCCGGCGTCGTCGGCTCGTGGCCATGCTTGAAGTTCCCCTCCTGCTCAGGCCTCGCAGGCCCCCGTGTCCACTGGCCGGGCGCACAGCGGTGTGCCGTACGCCCGTACCCCTAGTGACGCCGGGAAGGGCCGTGCGGTTGCCCGAGGAGGCGGCCCGACTTGGGGCGTCCTTTACTTTTCGAGGACGGTATCAAGCGCCTTGCGCTGGAGTTCCGCGAGCTCCCCGCAGCCGGAAACGGCAAGGTCCAGCAGGGCGTTGAGCTCCTCGCGGGCGAAGGGTTCGGCCTCGGCGGTGCCCTGGACCTCGACGAAGCGGCCGTCGCCGGTGCAGACGACGTTCATGTCGGTGTCGGCCTTCACGTCCTCCTCGTAGCGCAGGTCGAGGAGCGGGACGCCGCCGACGATGCCGACGGAGACGGCGCTGACGGTGCCGGTGAGCGGGTTGCGGCCGGGCTTGATCAGCTTTCTGCCCTGGGCCCAGGCGACGGCGTCGGCGAGGGCGACGTAGGCGCCGGTGATGGCGGCGGTGCGGGTGCCGCCGTCGGCCTGGAGGACGTCGCAGTCGAGGACGATCATGTTCTCGCCGAGCGCCTTGTAGTCGATGACGGCGCGCAGGGAGCGGCCGATGAGGCGGCTGATCTCGTGCGTGCGTCCGCCGATCTTGCCGCGGACGGACTCGCGGTCGCCCCGGGTGTTGGTGGCGCGGGGCAGCATGGCGTACTCCGCGGTGACCCAGCCCTCGCCGCTGCCCTTGCGCCAGCGCGGGACGCCTTCGGTGAAGGAGGCGGTGCACAGGACCTTCGTGTCGCCGAAGGAGACGAGGACGGAGCCCTCCGCGTGCTTGGACCAGGCGCGTTCGATGGTGACCGGCCGGAGCTGTTCGGGGGTGCGCCCGTCGATTCGGGTCGTTGAGGAGGTAGCTGCCATGGCGTGAGCCTAGCCCCATACGGAAGGGGCCCCTCCCGCGGCTGTGATCGCCTGGGAAGGGGCCCCTCGCGGTGAGCTCGCAGGCTCACATCATGTCTTCGATCTCCGCCGCGATCGGGTCGGCGTCGGTGCCGATGACGACCTGGATGGCGGTGCCCATCTTCACGACTCCGTGGGCGCCGGCGGCTTTCAGGGCGGACTCGTCGACCAGCGAGGCGTCGCTGACCTCGGTGCGCAGCCGGGTGATGCAGCCCTCGATCTCCTCGATGTTGTCGATGCCACCGAGCCCGGCGACGATCTTCTCAGCCTTGCTGGCCATGTTCCTTCTCCCTGATCCGAACCGCTTTGTCGCAGTAACCCACAGTTGGCCCATCTTCGCGAGCGGTCATGCCGTCGGTGCCGAAGGATGGCGCTCACGACATGGAACCGTCGCCAACTGGTCTACACCACCTTACCGAGGGGCGTCCATGAGCGCCGACAGCTCCGCCATCAGCCCTGCGCGCGCCCGGTGGAACACCGCGTTCCAGGGACTTCAGAAGATGGGGCGCAGTCTCCAGCTCCCGATCGCCGTCCTGCCCGCCGCCGGCATCCTCAACCGCCTCGGCCAGCCTGATGTGTTCGGCGACGACGGGCTCGGCTGGACCGATGTCTCCAGGGTGATGGCGGGCGCGGGCGGGGCGCTGCTCGACGGTGCGCTGGGTCTGCCGCTGCTGTTCTGCGTGGGTGTGGCCATCGGCATGGCGAAGAAGGCCGACGGCTCGACGGCGCTGGCGGCGGTCGTGGGGTTCCTCGTCTACTACAACGTGCTGCGTCAGTTCCCGGAGGACTGCCCCGAGGGCTCGAAGGCGGTCCCGAACGTGGGCTGCCAGGTGCAGGACGGCGCGGTGACCGTGTTCGAGTACCAGAACCCGGGTGTGTTCGGCGGCATCGTGGTGGGTCTGCTGGCCGCGTTCTTCTGGGCCCGTTATCACCGTACGAAGCTGGTGGACTGGCTCGGCTTCTTCAACGGCCGCCGTCTCGTCCCGATCATCATGGCGTTCGTGTCGATCGCCTTCGCGGCGCTGTGTCTGTGGGTGTG